>NZ_BLZO01000054.1 GCF_014132355.1 Okeania sp. KiyG1
TACTTACGCAGATACGCTATATATAGCACTTACAGCGGTTTTCATTTGGGTAGACCACAGTAGGGGCGATTCGCGAATCGCCCCTACAGGGTTGTGGTTATGACAATGTGGTTCATTAATCTGAAAAGCGCTGTAAAACTATTGGCCAATAAAATTTAGACTCTATACATAGTGCCTTTGCGTAAGTCCTAATAAGTATTCAAGCGGACATGATATTACAAAGCTCTGCTACAAACTACAATGCAATTATTCCTTCCATCTCCAACGCTGCTGCTACCCGTAAAATCAACGCTTCATTATAAGGTGCCGCAATAATTTGTACCCCCAAAGGTAAACCATTAGTACGACAGATAGGAACTGACAAAACTGGCAACCCAATAAAAGATAAAGGTTGCGTATACAAACCCAAATTCGGACGCACTAATATTTCCTCCCCAGCAATAGTCATTTTTTCTTGCCCCAACAGTGGTGCAACACAGGGAGTAGTGGGAGCCAGAATAATATCTACTTCCTTAAATATTTCTCCAACGCAACCTTGATACCAACGTCGGAAACGTTGAGCTTGAATATACCAGTCTGTTGGAATTAAAGCACCAGCCAAAAAGCGATCGCGAGTTGCCGGATCGAAATCTTGGGGACGAGTGCGTAAATTTTCTAAATGTAAATTCGCCCCCTCCGCAGCAGTTATAATATAAGCAGCAGCTCTAGCTCGATGCGCCTCCGGTATAGTCACCCTTCGAGTTACTCCCAATGCTGTCGCGACCTGTTCCACTGCTGCGAAAACTTCTGGCTCCCCACCTGTGGCAAAGTGACCGTCAGCAACGGCAATGCGTAAACCTTCAATATTTTGATTGAGTTGAGGCAAACAAGCTTCCGGACTGCGATGGGTACAAACTGGGTCTCTCATATCTGACCCCTGTAAAACATCATAAACTGTTGCGATATCTTTTACAGAACGAGCAAATGGTCCGACATGGTCTAAACTACTTGCAAACAGAAAAACCCCTGCTCGCGATAAGCGTCCATAAGTGGGTTTAAATCCCAATACACCGCATAAGGAGGCTGGTACGCGGATAGAACCGTTGGTATCGGAACCGAGAGTTATTGGTACTAAACCAGCAGCAACGGCAGCAGCAGAGCCACCGGATGACCCTCCGGAGATGCGGGTAAGGTCGTGGGGATTAGGTGTTGCGCCATAGTGACTGTTTTCTGTTACGAAACCATAAGCGTATTCGTCCATGTTGAGGGCACCGACGAGGATGGCACCTGCTTGTTTGAGTTTAGCTACGGCGGTTGCGTCTACTGTTGCGGGTTGGTTTTCGGCGTTTATTTTGGCCCCAGCGAGGGTGGTTATACCTGCGATGTCGTAGAGATTTTTGACTGCAAAGGGCACCCCTGCTAGGATACCAGGATTTTTGCCTTGAGCAATTTCTGTGTCTATTTGTTTGGCAGTGTTCAGTGCGGTTTCTGTAGTAATAGCAGTGAAGCAGTTGAGGGTTTGCTTGTGCTGGTTAATTTGTTGTAAACATTTAGTTACTATGGTTTGAGCTGTGGTTTCGCCTGTTTTGATAGCTGTGGCGATCGCCGTTGCATCTATTTCATTAAATTTGATAGTCATTTTGGTTTAATTAATAGGTAAAAAAATAAGGAGGTTTTTGGGTGGTTCTGTTCGCATGATTCTGAATAGTAACAAGCCATGTCTACGGAGGAAATTCTGATTGGGAGGGAGCAAGATGCTCCCACTATTGTGTCTGGTAACAAAAATAATTACGGCGTTGCTGAATTGAAGTATGAATGCGCGATTGTTTGGTTCTCGCCTTCGCCCCCGCGCATCCCCCGTTCAACAAAAAGCGCAGCAACATCTGGCTTCCCCCTTTTCAAGGGGGACGGGAGGGGGATCACGGGGAACTTTAGAGTTTTATTCCCCCCAATTTTGGCTTGCTCGGGGGGCAAAATCATACCCAGAATCAGCAACACCATAATTACAATACACTTCTACCAGTTTTTGTAACATCAATTCTCTAATTTTTCTGGGTCAAATTTTGGTGCTGGTTCTATTTCTGGTGGTAGGGGAAAGTCTATGACTAATTGAGCGTTCGCTGCTATTCTTTCTAGATTTTCTACTACACCGGGAAGATGTTCTGGTTGTAATGGTAAATTGATTAATTCTGCCGTACATTCGACATATTTTTCGATATTTTTCATATTTTTTCGGATTTAATTCAAATTAATACTTTCTATTCAAAGAAGTAAATTTTATTTGTCCAGGCACATTTTCTGCCAATAATTTACCATGATTAAATACATATTTAATAGTAGCACGTTTCCTAATTGCATCAAAACAACTATCCACATCTAAAACTATTAAATTGCCTGGTTTTCCTACCTTAATTCCATACCCATCTTCTACTCCTAAAGTTTTCGCACCATTCCAAGTAACCATTTGATAACAAGCATCAATTTCTTTAATTCCAGTCATCTGACATATATGTACGCCCATATAAGCTACATCCAACATACTACCAGTACCCAAACTATACCAAGGATCTTGTAAACAATCATGGCCAAAACTAACATTTATTCCTCGTTCCCATAACTCCTTAACTCGTGTCACACCCCGTCTTTTTGGATAAGTATCAGTACGACCTTGAAGAGTAATATTAATTAAAGGATTAGCAATAAAATTAATTTTAGACCTCTCTAATAAACTCATTAATTTTTAAAGCATAAGCATTATTATAAGAACCAAAAGCTGTAGTATGACTAGCAGTTACTTGTGAAGTTAAACCTGTTCTAATTGCATCAGCAGTAACTACTTCTAAAAAACGTGATTGGTCGTCATCTATTTCATCACAATGAATATCGATAAAACAGTCATATTTTTCTGCCAATTCAAAAATTTTATGCACAGATTTCACCCCATCTTCCCTCGTAAATTCATAATGAGGAATTCCACCCACACCATCCACTCCTAATTGTAAAGCTGTTTCTAAAAGTGAGAGGTTTTCATCTTTACTATAAATACCATCTTGGGGAAAAGCAACTATTTGTAAAGTCATCCAATTTTTGACAGTTTCTTTTACTTCTAAAAGTGCTTGTAATGCTGTTAGTGTCGGTTCGCTAACATCGACGTGGGTTCTAACAAATAATACTCCTTGTCTAGCTTGGAGTTTAAGAGTCTCAATAGCACGTTTTTTCACATCTTCTAGTGTCAAGTCTTGCTTGCGATCGCCCCAAATTTCTATACCTTCAAATAATGTTCCACTTTGATTCCATCGTGGTTCTCCCGCAGTGAGAGCAGAGTCTAGATGAATGTGAGATTCTACAAATGGTGGACTGACTAATTTTCCCTGAAGATCGAGTTCTTGGTAAGCAAAAGCTGGAATTTCCCTAGAAATAGAAACAATTTTACTGTTGTCAATGGCGATATCTACTATTTCTGTTTTTTGAGTTGGTTGTAATAAACAACTGTTTCGCAGTATTAATTCATAAGTTCTGTCAGACATGAAGTTTTCTTGATTGAAAGGTTGAGCATAATATGAATTTTATCATGACGGATGAGTCATTTCAGTTATCAGTTATCAGTTATCAGTGAAGAAAGAAGGAAGAAGCAAGAAGAAAGAAGCAAGAAAAAGAGGAAGAACAGGAGAAAGTTTTTTTGACGTTGGTAAATTAGAGTATGATATTAATATTAATTACTGAGAACTCAGGAGGAAAGAAATCAGTTATCAGTTATCAGTTATCAGTTATCAGTGAAGAAGAAGGAAGAAGCAAGAAGAAAGAAGCAAGAAAAAAGAGGAAGAACAGGAGAAAGTTTTTTGACGTTGGTAAATTAGAGTATGATATTAATATTAATTACTGAGAACTCAGGAGGAAAGAAATCAGTTATCAGTTATCAGTTATCAGTTATCAGTGAAGAAGGGAAGAAGCAAGAAGAAAGAAGCAAGAAAAAGAGGAAGAACAGGAGAAAGTTTTTTGACGTTGGTAAATTAGAGTATGATATTAATATTAATTACTGAGAACTCAGGAGGAAAGAAATCAGTTATCAGTTATCAGTTATCAGTTATCAGTGAAGAAAGAAGGAAGAAGCAAGAAGAAAGAAGCAAGAAAAAAGAGGAAGAACAGGAGAAAGTTTTTGACGTTGGTAAATTAGAGTATGATATTAATATTAATTACTGAGAACTCAGGAGGAAAGAAATCAGTTATCAGTTATCAGTTATCAGTTATCAGTGAAGAAAGAAGGAAGAAGCAAGAAAGAAAGAAGCAAGAAAAAAGAGGAAGAACAGGAGAAAGTTTTTTTGACGTTGGTAAATTAGAGTATGATATTAATATTAATTACTGAGAACTCAGGAGGAAAGAAATCAGTTATCAGTTATCAGTTATCAGTTATCAGTGAAGAAAGAAGGAAGAAGCAAGAAAGAAAGAAGCAAGAAAAAGAGGAAGAACAGGAGAAAGTTTTTTTTTGACGTTGGTAAATTAGAAGTATGATATTAATATTAATTACTGAGAACTCAGGAGGAAAGAAATCAGTTATCAGTTATCAGTTATCAGTTATCAGTGAAGAAAGAAGGAAGAAGCAAGAAGAAAGAAGCAAGAAAAAGAGGAAGAACAGGAGAAAGTTTTTTGACGTTGGTAAATTAGAGTATGATATTAATATTAATTACTGAGAACTCAGGAGGAAAGAAATCAGTTATCAGTTATCAGTTATCAGTTATCAGTGAAGAAAGAAGGAAGAAGCAAGAAGAAAGAAGCAAGAAAAAGAGGAAGAACAGGAGAAAGTTTTTTTGACGTTGGTAAATTAGAGTATGATATTAATATTAATTACTGAGAACTCAGGAGGAAAGAAATCAGTTATCAGTTATCAGTTATCAGTTATCAGTGAAGAAGAAGAAGGAAGAAGCAAGAAGAAAGAAGCAAGAAAAAAGAGGAAGAACAGGAGAAAGTTTTTTGACGTTGGTAAATTAGAGTATGATATTAA
>NZ_BLZO01000055.1 GCF_014132355.1 Okeania sp. KiyG1
TAACTTCATTTATGCTGACTCTAGATTATGTGATTAGTATTTTGACTTTTCTAATTTTTTTTTATTCCCTTAGTTTTGTATTTTTTTGCTGCTAAAATCTTTAATCAAGTCTATATAATTTTCTATTTTTTTCTAGGTAAATTAAGTTTTAACTTTAGATTCAATTGCTTAATTTTTACCAAAAATATAGGTATTTTAACAAATGAAAAAAAGAAATTAAGCGGTCAAAAATTCAATATGTACAACAAGTCAAAACCAGTGGTTTTAAAGGAAATAGATTTTCATCATGGGGCTTATTAATCAAAACAGCAAATCGAGAGTATAATATTCTTTCCTATCAATCTTATGACAAAACTAAATGGCTAGGTCATGTTATTGCCGCGTGGGCTAAAGTCAAATACCTGCCATTATCGAAGGAGTCAGGAGTCAGAAGTCAGAAGTCAGGAGTTAGAATTAATCAAAAAAATTATAAAATAGGACAGCAATTTTAATAGTTTAAACTTTTATAGCTGTCCACATAGAATTTATCAAATCCGGTTGAATACTTATTAGAGTTGTTGGGGCGAGTAGGGAGTAGGGGAGTAGGGGAGTAGGGAGATTGAAGCCTTGAAGTATAGTTATAAACATATACTATATAACCGGATTCTATATAATTTATCAAACTGTCAAAATATATAGCAGAATGAAAAAGAAAAAAGGCAGAAGTTTGATTATTGATATTTGATTGTTTCTCCTGCGGAGTGCTACGCAAACAACTGTTCCATAGTAAGCATTTCCTCCGGAATGCTGCGCAAACAGCTGTCAGCTATTAGCTAGCCTCCTATGGTCGGAACTGCGCAATTCAGCTATTAATGTTGGGAAAGGCAAAAGAAACCTTTGAAATTTAGAAATAATAAAAAGTTAATGTCAAAGTCTCTTTCCCCAACCTGATAAGTAATTATTCATTATTAATTGCTGAATTGGAGCGCATTCCAAAGAAATAGCTAACTGCATTTAGGAATACTCGGACCCTGCAGAAGAACCGAAAAATTATTAGCAGAAATTTCCATAGATGAGCAATACAAAAAACGTTTATATGCTCCAGTTGGTCTAGATATTGGTGCTGATAATCCACAATAAATTGCTTTAGCAATTATTGCAGAAATTCAAGCAGTAATTTCTAACCGTTCAGCAGGTTTTTTACGTCACCGTAACCTACCAATTCATAGTCAAAATAATGAATAAATCTATCGGAATTATAATTTTAGCTGCTGGTGCATCAACCCGTTTAGGTCAGCCCAAACAATTGTTGATTTACAAAGGGAATAGTTTGATTTTCAATACTGTTGAAATTGCTGTTAATTCTGGTTGTTCACCAATTATTGTAGTGCTTGGTGCTTATGGCAATCTAATACTTCCTGAAATTAGTAATTTACCAGTAAAAATTGTAGAAAATTATGATTGGCAGGAAGGCATGAATACTTCAATCAGAGCTGGTATTAATACTTTGCAAACTACTCAATAAATTATAGAAGCAGTAATAATAATGGTTTGCGACCAGCCTTTTTTATCTACTCATTTAATCCAGAAAATGATTGATATTTATTATTTAAAATCAAATCCAATAGTTGCTTCTGAATATACTGGAGTTTTAGGAGTTCCAGCTTTATTTAGTTCTAGTCTTTTTCCAGAAATGCTCAACTTAAAAACAGATAAAGGTGCGAAACAAATAATTAATAAATATGCTCGCCAAGTAGCAACAGTTAATTTTCCTAGAGGAGAAATAGATATTGATACTTTTACTGATTATGAATCTCTAACAAGGGAGTAGGGAGTAGGGAGTAGGGGAGTGGGGAGTGGGGGAGTGGGGGAGTAGGGGAGTAGGGAGTGTGGGAGATAAGAATAATTAATAGAATAATTAATATGCTACTGGCTAATAATCAAAAATGTCATTGCATCTGTGTTATAGCAACTGCCAGGTTGGTGTTTGATATCAAATCCGTTTAATTCGGTATAAAAAAATGTTCTATCTTCAACAATTACCAAATATTTCTTGATCTACCCCTAACCCCATCTCTCCATCTCCCTACCTCCCCATCTCCCCACCCTCCCCACACTCCCCACCCTTTAATTACACCGATGCTACCGGATTTGATATGACAATTAGTGCGAGCATCTTGCTCGCGTCATAAATCATCATACAGCACTTTGCGACTTTATGAAGTACACCCATCGCGGGCAAGATGCCAGCACTACAAGATTTTCACCATTTACCTTGTACATCATTTGACTGAAATATGCTGTAATTACCCGATTTTCTAACTATAGTGGCGACTGCTATAATTACTTAATAATTGAAGTTTAACCTCACAAAAGCATTCTTTTTTCACGGTTGATATAATACCTAAAAGCTAAAACCTAACACCTAAAACCTACCACCTATGAATACTCAAAACCATCTTCGTAACCTTCAACATCAAACAATTCTTGAACGCGCTAAATATCCAAAAAATCAAGGAAAAACCAACCCTATAGACCGCTATCAAATAGGAGATAACCCTTCATGTGGCGACCGCATTGAACTGACAATAAAATTTAGTCAAACAAAGCAAATTATAGAAGATATAAAATTTCAAGGAAAAGGTTGTGCCTTAACTATTGCTTCTGCAGACTTAATGGCAGAAATATTGTTAGGAAAAACTAGAGAAGAAGCTTTAGAAATTACAGAAAAATTTCGTCAAATGCTCAAAGGAGAAATTAGTCTTTCCGATAATTTACCAAAACTAAATATCTTTCAAGGAGTTGCCCAATTTCCCATCAGAATTAAATGTGTTTTACTAAGCTGGCACACCCTGAAAACAACACTAGAATCACTAAATTAAAGCATTCAGCAGTTCAGCAATCAGCTTTTTTTACAACTGTTTGCTACAAATAGCTAGGCTATTTATTAGGAGTCAGGAGTCATAATGAATAGCTTTGATCCAATTTTTTAGGTCGTAATTTATCTTTTTAGTTAAAAGAACATTTTCTGTAGATTCTTTTCATTGCCCTTATTATTAATAAAATTATTTTTTAAATCGGTATTATTCTGAAAATCACTAAAATGTGCTTGAATAGAATGTAAGCATTTCCTACGGAATGCTGCGCAAACAACTATTAGCTGTTAGCTATCAGCAACAAGACTCTCTCCTTTAAGGACAGTGTTTAAATTAACAACTGACTTTAAAGGCAAGGGAGCCAATTTTTGTAGTAAGAAAATTAATAAAGCTTTTATCCTAAATTAAAAGCAATAGCTGATAGCTGATAACGCAGTTCCTCCGATAGGAGGCTGGCTGACGGCTGAATGCTTACAATAGAATAGCAATTAAATCTAGCAATAAACATATATGGCCACCAGATTAATTAAACTAGAAGATGGGATTTTAGTTGAAGCAGAAGTTCCAGACAATGAAGCTAAACCAATTTCTACTAACGCTATTAAACAAGTTAAATCTAGTTTTGCTAAAGTTAAACCTATATTAATAAATATTAGTCGTCCAATTACTGAGACTTGGCAAGAAATTAATAAAGATATGGAAATTGAACAAGCTGAGGTGGAAGTTGACCTTAACTTTGAAGGGGGAGGTAATCTATATATTCCAAAAGGAAAAGCTGGTACAAATTTAACTTTGAAATTAGTCCTGAAACCGAAAAAGTCAGAGAATGAATAATACCAAATATCAAAAACTTTTCTATATTTTCTTGAGTGGGAGAGTGGTAGGGGCGTTAACGATAGTTATGCGAAGCAAACGGCCGTTTACCCCTACAGATGGTATATAATTTGATATTTTTCATAAGTCTTTAATTACCATTACTATTGACAAATAAAGCAAATGTTATTGCTACTGGGTTTCCTTTTTATCGGGAGAAAAATTATACTGATTTTCTAACTTGTGCCCATGTTGTTGAAGATGGGGTAGAAAAGAGAATGTATTGGTAAATAATATTCCCTCGCTATAACAAGATGAAAGTTAATATCATTGCCACATTAGAAAACTCATTAATAGCAAATATTTCCCTATAAATCTGTCTAATTTGATTACTTTACCTAATTTACTTAGGGATATGATGAATCATGTTAAGATACCACGCCTAACTGTAGACTCTTCGCGGAGCAAAATGTGCCTCTGATACCAATTTGAAAAAAGAATGTTACAAATAGTTTCAAACTTTAGATGTCGAATAATTTACTGAAATTACTGAAGAATCAAAGTGTTGAACTATAAAATCTGACTTTTGACTTTTGACTTTTGACTGTCTTGAGTGCGTCTTACATTCTGAGGGGACCTCAGAATTATGCACTCGCTTTTGACTTTTGAATTCCGTGAAACGGTATGACTTCCAGGGAAAAGTATTAACTATTATTGTGCTAGAAATGGGGAAAATGAAAGATATATTAACTAAACAAGCCTGGTTTTCCAATGTCCAAAAAGATTTATTAGCAGGCGCTGTAGTGGCTTTAGCCTTAATTCCTGAAGCCATTGGTTTTTCTATTATTGCTGGTGTCGATCCGAAAGTAGGGTTGTATGCCTCATTTTGTATTGCTATTGTGACAGCTTTTTTAGGTGGGCGACCGGGAATGATTTCCGCAGCAACCGGAGCTATGGCATTACTGATGACAAGCTTAGTTAAAGATTATGGTTTAAATTATCTATTTGCAACCACTATTCTCACAGGTATCCTGCAAATTTTTCTAGGATGGATTAAGTTAGGAAATCAAATGAGATTTGTTCCTAGAGCAGTCATGCTAGGATTTGTCAATGCTCTGGCAATATTAATTTTTGATGCTCAACTAACTCAGTTTGAAGATGCTTCTATCTGGGTTTATATAATGGTAGCAGCAGGATTAGGCATTATTTACGGGTTGCCTCGCATCACTAAAGCAATACCTTCTCCTTTAGTTGCTATTGTTGTCATCACTGGGTTCGCACTAACTACGGGATTAGACATACCCACTGTAGGAGACATGGGAACATTACCCGATACTCTACCCAGTTTTACTCTACCAATAGTACCGCTAAACTTTGAAACCCTTGATATTATTCTGCCTTATGCTTTGGCACTTTCTTTAGTGGGGTTACTAGAATCATTCTTAACAGCTAATGTTATTGATGACTTCACCGATACTTCTAGCGATAAAAATCAGGAAGCAGTAGGACAAGGAATTGCTAATATTGTCGCCGGATGTTTTGGTGGAATGGCTGGATGTGCGATGATCGGTCAGTCTATGATTAATGTTGGGTCTGGTGGAAGGACGCGACTCTCGTCTCTGAGTGCAGGCATTTTTCTGTTTGTTTGTATTATTCTGCTGAATGATTGGGTGGCGCGTATTCCCATGGCAGCTTTGGTTGCAGTGATGATTATGGTCTCTATCAGTACCTTTCACTGGGCCTCCATTCAAAATCTTCGTCGAGTTCCCAAGAGTGAAACAGCGGTGATGATGACAACTGTGTTTATGACTGTTTTGACTCATAACTTAGCTATTGGAGTAGTTGTTGGGGTGGCTTTGAGTGCAATTTTCTTCAGTCGTAAAATTGCTGCGCTGATTTTCGTTGACTCTTATTTAAAAGAAAATGGTGTTGAGCGTATTTACAGTGTTAATGGTCAAATATTTTTTGTTTCTGTGGAAAATTTTCTCAACACCTTTGATTTTCGGGAACATATAGAGTCTGTGACTATTGACCTAACTCATGCTCATTTATGGGATCAATCTGCTGTCGATGCAGTAGATAAGGTTGTACTACGTTTTCGCAGACGGGGTATTAAGGTACATTTAATTGGTTTGAATGAGGCAAGTGCAACTTTATTAGACCGTTTGACTACTCATTCTAGTAAACAGACTATTTTTAAAGAGGGACGGGTTATTCATTAGGGAGTAGGGAGTAGGGAGTAGGGAGTAGGGAGTAGGGAGTAGGGGAGTAGGGGAGTGGGGGAGTGCTTACAGAGATAGGTTTTTAACAAAGGGATGAGTATATTCAGTCCACCTAAGCGCGCTACTCTAGCAGAGACAATATAGCAACGGCCAAGTTGGTGTTTGACAATTAGTGCGAGCATCTTGCTCGCGTTATGAATCATCATAATATTACCCGATGTCCTAACTGTAGTGGCGACTGCTATATAACCTGTTAATTAGACATCTCCAGAAAATAAACTTGCTCTTTATTTAAGATAAGCTAGACTTGTAAAAGTCACTGAAAAATCATTTTTCGTACCTTCTTTACCGTGAAAATCTATTCCCTGTTCCCTGTTCCCTGTTCCCTGTTCCCTGTTCCCTGTTCCCTGTTCCCTGTTCCCTGTTCCCTGTTCCCTGTTCCCTGTTCCCTGCTATAATTGCCATATTAGCCTCAATATGATAGGGTGAAAAAACTCCGATCAAATCACCTATATTTTTACATCAAAACTAATGGAAATAGGAATTGCTATATTTGGTGCAGGTCGTTGGGGAACTCACCTAATTCGTAACTTCTTCAATCATCCTCAATCTCGTGTTGTCGCCATAGTAGACCCTAACCTAGAACAGTTACAAGCAGTTCAAAAGCGCTTGCAATTGGACCAAGATATCGTATTACTAGAAGATTGGACAAAAGCTTTAGAGTTACCAGGAATAGAAGCAGTGGCGATCGCTACTCCTGCTTCTACCCACTACGAAATTATTAGTGCTGCTCTGAAAAAAGGTTATCATGTTCTTTCGGAAAAACCTTTGACTCTTGAATATTCAGAGTCAGTGGAATTATGCAAATTAGCCGAACAACAACAACGTCAACTTTTTATCGATCATACTTATTTATTTAATCCAGTTGTCCAAAGTGGTCAAACTATTGTAGCAGAAGGTAAATTAGGAGAGTTACGCTATGGGTATGCTACACGCACTCATATTGAACCTGTACGTCCAGATGTAGATGCTCTCTGGGATTTAGCAATTCACGATATCTGTATTTTGAACAGTTGGCTCAATCAAAAACCTGTGGAGGTACAAGCAAATGGTACGGTTTGGCTACCTCAACAACCCCCACAATCAGATTTAGTGATGGCTAAACTAACTTATCCTAGTGGTTTTCAAGCTTTTTTACATTTATGTTGGCTCAATCCTGATAAACAACGTCGTTTAGGAGTAGTAGGTACTCAAGGAACATTGATTTTTGATGAAATGTCAGCAGATGCACCTTTAGTTATTCAGCATGGTCATTTAGAAGAACAAAATAATCGCTGGAAAGCAGTAGATGTCAGTCGGGAAGTTCTAGCGATCGCTAAAGCTGAACCTTTAGGTCAAGTATGCAATGAATTTTTAAATTGTATTCGTCAGAATACTGCTTCACAAATTTCTTCTGGTTGGGTGGGTGCTGAATTAGTGGGAATCTTATGTGCTTTAAATGATTCTCTTGAGCAAGGAGGAAAAGTAATACCAGTTCATTGACGAAGTCAGAAGTCAGAAGTCAGAAGTCAGAAGTTATTTTTGTAACGGGGATGGGTGAGCAACTCTCCAATTATGTTAAAAAAAAGTGCCAGCTTTTCGATTAAGAAAGCTCAAAAAACTAGAATTTTGTGCAAGAGTTGGGCAGAAAAATTAAGGGACAATTCTTCCAACTACATCCTCTGTAATACCAATTCCTAAAAGTAACGCTATACTTGGGTAAGACTTCAGTTATTAATTAATCAAAACAGGTAGAATCACCTTTTTGCTAAAAATAGCCCAGTTATATCATGATATAAGGGGAAAAAAGCTGTCGTTACGTAGCTTCCCGAAGGGTGGGATGGCGCAATTCGGAGCGGCTCTGATAAGAGCGGGTCTCCTCGCCATATCCAATCGACCAAGAGAAAAAATAATATTTCCTTATATTCAATTCCGTAGCGGTTTTAACCAGAGGTAATTATCAATTATCAATTAATGAATTCTCCTCCACTCCCCCACTCCCCTACTCCCCCACTCCCCTACTTCCCATCCTGGGAGGGGTTAGGGGTGGGTCCCCTGCTCAACAAAATGTAGAAAAGTTTTTGAGAAATGGTATAATTATTCTGACTCCTGACTCCTGATTCCTGACTCCTTCTTCTATACTACATTTTGTGGTGCGGAATGTGAGTTAATAGCTTGTTTTGCCTTGATTGGCATCATAATATCAACTGTAGTTCCTCGGTCTACTCCCTCACTATAGAGATGAATACTGCCATTCATCATTTCCATCAGACCGCGAGAAATAGCTAATCCTAATCCATTTCCTCCAAACTTACGAGTTTTTGTACCATCTACCATCACAAAAGGCTGAAATAGTTTATCTTGTTGTTCTGGACTAATACCAATTCCTGTATCTTCAATCTTAACTAAAACCTGATCGTCTTTTCCTCCATAATTATCAGATAAATTATTTGTATTTTCAGCAAAATTTGAGTAATTGTTTTCTTGGCTAATATAAATATTAATACTGCCTTTTTCCGTAAACTTAATTGCATTACCTATCACATTTTCAAACACTTGCTTCAACTTTTCTTTGTCAGCTTTAACAATTATTAGTTTTTCAGGAATATTTAGTTTCAATAATAAAGATTTTTGTGCAATATCTTGCCTAAATGAATCTATTGTTTCATGTAATAATTTGCCAAGGTCGACATCTTTTAAATAGATAGATAAAGTTCCTGAATCAATTCTACGAATATCTAGGATATCATCAATAATTCCTAGTAAATAAATGGCAGAATCATTAGCGTGTTTCAAAAACTCCATTTCTTCTTCTTTCGTGTCACAAAGTCCATCAGAAATCAATTGAATAGAGCCAATAATTCCATTGAGCGGAGTTCTTAATTCATGGGAAATATTAGCCAAAAATTCGCTTTTTAACTGGTTAGCAACTTGAGCTTCTTTAGAAGTAACTTCTAATTGATCTGCCCACCTTTTTAGCCTGTATACCATACTCTCCAATGCAACTGCCAATTGATTAAATTCACGAATTATTATAGTTTTAGGTACTTTATTGGGAGAGTCCAAATCATTGACAGCAAGAGCATAATCTCTAAGTTTTTCCAAAGGACGAGCTAAATCGCGAGCCAAATAAATAGTTGCTATAACACTAGCAGCAACTAAACCAAAAATCATAATAATTAGAACTTTTTGAACTTCTCTAAGACCGGATAAAGCAAAGTCTATAGGTGTAATAGCTAAAACAATCCACTTTTTATCATCATCACGGTTTACAGGACTAGAAGTAGGTGCATATCCTACTAAAAATTCATCATCTGCTGATAATTTGAGCCCCAATAATTCAGGCAATATCTTTTTAAATTCATCAATAAATTCTCTCACAGGACTACTCTTACCCTTTTTTGAAATATCTATTTCTTCAAAAGAGAATATGTGGGCAAAATCTTTTCTGCCTTCCTGTGCATTTCTGATAATATGTTTTAACCTTTCTGCATCTGGTCCATCAGAAATATTACGCCCTACTCTATCAGGATCTGGACTAGCTAAAATTGTACCTTTATAATCAATTACTACAGTTGAACCTGTCAGTGAACCTCTTCTCCGATTTGTTTGCATTGGTAAATCTGACTTAATGCTTAAGGCATAGCGCAATTGTCTTTCACTACCTTCAGCAACATATACTGGTACACTTAAACCTAAGCTGACTTGTTTTTTCTGATTAACCGTATTATCACTTGAGAAACTATCTGAGTTTAACTGTTCTGGCCATATATAACTTATCTCCACATTAGACATATCTCTAACTAGCTGTCTCTGCTGCGGAGGCCATATATTTAGTGATGGAGAATTTATTGACTTATCATCACAAGTATTAGCTATAATCTCAGCAGTTTGTAAGTTACTCAATTGAACGCATCTTACCTGAGTCGGTAACATTTGGTATAACTTCTCAACATATTTTTGATACTCTTCAGTTTGACCAGATTGAAATGCATAACTTTCGCTAGCATTAATTAGATTAGATTCTAAAGATTTAGCCCAAAGTTGAATATCTTCGGCCTTTCTGTCTGCGCTTTCTTTCAGATTTTGACGAGCAGTGTCTAGGAGTGTAGAACGTGCTTTTCTGTAGATAACATACTGCCCCAGTATTAATACTGGTACAGTAATTAGTAAAATTCGCGACAGCAGAATCCTACGGAAGGAGGATTGAACTTGCTTAATCATAGGATGTTTTACTCAAGCTGGAACTTGCAGCAATTTTGACAATTATTTGTGTTTTTACTTCTGAGGATCTCCGAAAACTATAATTATTATCTATGAATATGGAACTTATCAGACTTCAGTGAATTTGATTTTAGTTTTTTATATATTGACTCTTCCATGGTATACCGCATTTGATAATATTGCCTAGACAATATAAAGTGCTAAACTCAAAAACCTTTGATATTATCCCATTAATACAAATTTACTTTCATCGCATAACTACTGTAAGCATTTCCTTCGGAATGCTGCGCAAACAGCAGTCAGCCAGCCTCCTATGGTCGGAACTGCGGACTTCAGCTATCAGCTATTTGTTATTAACTCATTATCATACTAGAGGATAATTATCCACCAAGGATAATTAAAATTAATTAATAAAATTGGCTATAACCTAACCTAAGTTATTATTTTAATATGTTCAAAAGCTGAATGCTGTTTGCGCAGCATGACCTAGGAAATACTAATAGCTGAATGCTTACTAACTACTTACATTTCAAGTTATATATGCTAGATATTGTTCATAGATTTTTTTTTATATGTAATTCTACTCATTATAAAATATCTCTTTGGTGGCTGCCATATTATACCAATAAAAAAACAATACCAAAATAGTAAAACTAAGAAGTAAATAATGAAGAATAAAAGAAAAATCAACAATGAGATAAGTAGATAGCAAACCAGATTAAATCGGCTACCTCTAGAGATAAACTTTTAATTTACTTTTTGTATAACTGCTTTTTGATAATTAATCTTAATTCTCTGGCGCACATGATTTTTGTTAACTTGAAATCCCTCATTAAAAATTTATATACCGCCACAAGTATTTTGATAAATTATTCAATAATTGTAGTTAATGCTCATCATCTTTAAATACCCTGAAAAACATCTCTAAAAATTTCAAACTCAACAAAATATACTTATGAATATAGGAATATGGGTCTTAGGAGACCAAATCAATATTAATCAAGCAGCTATTCAAAGTTGTACTGAAAAAGATAACATTTTTGTAATTATTATTGAATCCTTAGAATATATCCAAGTTCGACCATACCATCAGCAAAAATTGGTATTAATTTGGTCAGCTATGCGTCATTTTGTTGTTGAGTTGCGTCAAGCAGGTTGGCAAGTTACACACACAAAATCCACAGATTTTGAAACACCACTTAAACACTGGATCGAAACTAATCAAATTACTGAAATACGGGTAATGAAACCCAATGATAAACCTTTTCTTGAAGTCATTAAAAATCTCCAAATCCCCTGCGATATTAAAATAATTCCTAATAATTTGTTTATTTGGCATGAAACAGAATTTCAAGCATGGGCTAAAAAGAGAAAACGCTTATTAATGGAAGATTTTTATCGAGAAGGACGTAAACGTTTTAAAATTTTAATGAATCAAAATAAACCCGTAGGAGAAAAATGGAATTTTGACAAAGAAAACCGCAAATATCCCAAAGGAGAATTAAATACACCAGAAGTTTTATGGTTTAAACCAGATGAAATTACTAGAGAAGTTATTAATGAAGTTAAAGATTTGAACTTTACTAAATATGGAGAAATAGAGCCTTTTCGTTGGGCGGTAACTCGTCAACAAGCACTGCAAGTACTAGACAATTTTATTCAATATAGCTTACCTAATTTTGGTGATTATCAAGATGCTATGGTAACGGGGGAAGAAACCTTATGGCATTCTCTACTTTCTCCCTATATTAATCTTGGTTTGCTACATCCTTTAGAAGTAATTAAAAAAGTAGAGTTAGCTTATCACAATCAACAATTAAAACTAAATAGTGTGGAAGGTTTTATTCGGCAAATTTTAGGTTGGCGAGAATATATGCGGGGTGTTTATCTTCTCATGGATGATGAATATTCTCAGTCTAATTGGTTTAACCATAATCAACCACTTCCAGAGTTTTTCTGGGATGCTAATAAAACAGATATGAATTGTTTACATCAAGTTCTAACTCAAGTACAAAATACAGGTTATGCTCATCATATTCAGCGTTTAATGGTATTGAGTAATTTTGCTTTAATTTCTGGTATTTCTCCTCAAGAGATAGAAAATTGGTTTCATGCAGTATTTATTGATGCTTATGATTGGGTCATGCAAACTAATGTTCTAGGAATGGGATTATTTGCTGATGGAGGTATTCTGGCATCAAAACCTTATGCTGCTTCTGCAAATTACATCAACAAAATGAGCGATTATTGTAAAGACTGTGTTTATAACTGGAAAGTTCGAGTTACATCACCTCAAGGCAAGGTTGAAGAAGGAAGAAGGAAGAAGGAAGAAGGAAGAAGGAAAAAGTTGATGGGGACTCAAACCCCAACCAATTATAAAAACCATGTAGATAGCGGGGTATTAAACCCAAAAGACAAAGGTAATAATTCACCAGCTTGTCCATTTAATTATTTCTATTGGGATTTTATGGCCAGACATCGGGATAAACTTAAATCCCAGGGTCGTATGAACTTTGTTTTGGCTAACTTGGATAAAATGGATTCTGAAGAATTAGAAAACATTCATCTCAAAGCAGAAAAATGGCACTCTCAAAATATAGCAATATGATTTTAGTTGTGAGATATTGGAGAATTTTGTTTTAGGGAATAGGGAATAGGGAATAGGGAATAGGGAAGAAACGAATATATATGAATAAGATAACTGCTATATTCTATACTTTAAAGGAACACCTCAATTATCACATCTAATTCCTGATTGCTATACTTCTTGCAAAAGTCAGGGAATAGTTCAATAATTAACAATTAATAATTAATAATTAATAATTACCTCTCCTTTAAAAGAGAGGCTTTAAACCTTAATTATTTGGTAATAGGGAATAGGGAGATGAAATTTTTTATTTCATAGTCTTGAATTGATTTAATTAACACTTTTGCAAGAGGTCTATTGTATTTGAAATCTCAAAAGCTTAAAACTCAGACAACGCCAAATTCTTCCTTCTTCCTTCTGCTATAGCAGAGGCCAAAAGGGAAAAACTGGCTATATAGCGCTACGCATTAAGTGTTTGACATGAATAGAAGCTGAAGACCTTTTGTATTCCCCTGTTGCCTGTTGCCTGTTGCCTGTTGCCTGTTGCCTATTGCCTTGCGCGTAGCGCTATATGACTTTTGACCTTTAAAATTTGATCTTAGTCAAGAGTTCAGAATTCTTATTTTTTGTCATAATTTTCCACATAGATTCCACAGCATTTCCACAAGCAAGTTCAATGTTTTCCACAAATTAAACAGGGTTTTCCACAGACTTCAACGACATGATCATACTCTTGCAAATGAATTGGGGATTTTATTAAGCGGGTAGTAAACAGCTTCATATTAGCCAGTTTTTATAAAGTTTTATTACAAAAAGTACCCTGAAACACTGATTATTTCGTAAATCTTTTATTTGTTGAAAGCCTGCTGTAACATTTCTCTACATTGACAACCATACCCCCCCTTAGTACACAATAGTGCGACATTGGTAGTTCAAAGTCAGTGGTTTGTGGCCACAACTAGGGACTATGAAGAAGAAAAAATATACAGAGAATCTTACTTAAACATGAACTTAAGCGTTAGTATTTTGGCCGAAATTCCTGAAACACTTCATGAATCTCTTAAAACCTACTTAGAAACTCACCCTGACTGGGATCAAGACCGTGTATTTTCAGCAGCTTTGTCACTATTCTTGTTACAAAATGGAGATAGCGGTACACCAGAAACATCTCTTTGTTATCGGCAAGCTGCTAGAGTTTACCTAGAAACTCTCTTCCAACATCATGTATAAAGCATTTAGTGGTACAGATATTGAACCTATCTTTGCTGCTCATAGTGACATACTCCCACACTAAGCTGACGCTATAGTGTGGGCTTCTCGTTTCGCAGTCCTGCCACTGCATCGGACAAGGGCGTGCTTTAAGGACGGGATGCCCCACCTCCCTATTTTTTATATTTATTGACGCAACCGCTCACCTAACCGATAGTTGTACTGCCGACGCAACAAGTCCAGCCATAGTTCTATGGTAGACACTTGTTCTTTATTAGGCTTTAATTTGTACTGATAAGCCGTCCGCATTACTATCAACATTAGTTCGATGGTTATTTATGATAACATCAACTTTTGAGTCTTGAGCAAAAAGCAATATTTGTAGATTAATGGGGCCTACTCACCCCATTAATTTACCGCCGATTCATCTCGCGCCAAATCAGAGATTATGGCGCAAGGCTTCTCGAAGATTTAGCTAAATTTTTAGGAAAAAATGACTGAAGTTTTAGATGTCTTAGTTGTTGGCGCTGGTATTAGTGGGCTAAGTTTAGCCCATACACTGACAAAATTAGGTAATAATTCCCCATTAAAGATTTTAGTTGCTGAAAGCCAAAATCGAGTGGGGGGAAATATCACAACAGTTTCTTTAGGAGACTTTCTTTGGGAAGAAGGGCCAAATAGTTTTTCTCCCACACCGGAATTGTTAAAGTTGGCTGTAGATGTTGGCCTAAAGCAGGAGCTAGTTTTTGCCGATCGCAAACTGCCTCGCTATGTTTACTGGAATGGTCAATTATTACCAGTGCCTATGAGTCCAACAGCTATGCTACAGTCTAAGTTACTGAGTGATGGTGGTAAGCTACGCGCCTTGGTTGGTGCTTTGGGTTTTGTATCGCCTGCTATTGGCGATCTCTCAGAGCAAGGGGGAGAAGAAACTGTATCTCAATTTTTCCAGAGACATCTTGGTCCTGAAGTAATGCAGCGACTGGTTGAACCTTTCGTTTCTGGTGTTTATGCAGGAGACCCTAGTCAACTTAGTGCTACTGCTGCTTTTGCTAAAGTGGCTAGAATGGCTGACTTAGGTGGTGGACTTGTAGCTGGTGCTTTGCTGTCTGCTAAAAAAAATCGTAAGTTCAAGGTTGCTCCAGACCCTAATATTCCTAAGACTAAAACTGGAGAATTGGGTTCTTTTCGAGGTGGTTTGGAGGCATTACCAAAAGCGATCGCCTCTTCTTTAGGAGAAGCTGTTAAGTTAAATTGGCATCTTACTGGTATTAGTCAGACTGAGCAACAAACTTATATAGCAGAATTTTCTACTCCCAATGGTACTGAGCAAGTAGAAACTCGTACTATTTCCCTTTCTACTCCCGCTCGTGTTTGTGCAGAGTTATTCAAAACTTTGCAACCTGAAATTGCTTCTGTATTTGATGAATTTTATTATCCTTCTGTTGCCTGTGTAGTTTTGGCATATCCTGATACTTCTATCAAGGTTAAGATAGACGGTTTTGGTAATTTGATTCCTAGAGGTCAAGGTATTCGGACTCTTGGTAGTATTTGGTCTTCTACTTTATTTTCTGGTAGGACACCTCCAGGATGGCAAATTTTTACTAATTTTATTGGGGGTGCAACAGACCCGGAAATTGCGAACTTAGATAGTGAAGCAATAGTGCAACAGGTACATCAAGACCTTTGTCAAACTCTGTTAAAAGAGGATGCTGAACAACCAAAAGTTCTCGCGGTGCATTTATGGTCTCGTGCTATTCCTCAATATAATTTAGGCCATAATTCTAGGTTAGAGCGGATTAATAATGGCTTAAAGTCTCTGCCTGGTCTATATCTGTGCAGTAATTATACTGGTGGTATAGCTTTGGGAGATTGTGTTCGCAGCGGCACAGAAGTCGCTACTGAGATTTATCAAGGTTTACAAGTCAAAAGTTAAAAGTCAAAAGTCAAAAGTTAGAAGTTAGAAGTTAGAAGTTAGAAGTTAGAAGTTAGAAGTTAGAAGTTAGAAGTTAGAAGTTAGAAGTTAGAAGGAGAGGAGTTAGAAGTTAGAAGGAGAGGAGGTAGTCGGATATATTTATCATTTGATTTTTTTTGCAGTAGTGGCGTTGGTGAAAAGAGGTATGATATTTTCATTCCAGTTAAGATTGAGACAAGGGTTTCTTGCCTTGAAAGATTTTCAGCTAAAAAAGTGTTCCAGTCTTATTCATAATGACTATATCTGTCCGGATAAGAGCGCGATAAAACTCCGTGACCTTTACCCGACCAAAAAACTTTCTCCTTATACTCGGGGTTTCTTCTTCTTTCTTCCCTCCTGACTCCTAAGTAATTAAGATTAGTATCATACCCGCGCTTCACCAACGCCACAGTAGTATCCCAAAATCTTAACTTTTTGGTCGATCGAGCTTAAAACCCACATTCCGCACTTCAATTTGTCTCATTAAAAGTAGTATATAAATCCGTAGCTTGGTAGGTATTTATACTATGCAAATCATATTAATTACTTTTTTCGTCGATCAATCTTCCGAGTAAAAAATTTACGCATAAATACTTGCTATATTTGATTACTCAATCACGGCAGCTATGATTTTCTTCTAAAATTCTGTCTCCTTTCTCCTGACTCCTTCTTCGGTTGCTACATTTTGTGGTGCGGAGTGTGGGTTAAAAAGTTGCATTTTTTTTAGTTCTAAAAAGTCTAAAACCTTTACCTGTAAATGCTTTGAGATTTATTCAGCAAGCCCTAATTAAGCGGACATCATATCAGAAGAAAAAATAGGCGTTACTGAAATGTAATGGTAAGCAGATGAAGGTAAGTTTGAAAAACTTATGTTTTGCGTTGATATTTAATCGGGACTTACCTATAATCAACAATCATGGTAGGGGTTAACGGCCGTTAACCCTTACAAAATTCTCAATTAACCTAACTTTTCTTGGTAATATTATCTGTTCAAATTGAGCTTTTTCCTGAGCTTAATTTGTCTATGATTATCTCAATCAAGCATCAAGCTTATAGCCAATACCTCTAACCGTTTTGATCTTTGGAGGATTGTTATCATTATTCTCTAGCTTTTTGCGTATTTGGCCAATATGCACGTCAACGACTCGCTCATCTCCCATGTATTCATAATCCCAGACTTCTTGGATTAAATCAGAGCGCTTCCAAGCACGGCCAGGTTTACCTGCTAGGCAGTGTAATATATCAAATTCCAAGGCGGTCAAAGCAATTAATTCTCCATTAACTTTAACCTCTCTACTCTGAGGGTCAATTGTTAGATTTCCTAATTGGATACCTTCTGGTTGTGAGCTGGAAACTAACCTCTGACGTTTTAATATCGCTCCGACACGAGCGCCTAATTCTACTAAACCAAAAGGTTTTGTGATGTAATCATCTGCACCCTCTTTAAAACCGTGTAATTTACTATCCTCATCTGCAAGACTGGTTAACATTAGTACATATACATTTGTATTACTTTGCATTTTTTTGCAAAGTTGAAAGCCTGTTGTATCAGGCAAGTTTACATCTAACACTACTAAGTCTGGTGAAAATTTATTGAATAATTCTAGAGCTGTTTTACCATCTCCAGCAGACTCTACTTGATAGTTTTGTTGGCTCAAATACCTATGAATTAAAGTTCGGATGGCTGGATCGTCATCAACCGCAAGGATCTTTACAGGGGCCATGACATAAATATCAGGATAAACTAAGTACGATATAACTGAATTGCTTTCCTCAATTAAGAATTAGCAATATTCTGAAAACAAAGTGGAAAAGTTGTTTTCTTTTCAAACTCAAGCATGGTTTTTATGATTGCTTATGACTAAACCTAAACTATCGGTTAAAGCCTAAATTAATTTATTGTAGTCATTTATTTAATTTAATCAAGAACTAAAGTTTAAAATTTTTTCTTGAGACAATTTTTTTAGATATATTTTTGAGAAGTTGAAATTTGGTTAATACCTCACTATTAACTAACTATAGTAATAGCACAAGTACAGTACTTATGCCTACAACTGATAATTATAATTACAACTAAACATACCTAAGTTATTATATCATAGCAACAGTAAATTACTAAAACTAATTCTTAGTCTGAGTTATGACAACAACCGACTAATTTGTAGATTTCATCCCTCAACAGCTATAATACTATAACCTATATTTCTTGTATTTTTGATTACAACATAGTTAAAATTTTAGGTAACAAATCCCTAGGAATCTTGGTAAGAGCTACATTTTGCCCTTGTATTCCATACTTATTGTAAAATGTACGGATAGTCCTGACGATATAATTCACAGTAGTTTCTTTTCCTTGTACTGCTTCATTATTAATATTAGTTCGTTGCTCGCCAGTATAAGCCAGTAAGTGATAATCCAAAGCTGATTCTAAATTACTCATTTGACTGTCTTTGTCTGATTGAATATTGCCTTCTATAACTATTTGATAATAAGCAAGTCCAATATTATTATAAGTGGCCAGTAAATCAAAAGTAAGCTGAGAAGGAGAAAAATGTTGAGCTATGTTAATAGCTTGAGAATAAGCAGCGATCGCTCGATCAAAAAGTTGATTCCGTATTTGAGGTTTCTCAAATTGTTTGGCTAAATGCCAATAAGTAGTACCTAAGTTATTTTTTGTTGCAGCACAAGCAAGAGGAGCAATTTCTGGAGTTCGATATTTTAAGGCTTCTAAATAAGCATCTACAGCTTTTAAAATCAAGGTTTCTGATGAGTCTTGCTGAAATTGAGCTAAATTCCAATAAGCTATACCCAAGTTATTTTGAATCATAGCATAGTTGAGAGGTTCAATTTCTGGTGTAAAGTAATCAATAGCTTCAGTATAAGCTGAAATTGCTCCTTGCAAATGGGCAACTGCTTGAGTATGTTGAGCCAAATTCCAATAAGCTGCACCTAAATTATTTAAGGTCGAAGCATAATCTTGAGTATTAGTCACTGCATCTAAGTACAAGATTGCTTCTTGATAGGCCATAACTGATTTTTCCCAATTATTTTCTGCTTCCTGATAATTAGCTAAATCTCCGTAAGCTAGACCTAAGTTTTTTTGTAATCTGGCATAAGTCTCTTCCTGAGATGGGTTAATCTCGCCTATAGCCATTTGATATAAAATAATGCTTCGCTCTAAATAAATTAATGAATCAGATTTACTAGATTTGATTTGACGAGATAACATCCAGTAAAGTGTGGCAAGATCGTTAAAAATGTCAAGAACAGGAATTTGGGATGAAGAAAATTGGTTCATATTTTCTGCATCTTGAAATGTCCAGTCAATTACCATTTCATAAGCACGAATGGCAATAATTAGACTTTGTTCTGATATTTCTCCTCCTAAGACGCGATCGCGATGAAAGTCCCCTAAAGCTTGATAAGCTATGGTTAGTTCTGGAGATGGATATTTGGACTTGTTTAAATCTTGAATCTGTTTGAGAATTTGAAACTGTTGTTTTTCTAGGGATGTTTTTTCTTCACCAGACTTTCTAGAAATTTCTGACCATACTAAATTTGCTAGTTCAACTAATTCCCACTTTGGCAGTAGCATATTCTGCCGTTCTTGGTCAATGCCAATGGACAATTCTGGTAATTTTTGTGGAGCGGGGG
Source organism: Okeania sp. KiyG1 (assembly GCF_014132355.1). Classification (GTDB taxonomy): domain Bacteria; phylum Cyanobacteriota; class Cyanobacteriia; order Cyanobacteriales; family Microcoleaceae; genus Okeania. The sequence continues at coordinate 19,558 of NZ_BLZO01000055.1, forward strand.
GGAGAAGATGAACTGTCAGATTTTTTGATTCAACATCAATAGTAGTGTAAGACTTTTGTTCTAATGCCATTAATGGTCTTACAGTATTGATGGCAGGTGGGCTAATTTTTGGAGATAAGAAGGATTGAGAGTTTTGTTGATTTGGTAATGATGATTTATTTTTTCTAGGAGCTATGGGGGTGGGGTCTCCTTCAAATTCAAATATTCCTGTGTGCCAATGCCAAAATTCTGGGGCGGACTGTTTGATAGTATTGAGCCAAGGTCGGTTAATCCAAAGTAATATACTGGATTCTAGGGTAGATAGATTTGTTTCTATTTTTTTGAGATTACTAATAAATGACCATTGAACTGTTGAAGGTTGTTTGGTTAAGCTTTCTACTCCAATAATTTGAAATCCTAATATTTGATATTTTTGTGTTTTTTGATATTCAGGATTTTCGGTAAACCATTGATTAATTTGAGTTAGTGGATTAGGATTACTTAAATTTAAGTTGAGAGTAACAAATAAAATATTTTTATTATTATTTGGCGTTTTTTCTGTGTAGTCGATAGTATTGGTTAAATCTACTTCTAAGTTTTCTACTAGGCTGTTTCTTAGCTGTTGATTATCGCATACGGCTATAAAAATTTGGCGACGTAGATTTAATGATAGAGCTTTTTTCAAGCGTTGATAGGTTTGCCAGTTCAATTGAGAAATTGTTGTGGACCCAATGTCTATCACAGTTTTATTAGGGGGGTAGGTGGTAGGTTTTAGGTGGTAGGTAGTAGGTATTGGGTGTTATACCAATGTTATGTGAGATGGCACAGAATTATGAAATTTATTCACTTATTTATTTCGATCTAAACTCAATTCTGATTAATTTATTATTTTATACAACTTCTTATGAACTTGGTATTAATTTTATAACTATAGCAATTAGGAATCAGTTGTGATAATTGAGATTTTCCTTAAAAGTATAGAATATAGCAATTATTATATTCATACGATAAGCTTTTGTCTTCTTATGTGTTCCCTGTTTCCTGTTCCCTATAAAGTTTCCAATATCTCACAACTCAAATCATATTGCTATATAAAATATCAAAAATCAGAGATTATTAGGTATGAAGGAAAAAAGCAATAAATAGGGTTGAAATTGTAAATTTCTATTGATTAAAAGTTATTAATGGATAAATCAAAGCAATAAAAATATTTTTCGGAGTTTAGCGAAGTCAAAATTTATCAAGTTTTCAATAACTTTCCAGGTTTCTATTATCTGTCTTGTCTTTTTTTTTAGATAAAATCTGCTTGAATCTGAATGATATGGTTTCCTTTATTATAATTATTGGTAGGCAAATTGCCGTTTTATCCTACAATCATGGAAAGCTCCTGCAATATTGACTCTTGTTCCTTCACAGTTTAATATAGTGTTTCTAAAATTAGTGAGATAGAGTTGTTTTTTTTTCTTTTCTATCCTTTGTTTCCCAAATTACTATTCTCTATTCCCTCAAACAAACGAATTTTGTATCTCAAAACATAGGAATTGCTATAATACTTATACTACCGGATTTAATATTACTCAATCAACAGATTTTTATAACTGTACTTTGATGATCGTTGATGCTAAATTTTTCAACTTCCTAAAGCTCAGTAAGGAATAATTTTTCTGGGGAGTTTTACAAATTTGAAAAAATAATGTTACAAATAATTTGAGTATTTTAAGGACTTTACTCATGATTTTGAAAAAATAAAGCCTAATTATCAGAATTTTTGTAATACTTATCTCTTCTAACCAAAAAAATCAGGTATCAAACCTCCCTTTTTAAGGGAATAAAAAGTGGTCGATCTTCGGAGCGACTCTGCATTCTTCGTGGTTCTTCGCTATATCGAATTAACCAAGAGAAAAGAAAATTATGCATCTTATCGCCTCCCTATTGCAGGAGCTATAACAATGAGCGCTGGTATATTTACAAATTGCAGGAGGGGCCAAATAGCTAAAAGTCTTATATTATCGGCAATTTATTCCCCCTTCCGGAGCTGTTGCTTTCCGGAGGTGTTGCCTGCGCACAACGCTATACTGTTAATTTAATTGACTCCTAGTTTATTAAAATGAAAACCAGACTCTTGAAAATTCAAGAACCTGGTTGAGTCTTTAAATAATTTTCACTTAAAGTTTAAGCAGAAACAGAAAAAGCAACAAATACTAAACTACCTACTAATACAGCTCCTAGAGTTCCTAAAACTAAATAGTTAACTTGTTGTTTTTGATCTGGAGCGTCCGCTTGATAAATTTTTGGCTCTGCAGCAAAATTATTTAGACGTCCACCTTCTTCTGTTGTATATGGCATAATTAAAAATCCTTTATCTTTTTTTTATGTTTACCTAGCTTAACATAAATTTGGTGAATATAGGAAATTATTACTAGCTTTGAGCCGAATTAATCCTTCCAGTTAATGGTGAAGAGGCGATCGCATAATCTTTTTTGGGTATCCTTCCTGCTAAATAAGCCAAACGTCCTGCTTCTGTTGCCATTCCCATTGCTTTGGCCATTACTGCTGGATTTTTAGCTAGAGCGATCGCTGAATTAATTAGTAAGGCATCTGCTCCCATTTCCATTGCTTGAGTTGCTTCACTGGGAGTACCGATTCCTGCATCGACTACCACGGGAACCTTAATATTGTCAATGATTATTTGAATATTAGCTGCATTTTGGATTCCCTGGCCAGAACCTATAGGAGAACCCAGGGGCATAACTGTGACACAACCAGCTTCTTCAAGTCTTTTGGCTAATAGTGGGTCAGCATTAATATAGGGTAAAACTGCAAAACCCTCTTTTATTAATTGTTCTGCTGCTTGTAGTGTACCGATAGGGTCTGGGAGTAAATACTTAGGATCGGGAATAACTTCCAACTTGACAAAATTATTATCTTCTTGCCCCAATAATTTAGCCATTTCTCGTCCGAGTCTGGCAACTCTCACAGCATCTTCAGCAGTTTGACAACCTGCGGTATTTGGCAACATCCAGATTTTTGTCCAGTCTATAGCTTCTGCCAAACCTTCATGGCCAGGAGCTTGAGTTTGTACCCGTCGTACTGCTACAGTTACGATTTCACATCCACTAGCTTCTATACTTTGCTGCATTTTTTCTATGCTGGGATATTTGCCTGTACCTGTCATTAGACGGGAGTTAAATTTTTTACCTGCGATAATTAGAGGTTGTTCTGGAGTTTGTGTAGTTGGTTTTTCTACTGTCTGCATTGTTTAATTTTGATATTTACAACTATTTTAAATTTTTTATTTCAATCCCAGTTTTTATGTTTATTGGAAGCTACAGAAGATGAAGATATTTCTGGTATTGCTTGTGGGGAAAATTCCTGAATATTCGGTCGCGCAGCGAAATGGATGTTCTATTATCTCTGAGCATGGAAATTTAGTTGAATAAAAAGTCATGCGTAGGGGCGAACGACCCCTTATAGTCTTTATGATATCACAAAAATTGCGAGAATGCAGCCAAAAATCATTTGACACGCTGATTTTTTTGAGCTTCACAGAATGAAAAAAAGTTAGTTATTTTCCACTGAGGAGGTTTATAGATGGAAAAATTAGATGATAGGAAAAACCAACGAATGTTCTATTGTCTCTGAGCAAGGAAATTTAGTTGAATAAAAAGTCATGTGTAGGGGCGAACGACCCCTTATAGTCTTTATGATATCACAAAAATTGCGAGAATCCAGCCAAAAATCATTTGACGCGCTGATTTTTTTGGAGCTTCACAGAATGAAAAAAAGTTGGTGGTTTTCCACTGAGGAGGTTTATAGATGGAAAAATTAGATGATAGGAAAAGCCAACGGATGTTCTATTGTCTCTGAGCATGGAAATTTAGTTGAATAAAAAGTCATGCGTAGGGGCGAACGACCCCTTATAGTCTTTATGATATCACAAAAATTGCGAGAATCCAGCCAAAAATCATTTGACGCGCTGATTTTTTTGAGCTTCACAGAATGAAAAAGTTAGTTATTTTCCACTGAGGAGGTTTATAGATGGAAAAATTAGATGATAGGAAAAACCAACGAATGTTCTATTATCTCTGAGCATGGAAATTTAGTTGAATAAAAAGTCATGCGTAGGGGCGAACGACCCCTTATAGTCTTTATGATATCACAAAAATTGCGAGAATGCAGCCAAAAATCATTTGACGCGCTGATTTTTTTGGAGCTTCACAGAATGAAAAAAAGTTGGTGGTTTTCCACTGAGGAGGTTTATAGATGGAAAGATTAGATTATAGGAAAAACCAGCATTTATTTAGGATTTGCTGAAAAAGTCTTTTTCAAGGAGTAGGGGAGTAGGGGAGATTTTTTTTACCCAACTATGTGCCCAAAATACCAACTTTTTGAGCATGAAGAGCAGAAAGCCAGGTATTTTTTAAAGACCAAAAATTGCTTAAACCTTTATATGTAAATACTTTGAGATTTAATCAGCAAGCCCTATTTAAAGCTTCACAGAATGCAAAAGTTAGTACTAGCTGACATAGCAGTCTAAGGGAATAAATTTTCTGATTCTAATCTTAAAAAGAGGGGAGTATTTTTCAATATTTTTCCTGTATTGCCCCTATTCCAGATTACTCAACTGACATTTGAAGGTAATTATTATTTCTCAAGCCTAAAAAACTTAATACTAAGTAAATTCTATAATTAATTATTGCTCTGCTGATTAAATCTAAAAGCATTGACATATAAATACTTTAGCCTTTTTAGGAGCGAAACAAGTGCATCTGTTTCAGTCTAAAACACTCAAAAAGTTAGTATTTTAGGCGCATAGTTAGGAAGAAAAATCAAGGTACAATTCTTACTTCTACCTTCTCTAAATTCCCATTTATCCTGTCTTCCCATCCCCTCCTGGGAGGGGTTAGGGGTGGGTTGGGAGGGGCGAGGGGTGGGTTGTCTCCTGTCTCCTACCCCTACTAAAAGACCTTTCAGCAAACCCTAATTAACCATAAGCACCATGAGGTAGAAATCCCAAAATTCGCTTCAATCTTTCATCTGCTTCTTCATAACAATGACTAGGCATTTGATAATTCATAAATGGTGCATATTTATGTCCAACTAATCTTTTCCCATAGGTAATTTGTGTAATGTACCGGGTGACAGAAGATGAATTTCTAGAACCTCTATGCCAAACTTGATTGTTAAAACAAACTGCAGTACCCATTCCTCCAAGACAACTATGAATTTTATCTTCATATCCTAAAATATTGCCATCACAAAACTTACCAAACAGATGTGAAGCTGGAATAACTTGGGTTGGTCCGTTGTCTGGAGAAAATACATCAGTTAAGTAATAATTAACGGAAAATGCTAGAACATTCAAGCGAATATTGTTTAGGGGTTTACCATCAAGAGAAAGAACGTGTGGTGTATCATCTTGATGCCAGGCATTTTTTGCTAATCCATCAGTTTGAGGAGGAACTTTAAAAGAATTGTTGTGGATAACATGAACAACATTAGCATTAGGAATTCCATCATTTTTTGAGTAACCTGTTCCATTTGCTCCACCGATTAAATGTTCTGCAAATGTAACAATGGGTTCCATGGCAAACAAGTCTAGATTATCTTGGGAATGCTCAAACATTCGCTCCATTATTTTGATTGATGTGTAAGCTTTTGCTACTGGATTAGACCTGTCAGATTTTTCTTCTTCAGTTTTCTTTAAAATTTCATCTAAGTCATTTCTCAGAAGTTCACATTTTTCAGGTGTTAATACATTGGGAATAACTAAAAAACCATTAGTATGAAAATCTTCAATCCATGAATTTAATTGTTCTGTTGATGGAGTTTTATCAGCTAAATATTCAGGCATTTTTTCTCATTATTTTTTATAAGTGTTAATGGCTTTGTTGCACGAAAGTATATAGCTGCCGCACTTGCTTCGCATATCTACTTCATCACGGGCGGAAACTGCTGTAACTATTGGACAATAGATGAATAGAACATTAATGTTTGACAGAAAAAGGCTGAAACTTTTACCTGTAAATACTTTTAGCTTTGATCGGCAGAGCAATAACTATTGGACAATAGATGAATAGAACATTAATGTTTGACAGAAAAAGGCTGAAACTTTTACCTGTAAATACTTTTAGCTTTGATCGGCAGAGCAATAACTATTGGACAATAGATGAATAGAACACTAATGTTTGACAGAAAAAGGCTGAAACTTTTACCTGTAAATACTTTTAGCTTTGATCGGCAGAGCAATAACTATTGGACAATAGATGAATAGAACATCATTAACGAAGTCAGAAGTCAGAAGTCAGAAGTCAGAAGTTAACCCACCCCTCGCCCCTCCCCTCCCAACCCACCCCTAACCCCTCCCTGGAGGGGAGGGGAAGTAGGGGATTTGAGAAAAGCTCCAAAAATATTACGCCTTAAAAGGCGGGGTTGCGCGACCCATATTATTTTGATAATCGCGAAAGATAGCTATATAGCTGCGGAATGGATGTTCAGAACGCTACTTTCATGCAACAAAGCCAGTGTTAATTGTTAATTACTTGAGGATAAAAAATAAGGAAAAAGTAGGGAGTAAGCCGGGTTCTGTTCCCTTAACTGAAACCAGCTAAGAGGGCAGTTATCTATCTGGGACGCCTGTTACCAGACACCTCTAGCGGTACACTTAAAAACGGAGCTGGAAAAAGACCAACCATTGCCCCTCCGACCTTGCTCCCCGCCGGGGTTTACCTAGCCAGTACCTCACGATACTGCTGGTGCGCTCTTACCACACCTTTGCACCCTTACCTCAGAGATTTGAATAATATCTCATCTCCAGGGCGGTATTTTTCTGTGGCACTATCCTCACGATCGCTCGCACTGGGCGTTATCCAGCAAGCTTGGTCTTTTGGGAGCCCGGACTTTCCTCAGACCCAAGATATTGAGTCCGCAACTGCCTCACCTACTTTATCCTTATATTTACAATATGTTAGCAAATAGTACCAATTTTATGTGAGGCTACACAGAATTAGGTGGTAGGTCTTAGGTCTTAGGTCTTAGGTCTTAGGTCTGATTAAGACCGGGACTTAGGCAAATGCACTATATATAGTAGATAAAAACTATAGCACTATGGTATATATAGTGTTTTTGTCGGAAAAATCTGTATGAAATTGATTAACTTGTGTATCTTGAGCTACAATCAACTCTGATTAAGACCGGGACTTAGGCAAATGCACTATATATAGTAGATAAAAACTATAGCACTATGGTATATATAGTGTTTTTGTCGGAAAAATGGGTAAGTCCTGAATATATTATTCTATGGAACTTAGAAATGAATTTGATATAAATCGCCTATTGTTAATTTTTTACCCAGAATAATTGTGATGAATATAGAAACAATTAATAGGGAGCAGGGAGTAGGGAGTAGGGGAAAATTATTGATGAATAAGAGTGCAATAATTGATTGAATTTTTTATTATTGGAGATGTCTATTAGCCATATATCTTAAATTCCAAATCATCTAAGATTAACGTAGCAGCGTACTTTACTTATTTTCTAATTTTTCTAATCCCTACTATCTTGTGGCTACATTTCAATTTTCAACCTAAAAAACAGTCTATAGCAATCCTATTTCAGTTGCAGGTAATTTCAGTTGCAGGTAATTTCAGTTATCAGTTATTAGTATCTCTGCAATCAGGAAGCTTGCATAAAGAATATTCTTTTTTTATCCCCTTAAAAGGGTCGGCGCATACCTAGAATTTTTCGGTAAAAATATCTTTGAATTTAGGGAACAGGGAATAGAGAGTAGGGGGAAAAGCTTCAGAGTTTTTATATATCCCGCTCTTTTTTACAAATCATTTGAGATGGTTATATTATCAAAAATTCATTGATCTATCCTGTGGCTAGATTTTAATTTTAAAGCTCAAAAAAATCTATAGCAATTCTATTTCAGTTGCGGGTCATTTCAGTTATCAGTTATCAGGGATCAGTACCTCTATAATCAGGAGGCTTTAAATCTGGAATATTCTCTTTTTTTATCCCCTGAAAAAGTGAGGCGCATACCCAGAATTTTTCGGTAAAAATATCTTTGAATTTAGGGAACAGGGAATAGAGACTAGGGGTAAAAGTTTCAGAGTTTTTATATATCCCACTCTTTTTACAAATAATTTGACATTGGTATATCATCAAAAATTCATTGCTCAAACAATATGAATAAATTATTGGCTATGAATGTATCCTCATCTTCTACTTCTATAGTAGTTGAAAGATTTTTGAACCATTAACTACTATCTATCTTGTAGCTATATTTCAACTTTAAAGCTCACAAACAGTCTATAGCAATCCGATTTCTGTTGCGGGTCATTTCAGTTATCAGTTATCAGGCACGCTTCCTATGGTCGGAGCTACGCTAAAAGTTATCAGTACCTCTGTAATAAGGAGGTTTTAAATCTTGAATATTCTCTTTTTTTATCCCCTTAAAAAGTGAGGTGCATACCCAGAATTTTTCGGTAAAAATATCTGGGAATTTAGGGAACAGAAAATAGAGACTAGGGAATAGATAATATGGGTAAAAGCTTCAGAGTTTTTATTTTTATATATCGCGCTCTTTTTTACAAATCATTTGGCATTGGTATATTCTCAAAAATTCATTGCTCAAACAATATGAATAAATTATTGGCTGTGAATATCTCCTAATCTTCTGTTTCAATAGTAGTTGAAAGATTTTTGAACCATTAACTACTATCTATCTTGTAGCTATATTTAAACTTTAAAGCTCACAAACAGTCTATAGCAATCCGATTTCTGTTGCGGGTCATTTCAGTTATAAGTTATCAGTGATCAGTACCTCTGTAATAAGGAGGTTTTAAATCTGGAATATTCTGTTTTTTATCCCCTTAATCGGTAAAAATATCTGGAAATTTAGGGAACAAAAAATAGGGAACAGGGAATAGATAATAGGGACAAAAGCTTCAGAGTTTTTATCAAAATAACATGGGTTTAAAACCCCGCATTTTAAGGCGCAATATTTTTGGAGAGTTGCTCACGCATCCCCGTTACAAAAATAACTTCTGACTTCTAACTTCTGACTTCGTTAAATATCCCGCTCTTTTTTACAAATCATTTGGCATTGGTATATTCTCAAAAATTAATTGCTCAAACAATATGAATAAATTATTGGCTATGAATGTATCCTCATCTTCTACTTCTATAGTAGTTGAAAGATTTTCAAACTATTAACTACTATCTATCTTGTGGCTATATTTCAATTTTCAAGCTCACAAACAGTCTATAGTAATCCGATTTCTGTTGCGGGTCATTTCAGTTATCAGTTATCAGGCACGCTTCCTATGGTCGGAGCTATGCTAAAAGTTATCAGTACCTCTGTAATAAGGAGGTTTTAAATCTTGAATCTTCTCTTTTTTTATCCTCTGAAAAGGTGAGGTGCATACCCAGAATTTTTCGGTAAAAATATCTGGGAATTTAGGGAACAGAAAATAGAGACTAGGGAATAGATAATATGGGTAAAAGCTTCAGAGTTTTTATTTTTATATATCGCGCTCTTTTTTACAAATTATTTGGCATTGGTATATTCTCAAAAATTAATTGCTCAAACAATATGAATAAATTATTGGCTGTGAATATCTCCTAATCTTCTGTTTCAATAGTAGTTGAAAGATTTTCAAACCATCCTCTTCGCCAAAAAAAGTAAATCAAACTAATAGCAGTAGAAAACATTATGACTAAGCAAAGAGGATAACCATAATACCAGTCTAATTCTGGCATATTCCAAGGAGATTGTGCAGGGTCAAAATTCATCCCATAAATTCCGGCGATAAAAGTTAAAGGAATAAAAATTGATGAGATAACAGTTAGTAACTTCATTACTTCATTCATTTTATTATTTACAGAGGACAAATAAATATCCATTAAATCAGAAGCTAAATCTCTGTAAGTTTCTACTATATCTCTGAGTTGAATTGTATGTTCATAACAATCTCTAAAATAAACCAATACATCAGGATTTATTAAATTACTGCCATCTCGAATCAGAATATTCATTGCTTCTCTTGATGACCAAATAGTTCGTCGTAATGTTAATAATTCTCGCCTCAGTTTATAGATTTTTTGCATGGTATGACGGTCTGGTTTAAATACTACTTCATCTTCTAGTATCTCTATCCGTTCTCCATATTCTTCTAATACAGGAAAAAATCCATCAATAATTGTATCTACTAGAGAATAAGCTAAATAATCTACTTTTTGTTTCCGAATAATTCCTCGATTATTTTTGATTCTTTCTCGTACAGGTTTCAGACAATCATATTCAGGATTTTCTTGGACTGTGATTAAATGTTTTTCTCCTAAAATAATACTGACTTGTTCTTTTTCAAATGGTTCTGAATCTGATTTTATTCTTACCATCCAGGCAATAATTATGAGTTGATTTTTGTCATGTATAACTTTAGGTCTTTGTGGTACATTAACAATATCTCCAACACTCAGAGGATGTATTTGAAATACTTTTGCCATCTGTTGCCAAGATGTTTGATTGCCCAAACCAAGTACATTAATCCAAGAAACTGATTCTGATTTTAGGTAGGGAATACAAACTTCTGGGTTTACTATTTTTATTCTGGTAGCTATATTTTCTGTATAATCTATTAGAGCAATTTCTGGTGGTGGAGCATCAGGTTCTAAATCGAGAGTTCCAGGTAAATCTTCTGGATCGTCATAATAATAGTCAACATAAGATTCTTCTTCCTCTGAAGGTAATTCATGAGGATTAGGTTGTATATTGATTGAATGTGCCATAATTTGAAAATTATTTGAAAATTATAAGTACTACTTCTAACAATTTTAAGTTTGATAAATAAACTGATATAAGGTGATTTTCTTTTAACTTTATTTTTTTGATAAAAGGGGTTTAAATATAGCAATATGATTTTAGTTGTGAGATATTTGGAGACTTTTGTTTTAGGGAATAGGGAATAGGGGATAGGGAATAGGGAAGAAGAAAAAAACTAATACATAAGAATAAGATAACTGCTATATTCTATACTTCAAAGGAAAACCTCAATTCTCACATCTGATTCCTGATTGCTATATCTTTTGAAATTGACCTTATATCATGTCTGCTTAATTAGCGATCAAAAACTTTCTTCTTCTTTTCCTTCTTTATTTCCTCCTGACTCCTGACTCCTGACTCTTGACTCCTCCGTCGTTATTTATTAAGTATTCAACCGGACATGATATTATTCCTTCTTGTCTTTAATTTTGACAATTAGAAAACTTAAAAAATTTATATTTGTCTCAATAATAATTATGAAAACAAAAAATATACTGTTTTTAAGTAATGGTCACGGAGAAGATACACATAATTGTCAAATTATTAAAGCTTTTACAAAAATTTGTTCAGATACAACTATATCAGCTATGCCTATTGTTGGTGCTGGTAATAGTTATAAAAATTTAGGAATACCAATTATTGGCCCTACAGCAAATATGCCATCAGGGGGTTTTTTTTATCTGAACCCTTTATTATTATTTAAAGACTTAGGACAGGGATTAATTAGTTTAACTTGGCGACAGTTACAAACAGTTCGGAAATTTGCAAAAAACTGCGATTTAGTTATGGCTACTGGAGATATTGTAGTAGCAGCGATCGCTTATTGGACAAAGTTGCCTTATGTGGTGTTTCTTTCGGCTGATTCTAGTTATTATGAAGGTCGAATTAATTTGGGTTTAATATTGCCAAAATTACTGAATAATTCTAGATGTTTAAAAGTTTTTGTTAGAGATGCTTTGACTGCAAAAGATTTAAACCGACAAGGAATAAAGAAGGCAGAATTTGTTGGTACGCCTGTGATGGATAATTTAATTTCTACAGGAAAAGATTTACAGCTTAAACCTGGATTATTTACTATTGGTATTTTACCTGGTTCTCGTTTGCCGGAGGCTGGCAGAAATTTATCTTTGTTACTTAAATTGGTAAGAGAAATTGTTAAAGTTATGGGAGAAAATGTTTGTCAGTTTCGAGTAGCTGCCGTTCCTATTTTAATGTCTGAATTAGAAGCCTTTGTGGAGAATTCCGCAGGAATCACTAATTTTCAAAATTGGCAATATCAAGCAGGCAAATTGACATTTTTAACTGAGGAATGTGGGATAGAAGTAATTTGTTATGAGGATGCTTTTGCCGATATTTTACAACAATCAAATTTGGTAATTGGGATGGCAGGAACTGCAATTGAACAAGCAGTAGGATTAGGAAAACCTGTTATTACTATTCCCGGTGAAGGTCCTTCATTTACTTATCGGTTTGCGGAAGCTCAAACCAGACTTTTAGGTTGTTCAGTACAGGTTATTGGTAAACAGCCAGCTAATAATTTTATTCTGGAAGAAGCAGCTCAAAAAGTAAAAGAAACTTTGGCAGATAAGGAGTATTTAGAAGCTTGTATTCGGAATGGTATTGAAAGGATGGGTAAACCTGGTGGTAGTGAAAAAATAGCCGATTATTTAATTCAATATTTGAGTAGGGAATAGGAAACAAAAAATCCCCTTGAAGAAGAAAGAAGGAAGAAGGAAGAAGGAAGAAGAAAAAAAGGAAAAAATGGATGGGGACTCAAACCCCAACCAATTGTAAACACTGTGTAGACAGCGGGGTATTATACCAATTTGAAAAAAGAATATTACGAATAATAAGTGCGATAGAACTCCCTTCCGCTGACGCGACTGAAAGATTTTGCAAGAAATGTCCCTTTGACAAAAAAGAGAATTTATGACCTAAAAAATCGTATTGAAGCCATTCATTCTGACTCGCTGACTCCTGACTCCTGACTCCTAAGAAATACCCTAGCTATTTGTAGCACACATTTATCACGCTTGGTATTAAACCCAAAATAAAAAGATAATTAAAATTAGGATATTTCGGGGAATTTTTATAGAAAAACAGAATTATTTTATTTTGCTCTGAGTTATTTTGACTGAATTTTTACTACTTAGTAAAAAGGATACAGATAGTCACACAATAGACATCTCCCATAATAATAAATCAAATCAATTATTGCACAGAAATTATCAATTCTTTTCTCCTACTCCTTACTCCCTACTCCCTTTTTTCTGGAGATGTCTAATAATAACAGATTAAAGTTGAATTTCCGTTTCAATTGAGATTGCCGACTATTTCGTTCGAGCAGGCAATTTTTCAATTAAGTTAATCCTCTACTTCATCATCGTCATCTATTAATTCATAATCTATCGCTATTAGTCCTGATCTCTCCTCTTCTTCCTCGTAATGTATTGATTCTATCCAGTTCTTTTCTTGGTTGTAATATATCAACTCTATACAAAATTTAGTCACAAAACGCAGAATTTTTTCTATTTTTGTATTGTTAGCAATTATAATTTCATCACTTATAGAATCAGTTTTATCGAAAATTGTAGGAATTAAAATTTTCTGATACTCATACATATTTATGTGTTGTTTTGAGATTGCTTCTATAGTTGTTTCCATATCACCACTACTAATAATATTGGCAATAATCTCTTCTGTATTACGCTCCCAAACAACTCCCCAAAAACCATCATTACAATCAGCATCACCTATATTAATAACTATTCTTAGAGGCAACAATAATTCATCCATTCCTACAATATCAAAATCAAACCAGTAGTATCTTCCTGTATCATAATCTGGATCGTTTTCATATCCTTCGGCGTGATACAAATGGTGTTCAGGGATATTAGGGCAGTCAAGATACATCGCTGTACTGCAACGACCTAAAATATTAACTATACGAACAGGCATAAACATTTCATCTTCATTAAATATCCCTTTTTCGTTGAAAGCAACCTTCAACAACTCTGGTATTTCTTCGCTAAAGTTGCCTTTAAATGGAGATAGCTTATTTATACAGGTTGGCCACATAATTATTCCTGATATTTAAGAGTAATCTTTACCTAATTATATATGTTATTTGAAATTTTAGTCAACCAAGTACATTAAGTTATTTTATGCTTTAAATTAGTAGTTAAAAGACAAACTAGAGTCTATTTTTAAGCTATTCAATACAGGGGTTATATCGAAAATCAGCTAATAATTTTACTCTGCAAGGAGCAGCTCAAAAAATCCAAGAAACTTGAGAAGAAGGAAGAAGGAAGAAGGAAAGAGTAGATGAGAACTCAAACCTCAAGCAATTGTAAACACTGTGTAGACGGCGGAGTATTAAACCCAAAAGAAAAAGATAATTAAAATTAGGATATTTCTGGAAAAACTTATAGTAAAACAGAATTATTTTATTTTACTCTGAATTACTGTGGGTTAATTTTTACTGCTTAGTAAAACTGATACAAATAGTCAAATAATAATAACAGATTAAAGTTGAATGCCTCTTTCAATTGAGACTGCCGAATATTTTGTTTTATCGGGCAATTTTTCAATTAAATTAATCCTCTACTTCATCATCGTCATCTATGAATTTTATACCATCATTTCTCTTCATATAGATTGATTATATAATTATCGCTATCTGTCGATTATATAGGATTTGTAATGTGACTTCCATTCATAGAAAAACTGAATCGCTAAACGTATAATTTTCTCTAACTTTAAATCCTTAGCAGGTATAATATCATCTAAAAGACCACCCCTATCAATATTATCAAAAATTTTAGGAATTACAATTTCCTGAGATTCACACATATTTATGTATTGCTTTGAGATTGCTTCTACCGTTGTTTCGCAATCACCACTACTGATAATATTAGAAATAATCTCTTCTGTATTGCGATCGAAAACAACCCCCCAAAAACCATCATTACAATCAGCATCACCTTCATTAAAAACCATTCTTAGGGGCAACAATAATCCATCTATTCTTAGAATATCAAAATCAAACCAGTAATATCTTCCTATATGATAATCTAGAGCTTCTTTACGTCCTTCAGTATGATACAAATGGTGTTCAGGAATATTAGGACAGTCAAGATACATCACTGTACTGCAACTACCTAAAATATTAACTATACGAATAGGCATAAACATTTCACCTTCATTAAATATCCCCTTTTCGTTGAAAGCAACCTTCAACAACTTTGGCATTTCTTCGCTAAAGTTGCCCTGGATAGGAGATAGATTGTTTATACATTTAGGCCACATAATTATTCCTGATATTTAAGAGTAATCTTTACCTAATTATATATCTTATTTGAAATTTTAGTCAATTAAGGGCATTAAGTTATGTTTATGCTTTAAATTAGTAGTTAAAAGGCAAACTAGACTCTATTTTTAAGCTGTTCAATACAAGCGTTATATCAAGAATCAGCTAATAATTTGACTCTGCAAGAAGCAGCTCAAAAAATAAAAAAAACTTGAAACGTAAGATTTTCCCTCTTCCCCCTTTGCTCTTCCTTTTTCCCTCTTCCCTCTTCCTTCTTTTAAAAACGACAAATTGATTCTGGTTGGACGGGGCAAATTCTAGCAACTGGGTTATTTCGCAAATTCAATACATCTAATTTAATTAAAGTTGAAAGAGAATTAATGTCTGTAATTCTGTTACGACTTAAATCTAGAAAACTAAGATTTGTCAAAGTTGATAAAGAATCAATTTTTTGAATTTGATTGAAAACCAGAATCAGAATTTTCAGATTCCTTAAACGAGAAAGGTTGGAAACTTCAGTAATGTAATTATCGCTCAGATTAAGATAAGTTAGATTAGTGAGGTTAGAAAGAGAAGAAATGTCACTAATTTGATTGCGATACAAATACAAATTAGTGAGGTTAGTTAAGTTAGATAAGGGCGCAATTTTTCTGAGTTGATTATCGTTAAGATATAGGCGAGTTAAATTGGTTAAATTTGCTAGGGGTTTAATATTTATAACACGATTAACTCCGATATTTAGTTCAGTTAATGTTGTTAAATTGGATAGAGAAGATACATTTTCAATTTGATTAAAAATTAGACTCAGATGAGTTAATTTAGTTAAATCAGATAGAGGAGATATATTTCTTATTCTATTATCGTTGAGTTCGAGTTCAGTTAAATTAGTTAGTTTAGACAATTCAGAAATATCTTCAATTTTATTACTATCGAGAAATAAATGAGTTAAATTAGGAAGGTTAGATAGAGGGGATAATTCTTGAATTTGATTAGCATTTAGGGATAGTTTTGTGATATTTTTCAGGCTGGATACAGGAGCAAGATTTACAATATAATTATTATTGAGGGAGAGAGCAGAAAGACTAGAAAGTTTTTTGTCTGCTTCAATACAGTCATTCGTTCTGGCTTTTTGCAAGAGAGTTTTAACTGTATATTGAGAAGAGGGAGAAATATTTGTTTGATTTAAACACCATTCTCTAAAGGTAGAAAAATTTTCTGGCGAGGTAGAATTAGCCTTTAAATAAGGTTGCATCAGCAGTATCCCTACCCAAATATAAATTCCCAAAAATATGACTTTTAGTCTTTTCATTGCACCTTCTACTCCAAAATTTTATTAATATTAAAGTAATTATAATCAATGCGATAACAGGGAATAGGGAATAGGGAATAGGGAATAGGGAATAGGGAATAGGGAATAGGGAACAGGGAACAGGGAACAGGGAACAGGGAACAGGGAATAGGGAAAAAACATTTCCCTACCTGGGGTTTACGATCGGTCTATGTCCTAAGCAACTTGTTCCCTGCTATATGTGTTGAAAAAACTATCAAGACATAGCATTTATTTTAAAATCTTCGCAGAATACCTGTTCCATTAGGTACATTGGAGTCAGATATAAACGTCGATAGAACAACAAAAAAAAGAAGAAAGCTGATAGCTTCGTTATTATATACAGCAAATTTCAGGATGAGGTACAGTTTCAGACTAATCTATAATTTTTCTTCATTTCTTGTTCTCTATTTCCTGTTACCTATTTCCTGTTCCCTAAAAGTATAAAACTTTTTACCCGATCAACTCGAAAACTGCTGTATTAATTCACAGATGAATAAGTTTTACCATCTTGTTTTTAATTAGTAAAATTAGATAAATTTTTCACAGATAGCGATCGCCACGATACACCAATACTCATACCTTCGCGATCGAACGCTTGTTTGACTCGCAAATGAAATTAACCTCCCAATCCCCACGGTTTTAATTTTAATGGAGGTGTTTTTATCCATACTCGAATCAATATTCCACTACGGGAAACTTCATCTACTCCCAAAACTTTTGTAGACTCAATAAAACTATTTTGCCATTCAACTTCACTTTGCATTGTTTCATACCAAATCCGCCTTAGCAAGAGGGTACTTTTAAAAGTTGTAGCCTATGCTATATATAGGATTTGTGGATAAAATAAGTCTCCTTTTCTTTTATACCCGGATTTGGTCTCAGCTACTGATTGAATTACTTCTATAGCTTTTTTCATATCTGCAGTTATATGGGCAACCCAAAAGCATTTTTCTACTTTGTACAGACGTTGCATACAACGTCCCTACCTACTCCCTACCCAAAAATAATTTTGTGGTCTACTTAAATGAAAAGCGCTGTAATTGGAAAATTGTACTAGATTGCTTAACAAAGTTTAACTAAAATGTAAATTTTGTTACAGAATTAAACATAGCAGTCTTGAGATAATATAAATGAAATTGTCCCAATAATCATCAATGAACAACTTCGCTTCTTTTGTATTGCCCGCCATCTTAGGACTAATAACTGGAGTCGGTCACGGAATCATTTCCCATAAAGCAGACCTTCCAGTATCTTTAACAGAGCAAGTTGCATTGCCCCTACAAATTGGTCAGTTCCCAGAACCTTAAAGATAAATTTTTATTAAAAGTATCTGTTAATACAAAAATATCTGAGATAATGAAAAAGTAAGGAATTGAGGAGACTTAGTTCTATGAACTCTCAAAACTCTCAGCACTTAGATAATATATCTGCTTTAGATCGAGTTGTGGTGACATTTTTGGTAGCATTTTCTATGTTCATTGTTAGTTATAGTGCAACCCGTGTTTATCTAACTCAATCATCTGAACAAACCCCTCAAGTTGAATCTAATGTTATTCCCCATCCAGCTTCTTTGTGGAGCGATCTGGGTCGATAATTTATACCATCGAAGCGGAGATAATCTTTGATTTTCAACACCCATAAACAAGTTATTTTTCTGAATATACTTTTATATAAGCTGTAACTTTTCAATATCAAAATGTTACAGCTTATAATAATTTTAGATGTTATTTGACATACTCCTGACGTTGCGCTTGAGCGACAACGCTGGATTCTTCAACCCGCAAAGGAGTTGCAGTTTATACAGAGGTGATGTCCTCCCCCTGTCTTTTTCAGTATACCATGTTCTGGTTCTCCCATACGGCGCTGAATCAAATTTGAATCCCACAGCATACCCCTGATAACTGATAACTGTTTCAATTTACTCGTCCATACCGCGCCACAACCTCACTTCCACCATTCTCCTGACTTGTCAACCAAGCCCACATCTGGTCGCCCAGAGAAAAATGCCACCATTCATGTTGATGTTGCTTAAACCCCACCGATAACATCACTTCTGCCAATAACTGTCGATGTTGATGATATTTCTGAGCATCCTCATTTTTGCTATCCAAAAAATGATTCGGATAAGAGCGGGGAGACAACTCATCAATAGGAGAACCCATATCAACAGTTTTGCCATTAGCATCCACTAAAGTTACATCCACAGCAGCACCAGTGCTATGAGATGGTGGGGTAGCAGGGTCTAGACTAGGAGCCGCCCAAAACTGATAAACTAACTCTAAAATTTCTTGACGTTTTGCTTCTGTCAGCTCCGGACTATCTAATGTTAAACCTTCAGCTTTTACTGTTTCTACAAAAGTGTAATCTACCATAAATTTTTGTACAGCAATGGGGCGATAAGCATCAAATATTTGGATGTGCCAATTGGGATATTTTTGTTGTAGTTTGGTTTGAGCTGCCATCAAACGATCTAATACTTTTTGACGTAAAAAATAAGGTGAATTTGCTGGAGATAAATGATAAGGTGCGCCTAATTTTTGATAGGGATGGGGTGATTCAATGGCAAATTTTTCTAAGGGAATTGGGATGAGTGGTTCGTGACATTCTTGGATTTTAATTTTCTGGTATGGTTTCATTATAAATTGGCACTCAGTTATCAGTAGTCAGCTTACAATTATCAGGTGGAAGTACTCAATTATTGCTAAATTTAAAGCAATATTTTACATTTAGTAGCTTGGGTTGAAAATTTTTAGGGCGGTTATTTGCAGGATAAACCTAACACGATATCTGATTTTGTTGGGTTGCACTACCGTTTAACCCAACCTACAGTATTATAACTTCCCATTACCTAATTTCAAACTTCTGTAAAATCTAAAATAAATTCCGGCAATACATTTTCCCCATATTAACTATTAGGATTTTCCCATATTTATACTTAATTATTTTTCGATAAATCTCAAATTTCCAATTTTTACTATCAATTAAATAACCCTATTTTGCACCATTTAATTGACATTTGACTTCAAGTATGATAGTTTACAGCTCAAGACATAACCGAGAAAATACAACAGGAGAAAAATTATGTTATCACCGTTTGTGCAACGCAAACTTGCTTCGGCATTTTATAAGTATGACCAAGAGAAAAATGGACTGCTAGAAAAGGAAGACTTGCAGCTAATTGCCAAAAGAATAGCTGAGTCTTTTGGTCTCAAAAAGGAAGATAGCAAATATCAGGAAATTCTTGATACCTATGCTAAAGTTTGGGATCATTATTTGAGTGCTGCTGATACAGATGGAGATGGAAAAGTTTCTCTAATTGAATTTTTGGAAGTTCGAGAAAAAATGCCACCCAGTCAACTAGAAAAAAATCAAGAAGTCAACAAACTAATGTTTGATTGCTTGGATATAGATGGAAGTGGCACAATTAGTTTTAAAGAATATGAGATATTTTTGAAAGCTCTGGGAGAAACCAACGAGGAAAGCATTAAACGTGCGTTTGAAAGTATAGATATCAACAAGAATGGTTCGATATCACGAGATGAATATGCTAAAATCCGTAGCGACTATGGGTCTTCGGAAGACCCAGAAGATCCATCGAAGTGGTTTTTGGGAAGCTTCTAACACTGGTCGCAGCTAGTCAGTAGACTTGTCGCTTTATAACTTAAAAAATCCCCAAAAACCTTGTTCTATAAGGATTGTAGCTATTGCCAACAAAAATACCTTGGAATGATTGCTCTGTCTAGGTTGGAGCGATTTTTTCCCTCTATTTAGCGACAACTCTAGTAATGAGTGACAGGCAATGCATGATTGCTCCTTCTCCTCGCTCAATTTGATATATATAAATTTTTGCCAACACCGATCGAAAAAATGTTTTCTCACCAAAAAGAAGATTTAGCTCAAACCAGAGCGATCGCCTATGGAGGAACGGTAAATTTCTCAGAAAACAGTCCAACTATCCTCGGAGAAATTTTACAAAAAGCAGCTACTACAGAGTAAGGAATAACTTACATCCAACCAGATAAGTCTGAGACATTTCAATCCTATAAAGACTTATTTTTAGAAGCGCAACGAATTCTGTCTGGTCTAAGAAAACTAGGATTGCAACCTCAAGATAAAGTAGTTTTTCAAATTGAATCTTATCAAGACTCGCTCAGTGCTTTTTGGGGATGCGTACTAGGCGGTTTTGTCCCAGTTCCTGTAGCTGGTATCGTTAATATTAACGATAAACAAGTCAACAGAACCATGGGGAAACTTTGCCATACCTTACAGATGCTGGAACAACCATTATTGTTGACAGATGCTAGTTTTGCTGCGGAGATTCCTAATTTGCCAAAACTTTTGCAGCTCGGAAAGTTTCAGGTGCGGACAGTTGCAGAGTTGTGCGACTGCGAACCAGACTCCAACTTTTACCATAGTCAACCGGATGATGTTGCTGTTATGATGTTGACTTCGGGTAGTACAGGTATGCCAAAAGGAGTTTTACTGAGCCACAAAAATTTGTTGAGCCAAACTATGGGTTCAGTGCAAATGAACGGTTTTACCAGAGAAGATATTAGCTTAAACTGGGTTCCGATAGATCATGTAGCAGGGCTGATATATTTCCATATTCGGGATGTTTATCTAGGAAGTAGACAGATACATTTTCCTTTGCAATTATTTCTACAAGAACCGCTTATTTGGCTAGATTTAATCGATAGATTTCGGGTTAGCATCGCCTTCGGCCCGAATTTTGCATATAGCTTGGTTAATGACTGTGCTGATGCGAACCCAAAAGGGCAATGGAATTTATCGTCGATGAAATATTTCTTAAACGGAGCTGAAACCATTGTTGCAAAGACAGCACGGCGTTTTTTGCAACGACTGACTCCTCACCGACTAGCACCTACAACTATGCGTCCTTCTTGGGGAATGGCAGAAGTATCCTCCGGCATCACTTTTTCCAATAACTTTTCGCTCTCATCAACCACAGACGACGATCTATTTGTAGAAGTTGGAGCGCCCATTCCTGGAGTTGACCTGCGAATTGTAGATGACCAAAACCAGGTAGTTGCAGAGGGAGAAATTGGTGCATTACAGGTTAAGGGGTTAACGGTAACATCTGGTTATTATCAAAATCAGGAGGCGAACCAACAAGCTTTCACTGAGGATGGATGGTTCAACACGGGAGACTTGGGGTTTCTCAAGGATGGGCGTTTAACCATTACTGGGCGGCAGAAAGATGTGATTATTATTAGTGCTGAAAATTACTATAGCCACGATATTGAAGCTGCCGTGGAAGAAGTTGAAGGAGTTGAAGTTACTTCTACTGCTGCCTGTGCGGTCAGAAAACCTGGGGACAATACTGATAGATTAGCAATCTTTTTCAGTGCAACTGAGACTAAGGATAATTCCTTAAACGCACTGATACAGAAAATTCAGAACAATGTTGTCGAAAAGATTGGGGTGAATCCAGATTTCCTAATTCCGGTGTCCAAAGAGACAATTCCGAAAACAGCGATCGGCAAAATTCAGCGTCAGGAACTCAGAAAAAGGTTTGAAGCGGGTGAATTTAATGAGGAGTCAGGAGTCAGGAGTCATATAGAATCCGGTTGAATAGTTATTTTATAGTTGGGAATAGGGGAGTGGGGGAGATTATATCAAATCCGGTTGAATACTTACTATATAGTTGAGAGTAGGGGAGTGGGGGAGTGGGGGGAGTGGGGGAGTGGGGGAGATTAGATAGACATCATTGGACAAGAGATAATCGAGGGCTGTTTGTTTGATAGTAGTCAATTCTAACATATAGGTACGATCTTCAAATATTTACATAGGCAGTATGGTTAACTTTCAGCCAATCGCCGAGAAAGCGATGCCTTCGGCTAGCTTCGCAATCGCGTCATTATTGGTATTGCTTCCTCGCTGCTATAAATTTCTAATACCGCTTCGATTACTGGATTAATAATCCACCCCAAGCCAGTAATAGAGAAAAAACGAGCGCAGCGATCGCCTCTCTACTTAACAGCAATAAGGCAAATCGAAGTTAGGTGCAAGCTATGAGGAATTTGTTGGGAATACAGTTCTTTCTCGGTATATTTGTAGGGTGAACAAGCCTAGGTCGGAAAATTCTCAATTCTTTCATTAGACCTTGCCCACCCTACGCAGCTTCATCGTGAGTGATGAAAGCGTAGATTATCTCTACTCAATTGATCGAGCTTGGTCACTCCCATCAATTTCATATCACGCTCAATCTCAGTGCGCATATTACCTAAAACACGCTCAACTCCTGCTCTCCCAGCAGCGGCCAATGCAAAAAGATAGAATCGCCCACCTGAACATGCTTTAGCTCCAACAGATAGCGCCTTAAGCACATGGGTACCGCGCTGAATACCACCTTCGCAAATGACATCAATTTTATCCCCAACAGCATCACAAATTTCTGCGAGTTGATCAAAGGGGCTACGGCAACCATCGAGCTGACGGCCACCGTGGTTAGAAACCATAATACCCGTACAACCAATATCAACAGCACGCTTGGCATCTTCCACACTCATTATCCCTTTCAGTGCAAACTGCCCATTCCACTGTGAGCAGAGTTTTTCAGCATCATTCCAATTCATGGATTGATCTAGCATCGTTGAGAAGTAATCGCCAACAGAGACTGCTAAATTCGTTCCCTGCGAGACATAGCCAGACAAATGTGGCATATCGAACTTTTCTTTTGTCAAAAAGTTCCAAGCCCATGCTGGGTGCGTCGCAAAACTCATTAAGGAGTCAAGTGTTAATTTGGGTGGCGAAGTAAATCCGGTACGCAAATCCCGCTCGCGATTACCACCAGTAATGGTATCGACAGTTAATGCCAACACATTAAAGTTTGCTGCTCGTGCACGTTCAAGCAACGCATCATTCAAGCCGCGGTCTTTATGGAAGTAGAACTGAAACATCTTCGGCGTGTTTGCGATTTTTGAGATTTCTTCAACGGTGACAGTCGCCAGTGAAGACACCCCAAACATCGTGCCATATTCTGCAGCAGCTCTCGCAACCGCACGCTCTCCTTCGTGATGAAAAAGGCGTTGCAATGCTGTCGGGGCACAGTAGATAGGCATATCTAGTTTTTGCCCCATCACCTCAACTGACATATCCACATTTTCCACACCGACAAGCACGTTCGGAATAAGATCGCATTCTTCATAGGCTTGAGTGTTGCGCCGATAAGTCTGTTCATCATCGGCCGCTCCATCGATGTAATTAAAAATTGGTCCTGGTAGTCGGCGTTTCGCTAATTTTCGGAAATCCTGAAAATTGTGACAGTCATTCAATCCCATAAAATACATTCAGTCAGATTTATGTTTACTAGGCAGTCCATAAAGTAAAATTAAGATTGCTACTATATTATCTGCTTTTAAGTATTATAATAGTTATTCCCTTCAATTGTTGTCTTCAGGTTGGATCAGGTTAAGCCAGTTTTGGTATAGGTTTCGGGGTGCTTGTCACCCCGTGAGAAGTTCGTCGGCAGTATCAAATGCTACTCACACGCCGATAATTGAAAGGAATGCTTCATTAGTAATACGCTTTGAAGTACGAAATGTGGGTTGATGATTGAAGTTGGTTGAGTCGAGATTAAAAAAATTAGTGCTAAGAGCTGATTTATAAAGTAAATCTTAAGGCCCTGAATTACTTGCTATTCTTAGGTTTTAAGAGTTATTTTTAAGTAAATTTATAAGTTCTAAAAGCTAGTTCAATAATTGATAATTGATAATTGATAATTGATAATTGATAATTACCTCTCCCTAAAAGGAAGAGGATTGAATAAAAGGAAAAAAAGAAATTTTTTCCCCTTGAAAGGGGAGGCTTTAAACCTGAATTATTTAATTATTGAATTATTGAATTATTAATTCTTCGGTAATATAAGACTTTTAGCGAAGTTTACAAATCAGCTCTAACTCGAAAAATTCAGAAATTGGGTTTGGAAATTGTCTTATTTAAGGAGAGAGGATCGAAATTAACATTTTGTCCAAACTCCAATCAGAAGGACAAAACCAATTTCATTTTTTATGACCTCCAGCACTGCAAATACAAGACGAAACTTAATGGATCATGCTGGGACAGAGAACGATCGCTCCCATATTCTCTCCCAGTTTTGGCAGCAATGGCAAGAAAGTCGAGGCCTGCTTTATCGCTGCTGTCTCAAGATGATGAATTCTAACCCAATGGATGCCGAGGATGCTCTGAGTCAGGCAATGGTAAAAGCTTGGGAAAAGGTGCAAAAGTTCGGGGAAAAAATTACTAATTTAAAGGCTTGGTTGTATCAGGTAACTCGTAATTTTTGCATCGATCTTATCCGTAAAGGTTCTCGTGCTGCTGTGGGTGTTGAAAGTATTGAATGGGTGGGTAATACTGAGGAAGTTATTACTACAGGAACGGTTGAATGTCCAGAGTCAGTTCTGGAGAGAGAGGAGAGGTCCGAACGGATACGAGGAGCGATCGCTGAGTTGCCGGAAAAGTATCGAGAGACGTTTATTTTGCATTTTTATCGGGAGCTTTCCCATAAAGAAATTGCCGAACAGCAAGGGATATCTTATGATAATGTCTGCAAGCGGATCTCTTTGGCACGGAAACGCCTTAAAGAGAAGTTGAGTGCCTATTTTCTAGAGTCGGAGTCGGAAGTAAGTGCAAAAGGCCATTCGTCCCTACAGATGTCAGTGGAGAGTCAGTTTCCTACTCCAGAAGAAAATGGGGAAAAACAGCAGCAGATAAGGTCGCAAGATGATAAGAGTGTTTTGGAGACGCAGACTGTATCGGTTGAAAGTGAGATAGCAAAAGTTCAACCATTTCCCAAGAATAATGCTATGTTTGGTTGCCATTCCATTACTCCATCAGGCGATCGCCCTATTTCTCCATCACAACCAAAGGCAGAAAAGCATGAGACTGTTGATTGTTTTGGTGAGTTAGATCGAGTTCGGATAATTAGTTATGAAAAAACCGATCTTCGTTACACAGAGGAAATCTCTCTATTTTCTCCTTTCCCCGCTCCTTTATTTATAAGTATTCAACGGTCGATGAGATTAAAGGCGATCGTGGGGTTGAATATTACTGATGTGGTTAATGTTAGTAGAGACCCACCTTTTTTATCCAGACTTTCTGTTTTTTGGCAGAATTTTATGCAGGGTGTGGGATGGAAGGGAGGAGGAGGGGCGATAATCCGAAGGAAAAAATCAATTTCATTTTTTCTGACCTCCAGCACTGCAAATATAAGACGAGACTTAATGGATAATGCGGAAACACAGAGCGATCGCTCCCATCTAATCTCTCAGTTTTGGCAGCAATGGCAAGAAAGTCGAGACCAGCTTTATCGCTGCTGTCTCAAGATGATGAATTTTAACCCAATGGAT
Source organism: Okeania sp. KiyG1 (assembly GCF_014132355.1). GTDB lineage: Bacteria > Cyanobacteriota > Cyanobacteriia > Cyanobacteriales > Microcoleaceae > Okeania. Next base: position 45,372 of record NZ_BLZO01000055.1, read on the forward strand.
GCCGAGGATGCTCTGAGTCAGGCAATGGTGAAAGCTTGGGAAAAGGTGCAAAAGTTCGGGGAAAAAATTACTAATTTAAAGGCTTGGTTGTATCAGGTAACTCGTAATTTTTGTATCGATCTTATCCGCAAACGCTCGAAGGAAGCGGCGGGTACAGATAGTCTCGAATGGGTGGGAGCAACAGAGAATGCGATAGCACCCCGTGGGGTGGATGCCCCGGAACAGATTTTGGAGAGAGAAGAGCAAGTAATAGTGATTCGGGCGGCGATCGAGGCTTTACCTGAACTGTTGCACGAGACATTTAGTTTGCATTTTTATCGACAACTCAGTCATCAGGATATAGCCTCGGAACAAGGGATATCCTACGAGAATGTTTGCAAGCGAATCTGTTTGGCACGGAAACATCTGAAACAGCAGTTGAGTGACTATATCCGAGGCAATGATAACGATGTAAGGGGGATTAGTGCGCAGAGCGTTTGTCGCACGAAGAAGGAAATAGGGCATACGGCGAAAAATGAGGCAAAAGCCGAACACGCGAATCAGCTTTTGGCGATACCGCCAGAATCGATCAATTTGCCGTCGGCGGTTGCAATAGAGGCAGAAATCCCTGCATCGGCAGAGCGTTTTGTGGAACCATCGGTCGTTGCTGAACAGGCAATAATGGAAAAGGTGATTGTCGCGGCAGAAGGAGATGGTGTTGAGAGAGTGGAAGCGGACGACCCGGATGCGGAAGCGTGTGCTGTAGTGTCTGGGGTGAGTGTGTGGACTAATGTTGTTAGTACTCGCTGGATAATGCCGCACCGGCCATCGGCCAACGATGTGCCTTCGAGTGGGATGGCTCAGTTGAAGGAAAGGGTAAGGAATATGAACCAGGTGACACTTCCCATCCTTGATCTCGTGGTTTCGTGGTTGAGGCGATCCGCTCATAACTCAGCCATTTATATATGTTCAATATCATCGCACTTTACACCATTCTGTTCGTGCCGAGCGTGTTATGAGCCAAAAATCGGGCCGCCTAAATCAAGACTTAGGCCACGAAGTCAGCCACGTGCCATACCCACAAGCAGGGGTAACGACAGCCAAATCAAACATCAAGCCCTAGAACCACCCGATACTCAGCATGTTCTACTAGTTTAGATATGCGCAAAAGTGGATTGATGACTGTTCGTAATACGAAAGATGTAGGACGCTCCACGAGCTCGGCGGGTTGCGGCCCTCAAACAAAGACACTCGTGCCCTACACCAGCACCGCATCCGCACATAATCTTTTCTTCAGATGTCAACGCTAAACGACGGTAAGAACCAACGCCGCGAACCCGTCTAGTAAACGTACAAATAAACCGACAAAAGGCAGGTACGAATTCATGACAACCCAAGTTACATATGCAGAAGCAGTAGAGATGCTGCGTTTGTTCGGATCAAGCGATATGCGGGCTCCTCTCCCCATCCCCGGTGAGATAAGTAGCAAACTATCGTCTTTCAGTACGAACCTGCTCAAGGCCAAGTCCGACGATGATCAGGTAGCCGCGCGCCTAAAGGAGATCGAGGACGAACTAAAAGCATGCCTAAAAGCTAGTCACGAAGTTGCGAACACGGCCCGCAAGCAAAACATCCAAGAAAATCTGCCGAGTGGCGGAAACCCGGACATCGACGCGTGGCAAAAGCGGGAGAAAGAGATTGACTCCGAGTTAAGCGAATCCGAACAAAAGTGTCGAAACAAAAAAACTGACGAGGTAGCCAAGTTACTAGAGGAGCACAATGATTCGCCCGATATCATAACCCAAATCACCGAATGGCTAGCCGACGTTTGGGAACGAATCGTTGCCGCGCTTAAGGAAGTATGGGAAGCCATCACAAATTTTTTCAACAAAGTGTTGGACGCAATTATTTCGGCTCTGGAATATCTTGCGGATCTCGTGAATGATATAGCCAACAGTTTCGCGAAATGGGTTACAGGATAAGCCGTCGTAGGTAGCCCACCCGGGTATGGAGAATAGTGACTTTTAGTAGGAAGGAAATCTAGGGTCAAAGCTCTCTTGCAAGCGATCATGGTATGGGTGTGTGAGCCGCGAACAGCGTGATTGCTTCTTCCCCTGACCTTCCCAACTCAACTCTCCGAACACCACTTCTAACTCAAATCCACCAACGGCGAGCGTATTCCTCAATACGACTCGCCGTCGCATTTTGCTCGTAAAGCCGACGAACACGCTCCATAAACCGTTCCACCGTAACCACTGCCACTGCCAACCCCCGGGTTGAAAACCAATAGCCTAGAACCCTTGGCAACTCTCCCGATGAACGTTTTATCCGGATGTGCGCGACCTGATAAGGTCAATTGAATTGGGACACAAGGGTCCTCTGGAGATTTTCACCTCCAGCCTCCATAGAAAAGACTGTACAACAGTCCAGCTACTAACTCAAATGTTAGGAATGCAAGCTCTAAATGTATTTGAAGCTGCCAGGGAAAGGCGGTCAGAAACTAGGGGGATGAAGTGGAAAGATGAACATAGTCTAAGTTACTGATTAAACTGTGTAACAGAAAGAATAGCCAAAATCCCTGAAAGGCTATGACCAAAAGGTAAGTGGGTGGTTTAATGGTTGCATCCTCCATTGAACGTGAAAACACAATTCCCACCGCAGAAAAGGTAGCCATCTTAACCACCGAAGCGAACTTCAATTGACACAACAGGGTAAACTCTACAGAGTCTCATACGGTAGGTCGAACCGATGAGTAAGTCCGAGGTAACGAAGACCGAATACTCTGGAGGGCAGAAGATGAGAGAAAAAGCGAATGTCATCTTGTAATGAGATGAATAGGGGTTCAAAATTTGCCCCTGACTGAAAGGAATAGCAAACTTCTCTTGGGTCTTATACGAAAGAAAACAGTACCAGTAAAAGCCCAACGGAGACATAAGTTAGTTGTCAAATATTAATTTGATAAATGGAGTCAACGGACAACTAGCGGACTGGTCACAAGTAAACTGGAAAAAAGCCCGCAAAATTGTTAGGAATTTACGTTACAGAATCTTTCGTGCCCGAAAGCTTGGTCAATGGAAGCAACTGAGGAGGTTGCAGAAATTGTTAATCAAAAGTCGAGCCAACTTGTTGCTTAGTGTCAGACAAATCACTCAGGTTAACACCGGAAAGCAAACAGCAGGTATTGATAAGGAGGTCTGCAACACACCTGCAAAGCGAGTGAAACTTGTCAAGGAATGGGCCATGCCAACAGCCAAACCCACAAGACGGGTATATATCCCGAAATCAAACGGCAAGAAACGTCCTCTCGGAATCCCAACCGTGAAGGATAGAGTCGCTCAAGCAATAATCAAGAACGCACTAGAACCCGAATGGGAATCCCAGTTTGAAGTCAATTCTTATGGCTTTAGACCAGGAAGAAGTTGTCTTGATGCCATCGAACAATGCTTTATCCACTTAAGGCGAGGTGTAAGAGGCGGACATACTTGGGTTCTAGACGCTGATATTCAGGGCTTCTTTGATAACATTGCCCATGAATCCATACTTGAAAAGATTGGCTCTTTTCCTAATGCTGAGTCAATAAAAGAATGGTTAAAAGCAGGATTTATCCATGAAGGTATATTAAACCCAACGGAAACAGGCACTCCTCAAGGTGGTGTAATCAGCCCATTATTAGCAAATATTGGGTTGCACGGGTTAGAAACATATATTAAACAAACCAACCCAAAGCTAGGCATCATCAGGTATGCAGATGACTTTGTTGTTACTGCAAAGGATTTTGAATCCTTGGAACAAGTGCTAGTTCTGATCAAGCAATGGTTATCAAATAGAGGACTGGAAATTAGTGACCAGAAGACAAGGATAGTAAGCATCAAAGAGGGCTTTAACTTCTTGGGGTTCAATCTTCGCCACTATCAAGGCAAGTTACTCATCAAACCTCAAAAAGAAAAAGTATTAGCTTTGTGCAAAAGGATAGGGGAAAGACTATCACAAATGAAAGCTAGTACGCAACAAGAAGTAATTAAAGCCCTTAATCCCCTTCTGATGGGTTTTGCCAACTACTACAGAGGTGTGGTTAGCAAGAAAACCTTCTCATACATAGGACACCGTGTATGTATTTACCTCTATAAATGGGGATTGCGCCGACACCCCAACAAATCAAAAAAATGGGTTAAGAAGCGCTACTTTGGTAGCTTCAGAGGGAACAACTGGACATTTATGTGCAAAGGGACTGGTAGAGCAGGGAAAGAAAAACTTTATATTCTCTATGATATCAGTAGTAAACCCATAGTAAGGCACATAAAAGTCAAAGGGAACGCTAGCCCTGATGACCCCTCGCTCCGTGAATATTGGGAAAAACGAAACACATCAAACGGGAAGAAATATTGGGCAAAAGGTTCTAAATACGAACGAGTAGCCAAACAACAAAATTGGAAATGTCCTGTGTGTGGAGGGAACCTATTCAACGGAGAAGAAATTGAAACCCATCACATAGTACCTGTGCAAAATGGTGGAACTGACGACTCAGAAAACCTAATGCATCTGCACAGAGCGTGTCACAAACAGGTACACTCACGCATCCAAATCCAAGTTAAGGGCTGGAAGTAAGGCTTGAGCCGTGTGATTGGAAACAGTCACGCACGGTTCTTAGGGGAGGGGCGGGAAGTGATTCCCAAACCTTACCCGATTTAACCACCCGTAACTCACTCATCACCTGGTTAGTTGCCTTGATGGCTTTTCTCAACTTCCATCTCGTCGGAGCCAGAATCACCCAGTCATCCATATACCGGACGTAAAAGCAGCCCAATGTAGCCATGCGGTCATCTAAAGGCTTCAAAAACAAAGCCCCCATCAGTGGAGATAAGGGACACCCCAAAGAAATCCCCTGGGTAATATCAATATATTCACCCCCATCGGAAACATAGCGACGTAGATAACCCCATAACAAACGTAAAACGGCATCGTCCTGGACATATTTCCCCACAATATCCATCAAAATCCCATGATTGATGCTGGCATAATACCCCTTAACATCAGTGCGAAACACAAATGGATGCTCCTCAACATTAGCCGCAACCTCTCGCACCGCCCCCTTCAACCCACCATTCCCGGCTAAGTGAAAACACCGGGTCGAAAGCACAGGTTTCAAATGTTCCGTCAAAACAATAGTCATCGCCTTTAACACCAAAGCATCCAAAGACGACCACCATTCGATTGACTTCTCCTCACCTCGAATCAAGCGCAACTCCCGAAATTGAAAATTGCCCGAAAGAATTTGCGCCTGTAGAATGGGTTTTTTCTCATGCCACCATCGTCTGAGCTGCCAGACATCGGCATTAGGATGATAATGTTTGCGTTTTTTACACAACCATTGATAAGCAGTATCAATCACCTCATCGGAGGCTATTTTTTCGATCAGAGTGGACAATGATGTAAAAGTCGTAAGCTCTGTCGCCATATATTGCTCAAGTGTATTCCGGAGAAAAGGCCGAGTGACAAAAGAAGGCGAAAGACACAACTATGTCCAACAGGCTAAACCCATACTAATTTTACACCGACGAGGGAGAGGAAACAATAAGGTGCGTGTAGCAAAGGGTCTGGAGGCGTTGGATAAATTAAGTCTTTAACTGAGGTATCGGAATTTCAATACTTAGCTTATGCGTAATAGTTATAGTTAGCCTCGGACTTCTCCTCCAGCCTTTTTAACCCCAAAGCAATTCAGCTTGGAATGCATTGGAGGATAATTATGCTGGAGAATGATAATTATTCTCATAATTAACATCACAGAAAAAAACTTTTTATTTACAACTGTGTCGGGTTAGGGACATCACCATAAAAGGCTTTTGGGCCAAATGTTTTTTTTGACTTTTAGCTAATTAACAGTCCACCCGCTATAATTTCCGTCAGCTTCGTCAACCGATCGTAAGTGCAAATATCCCCTTCAAATCTGCGATTGTCATAAATCAAATCGCGACATACCTGTTGATGTTCTTCGGCAATCTTCGATAACGGCAAAATCTTGGCAGCCGAGACATTCGCCCCATCCATCCCAGCTTTCATCGCTTCATTCAGCAAGATCGAAGTATTTATTTACAAGGCGTAAACAACGTCGGTTTTGCTTACAGCGCTTTTCAGATTGATGAACCACATCGCCACAACCAAAACCCCGTAGGGACGTTCCATGGAACGTCCCTACTGTGGTCTACTAATTATGAAAACTGCTGTAAGCGATCGTCAGATGTGGCTCACGCGGAGTAGAACCACATATCTTCAGGTGTCACTCATACGAGAAACACTAGCCTCAACTGGTACTTGTTTCAGAGGGCAGCATAGCTGGAAAGTTAATGTCCCCATTTACTTCTTGAGCCACTCGAATTCCAGACTCGACAGCTCCTTCAATCCAGGCAACCTTCAGAGAGGTGAGGTCACCACCAAAGTAAACATTTCCTTCTGGTTCTGAAATATAGTACTTTAATTCCTGAATTTGACCGGGACTAAACATCGCCGCCTCACCAAAAGAGAAGGTATCAATTTGCCAACTTTGTGAAGTCCCCACAACAAAGTAATCCTTGATGTGTTCGCCGTGGATCTGAGCCAAAACATCGAGGGAGTTTTGAACCCGCTCCTCTTCCGTAAGGGAGTCCCAACCACGAGCCTCTCGTGCCCAAGTATAGCTGGAGATGATGATTCCTCCCTTTTGGTCCTTGTTCTCTGGTGTCAGGTAATAGATAAAACGATTTGCTAAATCCGTGATGGTATGACCACCATACATTCCATCTTCAGTCTCCCAGAATCGCTCAGAGAATTGTAAGAAAACCTTAGTTGAGGCATCGTAGTTGAGTTCTCGGATGGCCTTGCGCTTATTGTGGCTAAACTTTTCGAGAGGCTGGACATCAACAAAACGCAGGGCAGGGAAAGGAATCGTCAAAACAACAGCCTCATATTCTACGGGCTCTGGACTGGGAACAGGCCAGATTCCATCACCCCCACGCGACTGGAGAGGACGGGGTTTTGTACCCGTAAAACTGAGCTTCACATTCTCTGTTTCTGTATATTCAATCTTGGTTAGGCGATGGTTGAAATAAATTGGTACTTTCAATGATTTGAGATGTTCTGCCATAGAGTTTGGCAGCAGCTCCATCCCACCCGCAATACCATAATAGTCGGTTCCAGGGCTGTGATCGGCTTCTTCGATGATCTGTTGAATTAACGAAAGAGCAGAACGTGATTCCAAATTCATCAAGACTTCGACGAACTCAATTGCAGCAGGTGAATACTTGGCGACGTGCTTCAGAAATTCATAGACGGAATAGTCACCATACTGTTCAATTACATCTAACCAACCACAGGCTGTTGTTGCTTGGTCAATTAAAGGCTGAGTTGCCTGTTGCCAAAGTGTTTCTGCTGTTTTTCCCTTTTCATCGTCTCTTAATCCAGGCCACTTGAGACAATCTGGATTCCTGATATATTCTCCCCGTCTGACTTTTACCCCATTCACAAAGATGAAGTTATTGCCATTTTCATCATAGTTATAAAACTTGGTGAGTGGTAGTTTATACTTCTCAATGAGATGAAGCACCAACTGATAGCTTGTGGGTAGACGCATTGCCCCAGCTTCAGCAGTTTGTCCCCATTTAAAGGGTTCTCGAATTGTCTTAACTCGCCCACCCACTCTAGTGTTGGCTTCATAGACTGTAACCTTGTGGCCTGCTTCAGTCAGTAGGCGAGCTGCGAGTAGTCCTGATACACCAGCACCAATCACTGCTACAGTTTTCTTAGTAGTAGTATCCTGGAGTCCATTTTTTAGAACATCAAGATAACTCTTGATAACTTTGTTTGTATAGCGCTTTGGGCCAGGTCCATTCTCTTCAAACTCTTGGAGCAAATCCCACAAAAATGGCTCTAGGCGATTGCGAACAGAAGACATAGTTTTCCTTACCTTTAAATTACATCATAGCTAATAGGCATCGAGAAACTAGGAGTTGTGTTATGGTTTCCCACTAACTGGAGAGTGCGAATTTATCTTAAAACAAGAAATACTCGCGCATGCTGAAACACTTTCCAGGAGAGGCATACAGCCCCTAAGTTCCTGCCTATCGCCCCTAGGGAGGTCGAAGGAGCTGAAACCCACTGATGACCTGAAGGGGCGACAAGTATTCTGTATGTTGGTCGGGGACAAGGGCTTTAACCATCATCCCCGACCAACATATAGACGGTGAATTGCCCTCAAAACTGACAATATTCGTCGAAGAAAGGAGATTTTCCAGCGATGCGAGCACAGTCGGAGCGTATCCAAGACCTGTCATTTCAGTTATCACGCAATATGCAACTTTTTTTCTAAATCAGGTTCAGCCGAGCTTAAAGAACAGTAATTTATGTATCCTTAAATACATTCAAGCGGGAATTGGGACCAAGCCGCAAGACATAAAAAAAGTCCCACCACTAAATTTTCAAAATACACAAATTGAAACTCGATTAGGTGGGACAAAGATTATGGAAGATTTTATCATAGTTGTTTATTGCTGCGTAGATGATTTACTTCAAGAAATAATTCAAGAATATCCACCACGAAAAAGAGGGCTTGCTGTTGTTGAGAATGATGCGATCCGCGAAGCGCACCTATCGCCAAATCTTGGGTTCTTTCAGCGGTTGCCCAGATCGCACATCGCATCAGGTCAAGATCGCCAAAAGCTACCAAGATCCGTTGCCAAGACCCGTCTCTAGTAACTCGGCTGCATGTAATGCTCCCCCCTTGGAAGTTGTTCGTCTTGCCCAGCACTAACTCCAGGCTGGAATTCATCCCAAGTCTTACATACTTGCTCGTAGCATTGAGGTGGTGTGATGGGTAGGTTTTTCAAGTAAAAGAACATCGCCTGCTCGAAAGACTCCAGCAACAACACAACCTCTGTGGTTGGATCATAATTATCGACTACTTCCAAGATGTGACCAATCATAAAGTCATGGCGCAAAATTGCAGTTTCAGGAGCCGCTAACCAGGCATTCAGGAATGGCGCTAGGCGAGAACGTCCGACAAAATGGGTTTGGAATGATTCTCCGCCAACCCCCAATGTTGGAGAATTTGTGCTACAAACTATCGCACCGCGCTTCTGACTGAGATGACCAACCCAAGCATTATAACCAATGACCAGCAAATTACTGGCAATAAAATCTTGATGCCAATTCGATCCATCGTTTGTTTGACTCATTAGAGACCTCTATTTTGAAAGCAAATCCAGCTTGTAGGGTGCGTTAGGCAGAGCCGGACGCTGCTGGCGAAATATTTCGTAATGTCGTGAAGCGACACCGAAGCCCCCTAAATCCCCCAATTATGGGGGACTTTGAGTCCAGGCTCCCCCAGGATTGGGGGCTGGGGGGCTTCAAAAATCTTCGTTTTGTTGCCAATATTTCGGAATGTTAATTTCGCCACCAGCATCGGCAGAACCGTAATGCACCGCAAATTCAGGTTTTGATGCGTTACGCTATCGCTAACACATCCTACAGAAACCTCCTTCGATCTACTTAGAGGTCGCCTGGATTTCAGCGCGACCCCATTGCCGATCGCTCTTACGCACTAAAATATCTAGCGACAGGATGATAGGTGACAAAAGCAGTAGTCGTTTGCTCTGGATAAAGCTGTTCGCTCTCATCAATCGATATCCCAATGCGATCGCATCCCAATAATTGCAACTGTGGCACTTGATCCATCACCGTCGGACAAGCTGGATAGCCAAAACTATACCGAGAACCCTGATACCTTTGGGCTAATACATCGCGAATGTTATCAGGTTCTAAATCCCCATAACCTAATTCCCGCCGAATTCTGGCATGACTCCATTCTGCCAAAGCTTCCGCCATCTGCACCGCCATCCCGTGGAAGTACAGATAATCGGTGTACTTGTTGTCTTTATAGAGTTCCTGTGCTTTCTCGGTGGCAATTTCTCCCATAGTGACTGCCTGCATAGGCAAGACATCAAATTGATTCTGTTCGACTGGGCGGATGAAATCAGCAATGCACAGCCGACGCCCGGATTTCTGACGAGGGAATGTCCAAGTGACGAAAGGGGTTGCTGTTTTCGGTGTTAACCCTTGCTCAATGACACTAGGATCATAAACATGAACAGAATTGCCGATCGCTGCACAGGGGAAATAACCATAAACTAGAGTTGGCTCCAACCATTTTTCTGTGCGAATTTTTTGCTTCCATTCTTCCAAGATCGGATGAACCTTTGATGCCAGGAACCAATCATATTCCTCACGAGATTGACCTTTTGGTTTACGGAATTGCCATTGCCCAGCAAACAGTGCTTGCAAATCCATGTACCAGAACAGTTCTTCTAAATCTAGATCGCCACTCTGAATAATTTTCGTACCCCAGAAAGGCGGCGTAGGACGTTCGATATCAATCGCCACATCTTCCGAGCGTTTGGTGTCAATGACAGTGGGTTCATCGGATTTCTTCCCATCACCATTGACTTCTCGATCTGAATCTTCAATCGCCTTGCGTCCCTTTTGGTTAAACTGAGCAAATTCCCCTGTAAAGCCTTCGGTATCCACCCAACATTCCTGTTCTTTGGCAGGCATCAGCCGATCCATAAAGGTCAAATCAGCAAAAGCATCTTTCCCGTAAATCACCTGCCCGTTGTAAGTATCTTGACAATCTCCATACACAAATTTTGGAGTTAGTGCTGCACCGCCCAAAATCACTGGAACTGTAATCCCTTTAGCATTAAATGCTGCCAAATTTTCTTTCATAAATGCTGTAGACTTCACCAGCAAGCCACTCATAGCAATACAATCAGGGTGATGCTGCTCATAGGCTTCGACGATTGCCTCAATGGCTTGTTTAATGCCCAGATTGACTACCTTGTAGCCATTATTAGTCAAGATGATATCCACCAGATTCTTCCCGATATCATGGACATCGCCTTTAACCGTAGCAATCAAGAATTTACCTTTACCGCGATCTTCATCCTCGCCTTCGATTTTTTCCATGTAGGGTTCGAGGAAAGCAACGGCAGATTTCATGGTTTCGGCTGACTGCAACACGAAAGGCAATTGCATTTGACCAGAGCCAAACAGTTCGCCTACAACCTTCATCCCATCCAACAAGAAAGTATTGATAATCTCCAGTGCTTTATGACCTGCATCTAAACCTGCCTTTAACGCATCATCTAATCCAATCCGCTCGCCATCAATAATATGTTGCTTCAAGCGTTCATCGATGGGCAAATCTGCTAAGGAAGCACTCGATCTAGCATCCTTTGCACTCACCCCCGCAAAAATTTCCGTCAGCTTCGTCAATGGATCGTAGGTGCAAATATCTCCTTCAAATTTGCGCTTGTCATAAATCAAATCGCGACATATCTGTTGATGTTCTTCGTCAATCTTCGATAAGGGTAAAATCTTGGCAGCAGAGACAATCGAACCATCCATCCCAGCTTTCATTGCTTCATTCAGGAAGACCGAATTTAAGGTGATGCGAGTGGCTGGACTCAAGCCAAAAGAAATGTTAGAGACCCCCAGCATAAAGTGAACACCAGGCAGATTTTCCCGAATCAGTCGAATTGATTCGATCGTTGCTTTAGCATTTTCCCTATCC
>NZ_BLZO01000056.1 GCF_014132355.1 Okeania sp. KiyG1
GAACCCACCCCTCGCCCCTCCTCCTGGGAGGGGAATAATTGATAGTTTCTGTGCAATCATTGATTTGATTTTTTATTATTGGAGATGTCTAATAGGAATGAACAAACTGCTATTTAGTTGAGGAACGAAACTCAACAGATGCACTTTAATATCGCTGTTCCATAATTGATTTTATTTTAGGTGGAGGTATTTTTAATGTTTTCAATAGGCAGACTTCTAGAATTATTTTTAACTTTTTTGTAAGTAGTGTTAAATCTGAATCTGTCGCAATTTTACTGTTTGTTTTATTTGTTTTACTTGTAGTGGACTGTTTCACCTAAAATAGTGCAGAGCGCTTTTTTCGTCACCCCATCCCCCCACCACCCCATCCCCCCATCACCCCATTTTCTAATGCAACATTTAAGATGAAACAGTCCAGTAGGATGCGTTAAACTCCCTCTTGTATCTCTGACTTGTTTAACAAATTTATCCTTGGCATCTGAATTTTCAAATAATCTGTCAGGTAAACAACTAGAAATTTTTTCATCCTTAAACAAATTTTCCAATCTTTCTTTTAAAGAAAACTCATTCCAGTATTGTATTTTATTTAAAATAGATTCGTGATATTCCTCTTTTACATTATGGTTTTTTAACTCTACTGATAACAGTTGTTCAAGCTCCTTTCTAATACTCTCAAAAACTGAATATTCGCAATATTTTCCATTATGATGAATCCGATGAAATCCCTCAATTGCTTGAGCAAAACTCAAGAATAAGTCTTTAGTATGACGTATTGGCGTGTAATAAACTCTCATATAAAGTTCTAGAATAGAGCCTAATGTTTCGCTAATATATTTCCAAGATTCTAAAATCATTTGAGAATTATCTTGTATATCTGTAAAGCGAAACATAATTTTATTTTCTTCAAAAGAGGGTCTATAGATTTGAGCTAAAATATTTTGATAGAAAATTTTAATCGGATAATGTTTCTCTACTTCCTTTTTACTTACCTGTTGACCTAAAAAAATAGCTTTTCGGAATTTTCTATTTCCATAAATATTTGCCTCGGAAAATCATATTCCATTGATGTTCCTGAAACACATGATTCAATAGTGTCTGGCAAAACAATTTGCCCACAAGAAAACGTTAAAAATTCTTGAAAAGAGTCAATAATTTTTATGAATTCATCAAGACTTTTAGGGGTATTTGCTTTGAACAAAATCTTTTTCCGTTCTTCCAGTTGAAGTTTGGTAGTGTCTAATCCCAAAAACTTAAAAAACTGTAACTTCTCTGGCGTAAGCCATGGTATATCTAAAATGCTAATAGAGAATTCATTCAATTTACCAATTTCAATTGGTTCTTGTATCGTTTGTCTGACATTTATTTCTCTATAGCAATTTTGATTACTGGAACTGGGTATAGGCGTAATTTCAACATTTGGTAAATTAACCCATTTTTCTAATTGCGTATATCGCACAATTAAAGCCTTCAATAATGGATAATTGATAATGGATAATTGATAATTACCTCTCCCTAAAAGGAAGAGGATTGAATAAAAGGAAAAAATTTATTTTTTCCCCTTGAAAGGGGAGGCTTTAAACCTGAACTATTTAATTATTTAATTATTTAATTATTAATTCTTCGGTAAATTGAATATCTTCATAATGCCGAAAAATGGTAGCCCTTAATAATAATATCGGGATATATTTCGCTAGTTTGTATTCCTGTCTTAATTTCTTTCTTCTGTGAAGATTTAAACAAAGTTACTGCTTCTGATTTACCAGGCGCAGAAACAAGCCAACCATTAATAATTGGATATGTTAGGGGATTATCAAATTTTTCTTCGATGTTCTCAAATTGTCTCAATTCTCCTACCAACTTGAGTTGAGGTATTTTTTCTGGTGAAAAACTCAATGTTCCAGTGATTTTTCTGTCTGGGGTTTCTGGTAAAAACCATATTCCATTTGTCTCAAAATTATTCATTTTTACTTTCTTTCAATAAATCAGTCCTACTCCTCTACTCCCCTATTCCCCGACTCCCCCACTCCCTACTCCCCCACTCAAGAAAGAGCTCAACCTAGCTTTTCAGTAAGTTGCTCTAAACTAGAATAATTGTTGCGCCCAGATTTTTTGGCTTGGTACAACGCTCGATCAGCATTCCGAAGTAAAGTACCACTATCTAAACCATCATCAGGATACACTGCTATTCCGATGCTAACTGTGACATGAATACGATGACCTTCCAGAATAAATTCGGGTTGCAGTGCTCTAACTAATCTATCAGCAATCTCTCCTGCATCCTTTCGAGAGCGAATTTGCGGTAAGACGATCGCGAATTCATCTCCTCCCCAGCGCGCAATTAAATCAACTTCCCTCAGACAGCTGACAAGACGCTGAATTACACCCTGTAACAATAGGTCTCCTACTGAGTGACCGAATGTATCATTAACTTCCTTAAACCTGTCTAAATCAAGAAACATCATTGCCATAGTTTCTGAGTGATAAGCTGCATAGGTTAGAGCTTCGGAAAGTTTCTGATCGAATAAAGCTCGATTCGGGAGGTTAGTGAGAGGATCGTGCAATGCTTGGTGTTTGAAGGTTTCTTCTGTTAGCTTTTCCTGAGTTACATCTCGAAAACTCCAGACCTGACCGACAATTTTACCTGCTAACTTTTGAGGCTGTAAATAATACTCAATCACATGACCATTTTTAATCTTAATAAATCCCGTTTTTTGATATTCTCTTGCACAAGTAATGCTTGAAAGGCGCTCGCATCTTCTTCTATCAATGGTTCTAAAATCAAATCAACTAACTTTTGGCTATCATCCGTTGAAGTTGAGGCAGGCAAATTCCAAATTGCAGCAAACTTTTGATTAAAACTGACCACTTTTCCCCCAGAGTCCAAAACAAGAACTCCATCAATTGTTGCTTCTAAACTCGCTAATAGTAATGATAAAGAGCTTTCTAATTTGGCATTAATTTCCTTAAGTAACGCATTTTGATAAGTAAGTTTTTGTTCTTGCTCAAAGCTTCGCAAGGCTTCAGCAACTGTGAGAATTAGATCGGTTTCATCCCAAGGTTTACGGATATAGCGGTATAAGGCGGCAGCATTGACAACATTCCCCACTGAGTCAGCATTAGCTTGCCCAGTCAGCATTATTTTTAACATTTTGGGATAAAGCTTGTGCAGTTGAATTAACAATGTATCCCCTTCCATTCCTTGCATCCGTTGATCGGAAATCACTAGAGGAATTTCTAAACCTTCTGCTGTTAATTCTGCACAGATTGAAAGTGCTTCTGCAGCATTATTGGCTAACTCAATTTCATAGTCTTTGCCAAAATAGCGCTTGAGTTGTTGTCCCAAAGTTGTAAGTATTGTCCACTCATCATCAACACAAATAATTGCTGCTTTCATTTGATAAAGCTTTTGTGGGTCTTAACTTCTATTTTAAGTGCCTGATATAAAATCCGGTTATACAGTAATCGCAAAATTACTTCTTCTTAATACAGATGTTCTATTAGACATCTCCAATAATAAAAAATAAAATCAATTATAGTAGATAAATCATCAATTCTTTCCCTCTACTTCCTACTCCCTACTCCCTCTTTTCCGGAGAGGTCTATTAAATACGAATTTAAAAATTCATGCTATTCAAATCCTTTCTTTTTCCTGACTCCTGACTCCGAGCGCGATACGATAACTAATCATCCGGATTTGATATGACACCTTTTGCTAAAAAGTATGCTATGCTCCTTGAAAAACTAAATGCTGAACAGCTTACTGATTTAAAGCTGTACTAATAATTTGCTGCAATTGTTCTTCTGTCCAGGGTTTGTGGAGGCAAGCATAAAGGTTGGCCTGTTGTCTAGCTCGCTCAATGGCGGCTTCGTCAGCTTGTCCGGTCAACATCACGGTGACGATCTCTGGAAAACGTTTATGGACCTGGGTTAAAAACACATCACCTTTGACATTAGGCATCAGCCAATCAGAAACAATGGCCAGAATTTTAATATCTTCCTCTTCTAACTCATCAATTACAACCCAGGCTTCTTCAGCACTTTGAGCAACCTCATAAATATACTTGTTGCCGAAGCAACGCTGTAGTTGTTCTTTGAGAACCTTGAGAATAGGCATTTCATCATCTACACAGATAATCGCTGTATCACACATATTTAATCCTGCTCCACAGATTAAAAAGTTAAGGAGAACCAATAGGCAACTGTATACAGAATAATGTATTTCCTGGCTTGCTGTCCACTCTGATATTTCCTTGATGTTTGTCTATAATTTTCTGACAAATGTGCAGTCCCAAACCACTTCCCTCACCTGGTGACTTGGTGGTGAAAAAGGCATCAAAGATTTTGGACTCTATTTCTGGTGGAATTCCTACTCCGCTGTCCTGAATACTCACCTGAATACCATTTTCCTGTTTACGAGTGGCAATTGTTAGTGTCCCTCCAGATTCCATGGCTTGAATGGCATTGTGTACTAGGTTTGTCCATACCTGAATCAGCTCGTCGGCATATCCCCAGATATCAGGAATTTCCTGATAATCTCGAATTAAACGGATATTACGTTTGAGTTGATTATGATAGATTTCTAATACTGTTTCTAGGCCATTAACTACTTGTACTAACTGCTTCTTTCCAGAAGGCTGATAACGAGCATAGCTTTTGAGGGCAAAAATGGTCTTGGAGCAGCGTTCCACGGCATGTAGGATAATCTGATTGTTATTACAGGAGGAGGCTAAGTTATAGGCAAATTCGATGGCAAATTCTCCCTGTTCACTCTTGAGTATGGGTAGCCACAGTTCGGGGGTTTCAGGAACTCCCATGTCTGCTAGGAGGTCTGCAATATATCGAGAATTTTTAATGTCATTTTCTCGAAGTTGAGCTGCTATTCTACGCTTGAGGGCGCGAGTTTCTTGAGAGGCAATAGAAGATTTACTTTTGAGTATCTGATGGATGAGCTGAAACAGATTGTTTTCTTCTTGGCAAGTGAGACTTTGATGTAAATGGGGGAGTTGATTAAGTACTTCTTTCAAAGCTTTATCGGTGTTGTTTGCTGAGGCTTGAATTGCGCCGAGGGGGTTATTTATTTCATGGGCAATTCCGGCAATTAGTTGTCCTAAAGCGGCCATTTTTTCTTGTTGAATTAATTGAGCTTGTGCTTGTTGGAGATTGATTAAGGCAATTTCTAATTCCTGATTTTTGTTCAACAATTTTTTACTGAATATATAGTATAAACTACCAATGGCAATGGCTGCCATAATTAAAGTAAAGGCGGTTCCAATATCGGCAAGTTTTCGGGTCTGTTGATATTGCTCTACATAGCCTTCTTCTAAAGTTTTAATTTCATCGTATAGCTCATCATAAATTTCATCAATTTTATGGGCATTAATCTCCATTGCTTCCTGAACTTTTCTTTGAGCAATTAGCTCCAGAGAACTTTCCATTTCGGTTTGATAACTGGTATATAGTTCCCAAAGACTTTTCAGATAGTTCTGTTCTTCAAGTTCTTGAATTCCTTGAATAATAGCATCAGTACTTTCTTTATTTTCAGCAAGTTCTTCAGTTAAATTTTGATCTATTTCACCTTTGGAAATACCTTCCCATTCTAGGGAATTAAGTCGGCTAACTTGCTCTTTTAATTGAGTTAAGAGTAGTCTGGCATTACTACTCTTATCTGTTATATGATTGAGTTGAGAAATTGCACTTGCACTGGCGATCGCTACTACCATTGCAGCCCCAAATACGAATCCTGTTGGTAATGTGGAATTGAGTTTGGGGAAAGAGGATATCTTTGTCACATTGAACATAGTTTAAAGTTTTGTCCAGTAGTTCATATAGTAATATTATTTCAGTTGTAACATTTTTGAGATGGCTAGAAGTGAGGTTTGTGATTTACTGGTGTTATGATTTTAATTTTTTTAGTTAATATTGACTATTCTCAAATTTTTCACAAATCCTTTAAATAATGGCTATAAATTAAGTGAAAATAATGAGATATCGAGTAAGTTAATTAGGATGTCTTTTTTGATCATCTCAATGGTTTTGTTGTTTTAATTTGTCTACAATACGACTCAAAGCTATGGATAAAAGTTAGTATGACAAGTGATTTTAGTTATCAGTTAGCCTCCCGTGGTCGGAACTGCGGACTTCAGTATCTCTTGCTTTCCTAGGTCATGCTGCGCAAACAGCTAGAGGCTTGATATAAGGAATATTCTCTGTAAGTATTTCCTCCGGAATGCTGCGCAAACAGTGGTCAGCTATCAGCTATCAGCGAAAAGAATTATATTAATTCAAAATTAAAAATATTAAATCATATCTTCAATCTACAGTCTTTGACTTTGTTGTAGATTTTTCGTACAAATAGGGTTTGCTGATTAAATCTAATACCAAATTCAAAAAAGGTAGTTACATCTTAATTTGTGATTTATTTCTAAAAGAAAAATCATAAATTCCATAAATTTTAAAGTTTTCACTTTTTTTTCCTCTTTAATATTTATGTTTTTCTTTCCCTGTTGCCTGTTGCCTGTGTTGTCACTGTAACAATATTTTATGAAATTTGTATAAAAGGATTGACATATAAAGGTTTTAACATTTTTAAGTTAAAAAAAGTCCAAGCTTAATGGTCGTAATGGTTCAAAAAATTAGCATTTTAGGCGGCTTTGTTGCGCAGAATAATCAAGGGATTATTCTTCCTCTTACCTCCTAATTAATTCCCCGTTCCTCCTGTCTCCTGTCTTCCCCTCCCTGGAGGGGAGGGGTTAGGGGTGGGTTGGGAGGGGTTAAGGGTGGGTTGGGAAGGGGCTAGGGGTGGGTTGTCTCCTACCTTCCCCTCCCTGGAGGGGAGGGGTTAGGGTGGGTTAAAAGACTTTTTCAGCAAACTCTAAATAGATTGGTCAAAACATTGATAATTTGTTTCTGATTCGGTAATATAGCCATAAGATTTTAGTTGTGAAATATTGGAGACTTTTGTTCTAGGGAGTAAGGAATAGGGAATAGGGAATAGGAGAGAAACGAATAAATAACAATAAGAAAACTGCTATATTCTATCCTTTAAAAGAACACCTCAATTCTCACATCTGATTCCTGATTGCTATATCATCCTATAGAACCCATTTGATATCTATATAATTATGGTAGTAAAGTCTTTTCGCGCATCAATTTTGAAGAAAAATAATCTGAAGGAGTGTTGATTTTTTTGGTATTATTTATCACCACATTTTCCCTCTTTCCTCTTACCAAATAATTAAGGTAAAAATCCTCTCCTTTAAAGGATAAACAATGAATTAATTTTCCTTTTATTCAATCCTCTTCCTTTTAGGGAGAGTTCATTAATTAATAATTGATAATTGATAATTGATAATTATCTCTAGTTAAAACCATTACGGAATTGAATATAAGAAAATATTATTTCTTCTCTTGGTCGATTGGATATGGTTAGGAAACCCATCCATCCCACCCTTCGGGAAGCTACACTTTTTCCGTTTGTCATGCTCCGCAAACATGTTGCGTAGCAAAACGACCGCTTTTTTCCCCTTAAAAGGGTCGGCTTTAAACCAGAATTATTTAATTATTAATTATTAATTATTCGGTAATTATTGGTGTTGCACAGTGACGAATGATTTGACATTTTTGATGAACAGAATTTTGGATTTGAGAATTGCCATAATGATGAATATTAGGTTTTTTAAAGTTAAATTATCAACTAATTTTTGGCAATATCATTCCATAATGTACAACCCCTAATTATCAATTATCCATTATCAATTATCCGTTATCCATTATTGAACTCCTGTCTCCTGACTCAAGGCTAAAAAAACGCGCATATTTATGAAGATACGATCAGGGGTTCTATAGGGTTTCCCAAGCTAATAAGGTACAGTTGTTTTTCTTCTTTATCAATTCCTACAGAACCAGAATTACTACTCCCTACTCCCTTTTTCCCCTCCTGGGAGGGGTTAGGGGTGGGTCCCTACTTCCTAAAACCAAGGAATTTTGTACAGAAACGCTTTTTGGGAATTGCTATATGAATCATTAAGATTAACAAATATAATAGTAGTAGCAAACAAAAATCATTCCTTTATCCGTGTATCTGTATTCTAACTAACTCAAATTATGGAAGATATTAACGATAAAATTCTAAATATAGTGACAGAGTTTTTTGGCTATTTTGATCAAAAAGAAGCATTTACCCTGCTACTAGCAATAGACCGAGAAAAAGTATATAACGATTTCTTAAAAACTGAGGCTGGTTTTAACAGTTATAAACTAGCTTTTCTGGATAAAGGTATTAAAAGTTCTCCCTATCAAAACCAGGTAGAAAATTATCCAGAACATTTAACTATGCTGCCTAATTTAGCAATTCCAGGAGCAAAAGTTTTCCCCAATGTTGGCGAATTTCCTGATATTGATGAACAGGCTCTTAATTTTATTCATCCTGATATTAAAGAAGCTTGTATTTGTCTAGCTGGTACTGCTGGCGGACCTTTTAAATCTCGTTGGTTAGGTAGAAATTCTCTGGATAAATGTCAATATTGGAGTTCTACTAAAATTATCGCAATTTTAAATGTTATTTGTTCGATTAATAGCGATATTAATACTTGTCAAATCCAAGGAGATGGGAAAAATTTAGACTTTAATGAAGTTGTGGAAGATATTTTTACCAATGGAGAAAAAATTGGTAGTTCAAATTCTTTAGCTGCAATGTTTAAATGTTTTCAAAATTATGTAGATTTAGAATCATGGCTCAAGGAAATTACAGGTAATAATCATACAGAATTTCAAGGTTTATATGGTGAAGAACCGTTTATTTTTTCTCCCCAAATAACACAAGACGACCGGGTGTTATTAAGTGCAGTATCAGAAAGTAAAAAGCGAGCAGAACAACCAGGAGAAAATACTGTCGCTACTTATGATTTAACTAGAATTATGTCAATGGTTGGTTGCTATTATCATTTACCAGAGTCCGCAAAACTGCCAGGAATGTCTTGGGAAAATTTGCAACCTTTTATTCGTAATGCTGGTAAAGATACTGCCCGTTATGTTGATGTAGCTCTGGAAAAATTGGGGATTCAAAATAGTATTAAATATCCTGTTATTCTATCTAAATTAGGTTTTGGATATAGTAGCAGTCGCAAACGTACAGAACTTACTTATACTTGTTTTACACAGTTTGAATACCAGGAAAAAATTAGGTCTATAGCAATGACTTTACGAGGAGCAAGAGCTTTAGGAGATTTTGACAAAGAAGCAGTAGAAATAGATGCTCGGATGGCAACAGAAGTTACGGAAATTTTGAGGCGTTTAGTAACTGATGAACTGGGTTGACGAAGTCAGAAGTTAGAAGTCAGAAGTCATAACTCAGAAGTTAACCCACCCCTAACCCCTCCCAGGAGGGGAAGTAGGGGATTTGAATAACTCTCCAAAAATATTTCGCCTGATAAGCAGAAAAAACCTAAATTTCCTGTAAATATTCACCCTTGAATTTACACAAATACCTCCCGATAGACATGATATTTTTAATAAAAAAGCCGAATTTATTTGTAAGGAGTAATGTCATTTTAGTTGGCCTATTCACAGAAATAATGTTAATTATTGGGTACATCTCAATATTTGCAAAAATACTTTTTTTCTATATATTCCCTATTCCCTGTTGCCTGTTGCCTGTTGGCTAAAAGGATAAATTTTTGGCTTTATTCAAAATTGAGATTCACCCTAATTATTCTTATGTTTACCGAATAATTAAGGTTTAAAACTTCTCCTTTAAAGGAGGAACAAGAAAAAATTTTCCTTAAGCGTCAATACTTTTCCTTTTAGGGAGAGGTAATTATCAATTATTGAATTCTCCCCCACTCCCCCACTCCCCCACTCCCCCACTCCCTCACTCCTCTACTCCCCATTAGGTGTCATAGTTGTTAATATATTTTATATAAACTATTTTTCTGAAAAACTAATAATGAATATTAATCGGCGCAATTTTTTAATCTTAACGAGTGCTACTTTGGGGTATATGACTCTAGGTTCTTGCCAAACATCAGAAGATAATTCTTCTTCATCTGTAACTCCTTCTACTTCAGTAAATGATACTAAATTAGTAGAAAATTCTGGGGGTTTTCAACTAACACCTCTACCTTATGGATATGATGCTTTGGAACCTTATATTGATAAAGAAACTATGCAGTTTCACCATGATAAACATTATGCTGGTTATATTAGAAATTTGAATGGGGCGATCGCTAAGTATCCTGAACTTAAGGACAAAAATGCAGAAGATTTATTGCGTAATTTGAATACTTTACCGGAGGATATTCGGACTGCTGTACAAAACAATGGTGGTGGTTATGTAAATCATAAAATGTTTTGGGAAATTATGACTCCTAATGGTGGGGGTGAACCTGATGGAAAAATAGCTGCTGCTATTGATGAAAGTTTTGGTAATTTTGATAGTTTTAAGGATAAGTTTAATGCTGCTGGTGGTGGTCGTTTTGGTAGTGGTTGGGTATGGTTGGTTTTGGGTAAGGACGGAAAGTTAAAGGTTATTAGCACTGCTAATCAAGATAGTCCTTTTTTGACTGGGGATTATCCGATTATGGGTAATGATGTTTGGGAACATGCTTACTATTTGAACTATCAAAATCGTCGCGGTGATTATTTGAAGGCTTGGTGGAATGTTGTTAATTGGCCGGAAATTAATCGCAGGTATGAAGGGGCGATCGCTTCAATTGCTTAGTAATGGTTAATTGCTCAGAGCTGATTGGTTTATCTAGTATTAAAGATTGTATTTTTAGTTGAATAAAAAGTCATGCGTAGGGGCGAACAACCCCCACTAACTTAATAGTATCAAAATTTTTTTGGGGATGCAATGGTAATTTCTGCCGTTTTTTTTTTGAGCTTCACAGAATGAAAATTTTTGTGGTGAGGAATTATAGTTTAGGCTTGAGAAATTTGGTAGTTAATTTATTTGATTTTTGATGGTTGAGAAAATGAGTGAATTTCGTGTAGTGGAAATTTTAGGGAGAGTAGGGAGCAGTATTTCTCGGCAAGGTTGAGGCGATCGCTAGAAAACAAAGATGTGGTTGTTTTTTTTAGAGCTTCACAGAATGATTATTTCTCTGGTTTTAAGTGAGTGTATATCTTCTGCTCTTTCTAGGGGTTTTATTCGCTTTTAGCGATACGGCTGACGACACGCTCCGCGATCGCTACAATCTCTTAATACCCTATACCTTACTTTTGGTGTTGAATAAAAAGTCATGTGCAGGGTCGAACAACCCCCACTAAGTTAATAGTATCAAAATTTTTTTGAGGATGCAATGAGAAATCCTTCCGAGCGCCGATTTTTTCAGGAGCTTCACAGGATGATTATTTTTGTGGTGAGGGGTGATAAATGGGAATCATGGAAATGATATTAATTTGATAATTTGAGAAATTTGGTGGTTATATTTATTTGATTTTTGATGCCTGAGAAGATGAGTTAATTTCGTGGAGTGGAAATTTTGGGAAAAGTAGGGAGCAATCTTTCTCGGCAAGGTTGAGGCGATCGCTAGAAAAACAGATGTAGTTGTTTTTAAGAGCTTCACAAAATGATTATTTCTCTGGTTTTAATATGACCGTGCATATTTTGCTCTTTCTAGGAGTTTGATATCCTGTTAGCGATACGGCTGATGCCACGCTTTGCGATCACCACAATCTCTTAATATCCTCACCTTACTTTCTTTAGTTGAATAAAAAGTCATGCGTAGGGGCGAATTACCCCTACTAAGTTAATAGTATCAAAATTTTTTTGAGGATGCAATGAAAAATCCTTCCGCGCGCCGATTTTTTCCTGAGCTTCACGGGATGACATTTTTAGTGGTGAGGAATTATGGTGGCAATAATGGAAAAGATATTAATTTAACGATGCGAGAAATTTGGCGGTGATCTATAATTTTTAATTTTTGTATTTTTGATAGCTGAGAAAATCAGTGAATTTCGTGGAGTGGAAATTTTGGGTACAATAGGGACGGATATTGCTAGGCAAGGTTGAGATGATCGCTAGAAAAAATAGACAATTTTTCTAGAGAGGTTCACAGAATAAAAATGCTTGTAGTTTTTGAGTAATGGATGGGAATAATAGAGAAGAGATTAATTTCATTATTAGATATTTAGTTGCTTGGGCAATTGGGTAAATCAAACACAGAAATGGTAACTATTACAACTCTAACCTTTGAACTTAGCTCACCTTCTAATGAATCATTCCCCACCAGAAAAAATTATTCGATCTAATAGTAAATATACTCAATTAATTTAAAACATATAGAATCAAGAGAAAATACTAATGCTCAAAGAAGCTTACTAGGAATAGTAATGAGTCATCAAATTATCTGCATAATTAAAGAGCAAGCTAAAGTTGCAGGAGTAATAACTGAATATCTATGCAAATTACTATATTTTTTCCATGAAATAGGTTAATTTTGTGAGATGAAAATTGTTTCCTATGACAAAAGCAATATTCCTCGGCAACCTTAGCAAAACCACTTGTTTAATTGCTTGAAAAATAAAGTTGGTCACAGAATATTTAAATAGAAGATGATTTTTTGAGAGATAAAAGAGAATAGAAACAAAGCAATTTTTCTTACCTTATTTTTAGCTCTACTTACTGAGTTAGATAGATAAGAAAATTATCTAACTGCTGTTTATTCAATACCTTACGGTCATTACAGTGGTTAAAATTATACCAAAATTAAAAAAAATTAATTACATCTTAATTTGTGATTTATTCGTACAATAAAAAAAATATAAATCCCATAAATTCTAAAAATTCAACTTTTTTCCCTCTTTTTTATTATGTTTTTCTTTCCCAGTTAAGTTTTCCCTATGTCGTGACTGTAGCAATATTTTATGAAATTGGTATTAGTTCTGGTGATAATCCTTCCTTCTGCCTTTTTTAATCAGTGGGATGACAAACCAAAAGATAATCAAATTGCCCCACTAAATTAACCAGAGATTTTTCCTATTTACAGGTAGAGGTAGGTTTAATTATACAAAAGAGAAATTACTGGGTAAGTGTTATGTCAGATTATGAATTTCTCAATACTAAAACTCACTCATAGATTACTTCTGACTTCTAACTTCTGACTTGCACGCAGCGCTATATCTCATCCTAATATTTCATCCACTTGAATATTAATATCTGGAAACCTTTGAACAGAAAAAATTTCACCGCGTTCTAACTTTTGTACCTGTTTATAACTACCACCAATAGGTTGTCGATACACCTCCAAATATTCCTTATTAATATCTACCAACCAAACCTCAATTACATTATTTTCAGCATAAAGAGGAACTTTAACTTCACGGTCAAACTTAATTGTACTATCTGCCACTTCAACTATCAAAAATAAATCCTGAGACTGAGGATGTCCTGACTCATAAAAATCTGCTTTTAGCTCCAACAAAGCAATATCTGGTTCTGGTTCAGAATAATCACCTAATTCAATCGGGTTTTGAACACTTACTAAAACTCGATCGCCTAACCTTTGAGAAAATAGTCTAGTTAAACGGTTCACGCAAGCTGCATGGTGACGACCTACTGGGGACATTTTGAGAATTTCTCCTCTTATTAGTTCTACTCGCTCATCTTCTTTCAGGATGCCTACTTCAGGCATTTTGTTATATTCTTTGACGTTGAATTGTCGTTTTAGCAGTGGGACTGACATGGCATACCAGTTTTTGAGAGTAGCATTCCATAGGAAAGCGGAATTGAGTTCTATTGCTGAGAAGCTATACTATTTTTAGTTGAATAAAAAGTCATGCGTATGGGCGAGTAACCCTCAACGGTTTTTATGATATCAAAATTTTTATGAGGATGCAACCAAAAATCCTTTGACGCGGGAATTTTTTTCAGGAGCTTCGCAAGATGAAAATATTGATGATTTTTCACTGGGAAGGAATGGATGGAAAAATTTTGAGAACAACAAGCATATATTTATGGATGCTTCGCACAATGAAAAATATTCTGTCATTGCTCCTGGGGAAAATTCCTGAAAATCCTTTGGCACGACTGATTTTTCAGGAGCTCCGCAAGATGAAAATATTGATGATTTTTCACTGGGAAGGAATGGATGGAAAAATTTTGAGAACAACAAGCATATATTTATGGATGCTTCGCACAATGAAAAATATTCTGTCATTGCTCCTGAGGAAGATTCTTGAAAATCCTTTGACAGGGCTAATTTTTCTGGAGCTTCACAAGATGAAAATGTTGGTGATTTTTCACTGGGGAGAGATGGATGGGAAAATTTTGAGAACAACAAGCATATATTTATGGATGCTTCACACAATGAAAATATTCTGGCATTGCTCATGGGGAAGATTCTGGGAAATCCTTTGACAGAAATAATTTTTCCGGAGCTTCACAAGATGAAAATATTAGTGATTTTTCACTGGGGAGAGATGGATGGGAAAATTTCGAGAACAACAAGCATATATTTATGGATGCTTCGCACAATGAAAATATTCTGGCATTGCTCCTGGGGAAGACTCTTGAAAATCCTTTGACAGAAATAATTTTTCCGGAGCTTCACAAGATGAAAATGTTGGTGATTTTCCACTGGGGAGAGATGGATGGGAAAATTTTGAGAACAACAAGTATATATTTATGGGTGCTTCACAGGATGAAAAGTTCTGGCATTGCTCATGGGGAAGATTCTGGGAAATCCTTTGGCAGAAATAATTTTTCTGGAGCTTCACAAGATGAAAATATTGGTGATTTTCCACTGGGGAGAGATGGATGGGAAAATTTTGAGAACAACAAGCATATATTTATGGATGCTTCACACAATGAAAATATTCTGGCATTGCTCATGGGGAAGATTCCTCAAAATCCTTTGACAGAAATAATTTTCCGATAATTGATAACTGATTTAGATGTGTCATAACACTACAAATTTTGCTGATAACCGATAATTGATAATTGATAACTGATAACTGATAACTGATAACTGATAACTGAAATGACCATCCGCATCCGAGGTGCTAGACAACATAACCTCAAAAATATCGACCTAGAACTCCCACGCGATCGCCTAATTATTTTCACAGGAGTTTCTGGCTCTGGCAAATCCTCCCTTGCCTTCGACACAATATTCGCCGAAGGGCAACGTCGCTACGTCGAATCCCTCAGTGCCTATGCCCGACAATTTCTCGGACAACTCGACAAACCAGACGTAGACTCCATCGAAGGATTAAGCCCTGCCATTTCCATCGACCAAAAATCTACATCTCATAATCCTCGCTCCACCGTCGGCACCGTCACGGAAATTTACGACTATCTCAGATTACTATTTGGCCGAGCAGGAGAACCTCATTGTCCCATCTGCCACCATAATATTGCTCCCCAAACTATAGATGAAATGTGTGACAGAATTATGGCTCTGCCAGACCGGACTAAATTTCATATCTTAGCTCCCGTGGTTCGAGGCAAAAAGGGGACTCATAAGAAACTGTTGTCTAGTTTAGCCGCTCAAGGATTTGTTCGTTTGAGGGTTGATGGAGAGGTTGTAGAAATTGCTGAAAACATCAATTTAG
Source organism: Okeania sp. KiyG1 (assembly GCF_014132355.1). GTDB lineage: Bacteria > Cyanobacteriota > Cyanobacteriia > Cyanobacteriales > Microcoleaceae > Okeania. Next base: position 15,553 of record NZ_BLZO01000056.1, read on the forward strand.
ATAAAAATCATACACATACAATAGAAGTTGTTATTGACCGACTAATTAAAAAGCCTTGTATAGAGGAACGTTTAGCAGATTCTCTCAGTACTTGTCTACGTCAATCTACTGGAATTGCTTTAATTAACGTATTAAATGATACATCAGCAGAGGTAGGTGCAGTGCAGAGTTTTAATAAGTATAACCTAACCTCGGCAAAAATAGCAACTTCAGCTAATTCTAAATCTGCTAATAATTCGCAGAATTCCAGTCAGGAACTAGATACAGAAATAGAAAAATCTCATACTCAAATAGTATTTTCGGAAAATTTTGCCTGTCCGGAACATGGAGCAGTGATGGAAGAACTCTCACCTCGCCTATTTTCCTTCAACTCTCCCTACGGTGCTTGTCCGACTTGTCACGGCTTGGGTAGTCTGAAGCAATTTTCCCCGGACTTAATCGTACCCGATCCTAATGCACCCTTATATTCAGCGATCGCTCCTTGGTCGAATAAGGAAAATCCCTATTATTTTTCTCTGCTTTATAGTTTGGCTGAAGCTTATGACTTTGAGATAGAAACTCCCTGGAATAAATTGAGTAAGAAAGAGCAAAAGTTGGTACTTGAAGGTAGCGACGAACCTATTTGGATAGAAAGGAAAAATGGAGAAGGAGATTATCGTTACTATCCTGGAGTTATCCCGATATTGGAAAAGCAATATAAGGAGACTGGTTCGGATTTAGTCAAACAAAAATTAGAACAATATTTAGTTAACCAAACCTGCGAAACTTGCCAAGGGAAAAGATTAAAACCAGAAGCACTTTCGGTAGAGGTCGGGCAATACAGAATTACAGATTTTACAGAAGTTTCGATTCGGGAATGTTTGGAGAAAATCAATAATTTACAACTGAGCGAACGGCAGGCAAAAATTGCCGAATTAGTATTGAGAGAAATTCGAGCAAGATTACAATTTCTGTTGGATGTTGGCTTAGATTATCTAACATTAGACCGAGCAACAATGACACTTTCTGGCGGAGAAGCTCAAAGAATTAGATTAGCAACACAAATTGGTTCTGGTTTAACAGGAGTTCTCTATGTTTTAGACGAACCAAGTATTGGTTTACATCAAAGAGATAATAGTCGTCTTTTGCAAACTTTAATCAAACTTCGAGATTTAGGAAATACTTTAATAGTTGTGGAACATGACGAAGAAACTATTAGAACAGCCGACCATATTATTGATATAGGTCCGGGGGCGGGAGTGCATGGGGGGCGGATAGTTTCTCAGGGAAATTTTCAGACATTATTAGCAACAGCAGAGTCGGTAACTGGTGCTTATTTATCTGGTAAAAAAGTTATTGCTACTCCAGTAGAAAGAAGAGAGGGAAATGGAAAGTCTTTACTGCTGAAAAATTGTCATAGAAATAATCTCAAAAATATAGATGTAGAAATTCCTTTGGGAAAACTGGTTTGTATTACTGGAGTTTCTGGTTCGGGAAAATCTACCTTAATTAACGAATTACTTTATCCAGCTTTGCAAAATCATCTGAGTCGAAAAGTTCCTTTTCCTAAACAGTTAGAAAAAATAAAGGGATTAAAAGCAATAGATAAAGCAATTGTAATTGACCAATCACCTATTGGTAGAACTCCCCGTTCCAATCCGGCAACTTATACAGGAGTATTTGATGTAATTCGGGGAATTTTTGCTGAAACTATTGAAGCTAAGGCAAGAGGTTATAAACCAGGGCGATTTTCTTTTAATGTTAAAGGTGGTAGATGTGAAGCTTGTAGCGGACAGGGTGTAAATGTAATTGAAATGAATTTTCTGCCAGATGTTTATGTACAATGTGATGTTTGTAAGGGTGCAAGATATAACAGAGAAACTTTACAGGTGAGGTATAAGGATAAGTCAATTGCTGATGTTTTGAATATGACTGTGGAGGAAGGTTTGGAAGTATTTAAAAATATTCCGAGGGCGGCAAGTCGATTACAAACTTTGGTAGATGTAGGGTTAGGTTATGTCAGATTAGGTCAGTCTGCACCGACTCTTTCTGGTGGAGAAGCACAAAGAGTAAAATTAGCCTCTGAATTATCTCGACGGGCAACTGGAAAAACTATTTATTTAATAGATGAACCAACAACTGGTTTATCTTTTTATGATGTTCATCAGTTATTGAATATTTTGCAGAGGTTGGTAGATAAAGGAAATTCCATTGTAGTAATTGAGCATAATTTAGATGTGATTCGTTGTGCCGACTGGGTAATAGATTTAGGTCCGGAAGGTGGAGATAAAGGAGGAGAAATAATTGTTTGTGGAACGCCCGAAGATGTGGCAGATAATTCTGAATCTTACACTGGAAAATATTTACGAGAAGTGTTGGAGAAGTATCCGCCCAAAGTGGAGGAAAATTGAGATTTACTGAAGTATGAATTTTTTCAGTCAGTAATTTTCACATTTCTGTCTACAGGTAAGTAGATATTTTCTGAAATTGAGCAACTACCTCTTACCTTCCCTCAACTTTTTACCAGTTTTTATCACAGGTGAAAATTTCACTTCTATATACTAGATAGGTCGCAAATTTGTCAGAAACTTTTCCAAGATATCTGCTGTTTATAGAGGTAAGCAGATATTTTCTGAAGTTGAGCGGAGCGATCGTCTCTTACTTTCCTCTCAACTTTTTACCCGTTTTTATCAGAGATGAAAATTTCACTCTTATATATAGGTAGCCGAAAATTTCTTAGAGACTTTTTCCAAATATTTGCTCTTTCCACAGGGAAATAGATATTTTCTGGAGTTGAGCGATCGCCTCTTACTTCCCATGGACTTTTTACCAGTTTTTATCAGAGATGAAAATTTCACTCTTATATATAGGTAGCCAAAAATTTCTCAGAGACTTTTTCCAAATATTTGCTCTTTCCACAGGGAAGTAGATATTTTCTGAAGTTGAGTAACTGTTTCTTATCTCTTTTCAACTTTCTGCCAGTTTTCGGAATAGATGAAAATTTTATTCTTATATAGGTAGTCAAAAATTTGTCAGATATTTTTCCAGAGTATCTGCTCTTTCCACAGGGAAATAGATATTTTCTGAAGTTGAGTGATCGCCTCTTACCTCCCATGGACTTTTTACCAGTTTTTATCAGAGATGAAAATTTCACTCTTATATATAGATAGCCGAAAATTTATCAGAGACTTTTTCCAGAATATCTGCTCTTTCCACAGAAAAGTAGATATTTTCTGAAGTGGAGTAATTGCCCCTTACCTCCCCTCAACTTTTTACCAGTATTTCTCAGAGATGAAAATTTCACTCTTATATATAGATAGTCGAAAATTTATCAGAGACTTTTTCCAGAATATCTACTCTTTCCACAGAAAAGTAGATATTTTCTGAAGTGGAGTAATTGCCCCTTACCTCCCCTCAACTTTTTACCAGTATTTCTCAGAGATGAAAATTTCACTCTTATATATAGATAGTCGAAAATTTATCAGAGACTTTTTCCAGAATATCTACTCTTTCCACAGAAAAGTAGATATTTTCTGAAGTGGAGTAATTGCCCCTTACCTCCCCTCAACTTTTTACCAGTATTTCTCAGAGATGAAAATTTCACTCTTATATATAGATAGTCGAAAATTTGCCAGATAATTTTCCCAGATATCTGCTCTTTCCACAGGGAAGTAGATATTTTCTGAAGTCAAGCTATAGCCTCTTGCTTCCCCTCAACTTTTTACCAGTTTTTCTCAGAGATAGAAAATTTCACTCTTAATATTATAGATAGTCGAAAATTTCTCAGATAATTTTCCAGAATATCTGCTCTTTCCACAGAGAAGTAGATATTTTCTGAAGTCAAGCTATAGCCTCTTGCTTCCCCTCAACTTTTTACCAGTTTTTCTCAGAGATAGAAAATTTCACTCTTAATATTATAGATAGTCGAAAATTTCTCAGATAATTTTCCAGAATATCTGCTCTTTCCACAGAGAAGTAGATATTTTCTGAAGTCAAGCTATAGCCTCTTGCTTCCCCTCGACTTTTTGCCAGTTTTCGGAACAGATGAAAATTTCACTTCTATATATAGATAGTCAAAAATTTCTCAGAGACTTTTCCAGAATATCTGCTCTTTATAGAGAAAAATAAATATTTTCTGAAGTCAAGCTATAGTCTCTTGCTTCCCATGAACTTTTTAGCAGTTTTTCTCACAGGTGAAAATTTCACTCTTATATATAGATAGTAGAAAATTTGCCAGATAATTTCCCAGATATCTCCTCTGCCTAGAAGTAAGTAGATATTTTCTTAAGTGGGGCAATCGCCTCTTACTACCCATCGACTTTTTACCAGTTTTCGGAACAGATGAAAATTTCACTCTTATATATAAGTAGCCGAAAATTTGCCAGAGACTTTTCCCATATATTTGCTCTTTTTACAAGGAAGTAGATATTTTTTGAAGTTGAGCGATCGCCTGTTACCTCCCTCTCGACTTTTTGCCAGTTTTCGGAACAGGTGAAAATTTCATTCCTATATATAGATACTTAAAAATTTGTCAGATACTTTTCCAGAATATCTGCTTTTTCTACAGGGAAGTAGATATTTTTTGAAATTGTCATCCTGTGAAACTTCAAATATATGCTTGTTTTCCCCTAATCAAATCTTTCCATCCCTCCTGAGTAGAAAACCATAAAGATTTTCATTCTCTTAAGCTCAAAAGAAAAATCACGCGTCAAAGGATTTTCGGTTGCATCTCCACAAAAATTTTGATATTATAAAAACTATAAGGGTCTATTCGCCCCTACGCATGACTTTTTATTCAACTACTTTTTTGGCTAAATATTATAATTACTTCCGCAAATTGCTTTCTAGTTTCTTTCACTTATTCCATCCCTCAAAATATCAAAGCTATTACAAAGCAGACAAATTTTTATAGGTAAGCCAATAGTAATATCTCTTAACTTTCCTCTCTATCTATCCCTACATAAATTTCTCTAATTATCAACTAATTAATTTTCTTGTCAATCTAATTTTTATCTGGCATTAAAAATGCAGTTATCAAAGCAATAGTACCTCCTAATAAACCCCAACCTAGCCAAATATTAAAATTTCTACCTCTACTTTTTGCGACAAAAGCAGCAGCAGTACCAATAACACAATGCAAAATCATTAATATCCAGAATAATTGCCAGTTAATTTCAGTCATTATTTTCTTTCAAGTATTAGTTATTTGAGAGTAAGGACCTAAAAATTTCTCACCATCAAAATGAATTATATGGTCTGGTGCATCAGCAATCCAAACTTCTGTTTCCCAGGCAATATCACCAGCAAACTTGCGAAAAGTATGATGGTCTAGAAAAGCTGTGACAAAAATTATGTCAGCCTGACATTTTTCTGTCAATTTTTTCAGTTCTAATAAACGTACATTAGAAATTACGCCCGAACTATGAACAGCTTCTATCAAATAAAGCCAATTTTTCTGTTCTGAATAAGCCACTATTGGATAATTAATAATTAATAATTAATAATTAATAATGAAAGAGTTTTTTAAATCTCTAATTTTCTATCTAACTCTCTAATTATCTATTATTCATTATCAATTAATGAACATACTTGATTCAATTATCTCGGTTTTCACCAGAGGTAATTAATAATTAGAGATAGTTTTCATTATTCATTATTCATTATTCATTATCCATAGACCTTGTACCATCATTTCTAGCTGAATTTGGATTAGTAGCACTAGGAATAATAATTCCTGCAAGAACAATTAATTTTAAATCTTTCCGGCGAATATCGTCATAAGAACTTTCATATAGAGGATAAAAAAGAAAATTCAGTATTTCAAACATCCCTATTCCAGGAACTATTGATAACTGATAACTGATAACTGATAACTGATAACTGAAATAAGCCATTGCCATTCTTTCCAATCGTCTTTGAGTCATCCCCTCAAGAGGTACACCAAACTTACTAATAATATATAACGCTTCATTGATTAACTTTTGAAATTGTTTAGACTTATCTGACTTAGTAAGATATTGGGGAATTTGAGGCATTTTTATCTCTTAAAAAGGTAAGTAAGCATTTAGCTATTAGCAGTCAGCTCTTCCTAGGTCATGCTACGCAAACAGCTTTTTAATGAATGAAGTAAAAATTCGTTTAACTTATACTACATTTTCCACTCATAAATTGAAGCAAAAGAAAGACTTGTTTTGAGTTTTTCACCCATACAATTTAAGCTAATGAAGCTGATAGCTGATCACGCAGTTCCGACCATAGGAGGCTAGCTGACGGCTGAATGTTTAAAAAGGTAATGATAATTGTACAGGAATAATTTTTTGTGAAATTTCCTCTGGTGAGAATCTTTTCCCAGATTCTAAATAACTCCTAATACTTCCTGCCAAATGAAAAGCAAATAAAGGAGGAACAGCATTTCCAATCTGATTAAAACAACTCGTTTCTTTTCCTACAAATTCAAACCAGTCAGGAAAACTTTGTAATCTTGCTGCCTCCCTTAACAACAAACGTCTTCTTCTCCCATCAGACAATTTTATTCGGTGCATATCTCCAGTAGGAGCAGAAATATTTCGACAAGTTAAAGTTCTAGCAGGTTTATCTAAATATAAGTCACGAGGTTGTTTACAACTAGAAGCTTTTTCATATTTTTCTACATACTTATCCATATTTGGAGTGAGAAATTTTGACTCTGGAGGTCCGTGGAATGCCATTGCTCCTAATGCTTCTCCAACAGTTACTTTTTTGTCTAAAGCTTGAGGAAATTTAAACTCACCTTTATGCCCAATAACTATAACTCTTTGTCGATTTTGAGGCACGCCAAAATCAACAGCATTTAACAATTTAACCTCAATAATATAATCCAAAGATTGAAGTGCTTGAGTAATTTCATCCAAATACCATTTATTCCGATAAAGTAAACCTCTTACATTTTCAAATAACCAAATTTCCGGCTTTAATCTTGCCACTGCATTAATAAAAATAGGAAAACCATCTCGCAAATCTTGCAAACCTTTTTGCTTTCCCCCAACACTAAAAGGTTGACAAGGAGGACCGCCAATTATTACATTTACCGGAGGTAATTCTGTTTCAGAAGAAAGAGTAATTTTAGTGCAATTACCTTTGAGATTTTTATTATAAGTTGCACAACAATCGGCATCCATTTCAAAACCATAAGTTTGAAATCCCTGGGCTTCAAAACCTAGAGATAAACCACCGCATCCAGCAAATAGATCTATAACTAAATTCGTCCGATTAACACATGGCTTAAGTAAATGATTTATTTTATCTATGTAGTTCATATATGTTATTCGAGTTATTAGAATGCTTGTATAGAATACATAGTGCCGCTACGCGGAAGTTAAAAGTCATGCATTTAAAAGCGAATGCTAATTGGCGAGGTTTCCTACGGGACACCTACTGTGCGGAAATAGTTCCGCACACAGCTCCTCCAGAATGTAAGACGCACATCTGACAGTCAATCATTTTTGATTTGTAATTGTTCCCGCGATTTTGTAACTGGTCAGTTATTTCCGCCATCCTGCAATATATTTATTGCTGAGTTTTTTCGTTTTTTTTTAGCAGCTAATATCCCAATATCAAAGTCATTACCGAATTATTAATTATTAATTATTAATAATTAAATAATTCTGGTTGAAAGCCTCCCCTTTAAGGGGAAAAAGCGGTCGTTTGCGGAGCAGTCCGTTAGGATGGGATGGCGAGGTCCCCTCGCCATATCCAATCGACCAAGACAGCGGTCGTAGCGCAGCTTCCCGTAGGGTGGGATGGCGCCATTCGGAGCGGCTCTGATAAGAGCGGGTCTCCTCGCCATATCCAATCGACCAAGAAAAGAAATAATATTTCCTTATATTCAATTCCGTAGCGGTTTTAACCAGAGGTAATTATCAATTATCAATTATCAATTAATGAATTGTTTGGCACTAGCAATTCAAACCCTTAAGCACTTCTTTATACAGCCATCACATGTCCCTGTAATTTATGATATTATGTTTGAATTTTTTCAAAGAACAAAAACTCTACTATTGCCCGATACTATTCTCAATTAATATGTTCTCTCAAAGATTTAATTCTCTATTCAAATTTAAAATCTAAGGTAAGCATTTCCTGGGGAATGCTGCGCAAACAGCGGTTAGCTAGCCTCTGGAGAGAGTAGCTGTAGACTTCAGCTATGATTTATTAACTCATTATCGCAGCGAAGGAAGAATTAGTCTCCAAGGAGAATTAAAACTTATGTTTACTTCCGCATTCCGCACCGAAAGAAAAAAGCGATCGGCTAACCTTAGTAAGTTGTTACGTTCATGCATCTGAATACTTAAAGTGTAAATGCAATATACCAATAAATAACTTTAAACTTGAAATTTTTCTTAAAAATCTAAATCTACCTTCCTCCTAAAATATTACATCTGCTAGATATGAGATTTGCCAAATTGAATCAAAAGCGTTATATACTTATAAGTCAATTTATGATTAAACAATAAATAATTAACAATGTCAGAAAATCAGCAAGAAATTTGCCCAGTCTGTCTAGTTAAAATAGTAGGTGGAGATCGAGTGTTATTTTCTTCTGGACCACCTGGTACTAAAGCAAAGTTATGGGCTCGTGTTTGTCAATATGCTCAAAAACAGGGTTGTATAAATCAAGATTTAGATGAAGTTGGAAAGGTCAAGTCTGAAGATTACTATAACCCTGAGATTTCCTAACACCCTTTCATTTTTTCTTATAACTCCCTTATTCCTTAGTCAATAGGTAAAACAGAGGCCATTCTTATTTGCTCAAAAGGGACTGGTGATTTTCTGCCAATATTTTTTCCTCCTAACCTGTTGCCATGCTACTATTTGCTATTATTTGGTAAAAATATTTTTCAGATTATTTCCTAGAAGAAAACTTGGCAGCTAAACTTGATTCGGCAAGGGGTCTGCCGTTATAATCTGGGATTTAATGGGAGGGGAATTGCCGAGCTGTAAATTAAACAGGTGTTGATTGCTGTTCAAATATAGCACTAAAGAAGTAGTATAAAATTATGATAATTACTCATTGCTACAAAATTAAGCCCACTCCTGAACAGTCAGTCAAAATTGATTATTGGCTAGAACACCTGCGAAGGCATTACAATTATGCATGATAGTTCAAAGACTAGATTGCTTAAATAGAACTAGATGTCAAGTTGACCGTTGTTCATTAATTTCATGTCCTATTGGGGAGACTTCCAGTAGACCAGATTATTATTTTCAGCAATCAGCACTTAAACAGACAAAAAATTTATTTCCTGACTACAAAGAAATCTCCATACGAAGTTCAACAAATTAACTTACAAAGACTAGATAAAGCTTGGAAATGTTTCGGCTAAGAGCCGACATGAAAGGCTAATACCTGATCAAACTGGTAAACGTGGAGGAAGGCCAAGATTTAAAAAATCAGGAAAGTTAAGGTCATTGTGTTTTAGTAGAGTTAATCATCCTAAAGGAATAATAAAATTTGATGGAAAACAAATAATTACTACGAGGTTTGGTGCTATAAGAATCATAGTTCATAGACCAATTCCAGATGGTTTTACAATTAAAACTGCAACTATAACCAAAAAAGCGAGTGTGTAATTCTGGGGTTTCCCCAGAATGTAAGACGCACTCAAGACGCTGATGGTCCTGGATGTAAGTTTTAGTTTGGAAGATAAATCAGTACCTAGTTTAATTTCTACAGAAAATATCAAAACTGCTGTAGGCATTGATGTAGGGTTAAAATAATTTTTGACTACTAATACTGGTGAGACTGTTTCTATTCCTAATTTTTATAGAAAATCTCAATCTAATTTAGCAAGAAAGCAAAAAAAGTATCTAGAAAAGAAGTTGGGTCTAAAAACTGGAGGGCGGCACAAAATAGAATAGCTAGATTGCATCAACATATTGCTAGACAAAGAGAAGATTTTCACTATAAGACTGCTCATAAATTAGTTAAACAATATGACATGATTGCAGTAGAAAACTTAAATATTAGAGGTTTGGCAAAAAATACTAAACTATCAAAATCAATATATGATATAGGTAAATAATGAATAATCAATCATCAATAATCAATGATTCTTTAATTATTAATTATTAATTATTAATTATTTAAGGTGTTCATATAAGGGCGAATGGCCATTCGCCCGTACACCCTCACAATACATCACATGCATTGTAGTAATTGTGGTCATAAAGTGTCTAAAACTTTATCAGTTAGAACTCATTCTTGTCAGAAATGTGGAACAGTTTTAGATAGAGACGAAAATGCAGCAATTAATATTTTAAATAAAGCGCTAAACGAGGTGGGTATCATCTTGTCTGCTTGTGGAGGCTTAGGCGTTAGTCAGCCTATGTTTCGCTTTGCGACATGTAACGCGCAGCGTTGCGCCAGCACTCGCAAGAAACTTCTTTGTTTGAGAAGCTACCGTTATAATCTTTGATTTAACGGGAGAGAACTTCGCAACAAATGTCTTTTGATAAAGGTAGCATCAAAATACTAATCGTCCTAGGATATTGTTTTAAAGTCCATATATTTCTATATTTCTATATTAATTTTTCTAGAAAGTAGTGCAGTATACCCAACTTGATTCGGCAAGGGGTCTCCCGTTATAATCTCCGATTTAACGGGAGAGAACTTCACAAGATCCTACTCTTAACAGAAAGTTAAACGTTTGAAACATTTTGACTTAACGTAAAACAGTAGTGATGTTTTTGATTTTTGTTGCATAAGCTTAGTTATGATATTAATCGGCATTAGGGAATAGATACTCTATATTATTTTGTCAAATAGTCCTGGTTTAACCATAAAGTGAAATTAAATAATGAATCAGACTGCAGCGTTTATAGGAGGATGTATTCTGACGGGGATATTGATTGTCCTCTTGCTCATGGGTTGGATTGTATTTGGCAAGTGGTCTCCTGATTATCAGACGGAAGTGCCAAAAGCATCCCCTTCCCCCTCTATAACATCTTCTCCTTCTCCAAAAGTATATCCTTCTCCTTTAGTAACCGTCTCTCCTCAGCCACTACCATTACCACCCCCACCAATTTCAGTCCCTTCAGTTCCTGACTTTAAGGACTATAAATTGGAACAACAAATTAAAAATCAATCAGAACAACAACGTTCAGCTTATGAGCAACTGAGAAGTCAACTACAGCAGCAATTACTTGATATGCGACAGTTGAAAAGTCAGTTAGAACAACAATGGGCAGAGACACAACAACTGAAACTGCAACAAGACCAACTGAGGCTGGAAAATGACCGACTGTTGATTCAAGTCCAGCAGCAAGAACGTTTGATTTCTGGCTTGAGTCTACAGCAGGGAATGGACAATTATAGTAGAACCTCTTCGGGTAGTTCAGGGAATTATTTAGAAAAAGGTATATTGTGGTTTGTTGGAGGAATTGTCTTAGCTATTTTACTTCTTGGTGGTGGCATTATTTTAATCGGAATGATTATTTTATTAGCTCAACCTCAACGTCGATCTTCTTACAATGGTAAGAGTGCGGCTCACGATATTAATGTTCCTTGGCAATATACTATTTATGATGAGGAGGAAACCAACTTTTTACCTCCTTATATTGATAGGAAAAAGAAGCCAAAAATAATCAAATAAATTTCAATAAATAAGAAAGAATAAAAAGGTAAACAATGACATAAATAGGGAGTAATAGAATTGATTATTCTCCTTTGAAGCATAAATTTCCAATTTCTTTTTATAGTATTATTTTTGGTAATTGCTATAAATAGAGCAAGAAAACTTTAATTTTTTAGGTGAAGGATAAAATGTTTATTTTACCAAATAATTAAGGTTTAAAGCTTCTCGTTTAAATGAGAAACCAGCGGTCGTTTTGCTGGGCGACATGTTTGCGGAGCATGACAAACGGAAAAAGCGTAGCTTCCTGTAGGGTGGGATGGCGAGGTTTCCTCGCCACATCCATGAGACCAAGAGAAGAAAAAATTTTCCTTTTAGTCAATCCTCTTCCTTCTAGGGAGAGGTAATTATTAATTATCAATTATTTAATATCAGATTATTTACTGTGCTAATCTAACGTTTTTTATAAATTTATCTAGCTCCCTGGATGGGTATTGCTAAATTTTGCATCTATTTATAGCAATTTTAGAAGGCAAAAGTAGGAAAAATACTTTCCTGTCTAAGTTCCATTATTAGTCTACGTCCTATTATAGTAGTTGAAGGAAAGGGCACGGATATATCAAAAACTTAAAACTAAGATAAAGCAAGATTTTTCCTTCTTCTTTCTTGCTTCTTCCTTCTGATATACAAGATTCATAAGAAGTTGTATAGAATAAAATTTTAATCAGAGTTGACTGTAGATCGAGACAGACAAGTTAATAAATTTCATAGTTCTATTCAGCATCATATAAAATTGGAATAAGCAACTCTTTATTTCCTATAGCAATCAGGAATCAGATGTGAGAATTGAGGTGTTCCTTTAAAGCATGGAATATAGCAGTTTTCTTATTCTTATGTATTCGTTTCTTCCCTATTCCCTATTCCCTATTCCCTAGAACAAAAGTCTCCAATATCTCACAACTAAAATCATATTGCTATATCTTGAATATAGCAATTCCCAAAAAGCGTGATGTACAAAACTCGTTTGCTTCAGGCAACAGCTCTAGAAAGCAATAGTGAAGTAAAGATAAGAGTGTACCTGACGCTTACTGAGAAAGGCTATATATTATTGTAAGCATTCAGCTATTAGCAGTCAGCATTCAGCGAGTTTGTACTTTTTAATAAATGAAGTCAGCATTCTTTTAACTTATACTATTAGATAATTGAAATGCAAGAACAGCAAACTTTAGTTAGAACCCTATACAATTCTGTGGCAAGAAACATAGATATGTCTCAGAAGCTGATAGCTGATAGCTGACTGCTGAATGCTTACATATTATTTAATAGCTTTTAGTATTAATAATTTTTGTCTAGCTAGGATTAGCGTCAGCTAATTTATCCTTGATATGTGAAAGATAAAACTAGAGAAAAATGGAGTTATTTATAATTTTTACTTCATGTTAGTTGGTAGGTGATTTTATCTATAAGTTTATTGCTTTACTATAAGTAGGTGTTCCTATTATTTTATAGATTTAAGGGTCAGAAAAAATGATTATTTTGCTGATTTAATACCCTTGATTATCGGGACTTTGATATTTTTGACAGTAAAAATGGCTTAAAACTCAATGGTAGCAAGGAAAATACGTTAACAGGCTAAAAATGGCTCTTTGCGTAGCATGACCAAGGAAAACTCTAGTGTCGCTACGCGGAAGTCAAAAGTCAGTAGGGGCGTTAACGTAGTTGTGGGTAGCAAATTTTGGTATTAATCGGAGGAGCGATCGCCACAGTAATAACATTAATCATAATGATTATGTGAAATATTTTACTACATATTCTAGTAGTAAAGTAGTTGAACTTATATCTATATATAATTTATCTAATCATCAGAAAATCATAGAATTAAGTGTAAAGTTAAACTATTTAAAGTTACTGTAATTATTCTGGAGGTATAAATGTCAATCAAAGAAAATTCTTGGTCTAGCAATTTTATCACAGCAAATAGTATCAAGATTCATTATGTGACTCAAGGTTCAGGTCCTTTAATGTTAATGTTACATGGCTTTCCTGAATTTTGGTATTCTTGGAGATATCAAATACCTGAATTTGCTCAAGATTATAAAGTAGTTGCTTTAGATTTAAGAGGCTACAATGAAAGCGATAAACCAGAAGATAAATCTGCTTATGTAATGTCAGAATTTATTAAAGATATAGAAGAAGTAATTAAAGAATTAGGTTATGACAAATGTGTTTTAGTAGGACATGATTGGGGAGGGGGAATAGCTTGGTCTTTTGCTTATGCAAATCCTGAAATGGTAGAAAAATTAATCGTAATGAATATTCCTCATCCAGCAAAATTTAAGGAGGGTTTAGGTACTCCAGAGCAACTTTTGAGAAGTTGGTATATGTTTTTTTTCCAGTTACCTTTTTTGCCAGAATTAATGCTTGAATTTAATGATTATCAAGCTATTGATTCTATTTTTGACAGTATGGTGAATAAATCTGCTATTACTGATGCTGATATAGAAGCTTATAAGGATGCTGTGGCTAAACGAGGCGCTTTAACTTCAATGATTAATTATTATCGTAATATATTTTCTGGATTTTTCAATCAACAAGAATGGGGAATATTGCGAATTCCTACTTTAATGCTTTGGGGTGAAGAGGATATAGCTTTAGGAAAAGAATTAACTTATGGCACAGAAGAATATGTAGAAAATTTTCAGATTCGCTATATTCCTAATTGTGGTCATTCGGTACAACAAGAACAACCTCAATTGGTTAATCAATATATGGGAGAATTTTTGAGTAATGATAATGATTTATAGCAGTTTTCATGTTTCATAGAATAGAGATATTTTGGCTTAAAGGCAGAAGGCAAAAGCTTTGTAGTCTACCTTTGTGAAAACCGCTATAAGTTGAAAGAAGTGCAGGGAAGAGATTGATTTTATACCCAGAAAAATTTAAGAGAAGGTAGACAAAGAATTAGTATTATTACTAATTTATAATTACCCTTAAATTATGTGAATAGAGAATTAAAATTTTTGAGGAAATAGGAAACAGTTTCAGGTAATTAGCTAGTTTTGGGAAGAAGCAAAAATGACGATTTAGTTTTCCAATATACTTGGGAAGTAGTAATTATTGTCAGATTTGTAAAACCCTCAAAAATAGACAGAATAAAGTCTGAAATATTTACCACTATTTCCTCTTTCCCGATTATTAAAATATTTTCTTTATAATACCATGGGTGAAAAAAGAATGTTACATATAGTAAGCAGTATTAAAGTAATTTATAGAAAATATCTATTGGACGAAAAAGATAAATTACTACGTAAAAAATGGTATCAAACCTATTCCCATACGACTCCTGACTTCTGTCTTCCCCTCCCAGGAGGGGTTAGGGGTGGGTTGACTCCTAAGCAGTAACCTAAATATTTGTAGCAAAGATTTATAAAACTGGTATAACTGTAAGCATTTCCTGCGGAATGCTGCGCAAAAAGCTATTAGTTGTCAGCATTTCCTGCGGAATGCTGCGCAAACAGCAACAAGACTTTCTTTAATTTGTTTTCTTGTGTCCTTTGTAACTTTACCAATTCAACAGTTACTCTATCTGCCTTGTCATAACAATAATTTTTAATGCCAGCTAATACCAATTTGAAAAAAGAATGTTATGAATAATTAAGTACAATAAAAAATTTTGCAGGAAATGTCCCTTTGACAAAGCGGTCGAGGGATGGCGAGGGAACCTCGCCATATCCAATCGACCAAGAGAGCGGTGCGACCCCGCGACGACGCCAACTCGCTTGCGGAACGCGCACCAAGAGAAAAAGAGAATTTACGACCTAAAAACTTTTATTGAAGCAATTCCCATAGGACTCCTGACTCCTGAATCCTAAGAAATAGCCTAACTATTTGTAGCAAATATTTATCAAATTGGTATAACTTATATAATTAAATGTAACTCAAATTACTCTCATAATGATTAATCAATTAATTAATACGATTAGGAATAGCCTAATAGTAATAACTATCTTAATTATTATAAATTGGTTATTACTATCTTCTAATACTTTAGCTCAACCGATTGATAATAGTCGGCGCGAACAACAAGTATTCCAATCCATTGAATTAAATACGAATTTAATTTTAGAAAATGCAAATCCTGTAGAAAAACAACAGTTAAAAGACGAAAAATATGCTCAGATGCAAGAGTCAGAATTTAAATTCTACAGAGCAACAAATCATTTATTTTGGCAAGATTTTGCTAATGATAGTAGACTCAGTAAATTCGGTAATTCTAATACAAAAACTTGGATTTTAGGAGATTGTCATGTTGATAATTTTGGTGCTTATAATAACGATAAAGGAGAAATTATCTTCGATCTGAATGATTTTGACGAATCAATTATTGCTGATTATCAATATGATTTGTGGCGTTTAGCAACCAGTATTATTTTAGTGACAAATGATTCTACCCTATCTAAATCCGAACAAGAAGAAGTTGTTGATAGTCTTAGTGAAACTTATCTAGATACCTTAGATTCTTATGTAGGAAATGATGAAGAAACTAAAATATATTTTACAGAAACTAATACTAAAGGAGAGGTGAAAAAAACTATAGAAAAAGCCGCTCAAAAAACACGACAAGGAATGTTAGAAAAATGGACTAAAGTCATAGATAATCAAAGAATGTTTGATTTTTCTAGTGAAAATTTAGGTCTTGCCACTGATGCTAAAAAGGCTATTGAATCAGGAATTATAGATTATGGTAAAACCCTTTCCGGCAAGCTAAATTATGACCCAGAATATTTTAAAGTTAAAGATGTTGCCCAAAGATTAAATGCAGGTTTAGGTTCATTAGGAACACCACGTTATTATGTATTAATAGAGGGTAAAACTGATGCTTTAGATGATGACCATATTCTAGATATTAAACATCAGTTTCAGCCGACACCTACTTATGAATTGTTCAGCTTATATGACCGCATTAATTATCGGAAAATATTTAATAATAGTGCTAAACGCCATGCTCTAGCTTATAAAGCACTGATTAAAGACGCTGATGATTTTTTAGGATGGATAAAACTTGTAGATAATACTCCTGTTGATGGAGATTTTTCTGGTGATTATTCTGTTAGAGAAATATCTCCCTATAAAAAGTCTCTCAAAATTAAAAAATTAACAGATAAAAATAGTTTTATAGAAGTTGCTCAACAATGGGGAAAAATTCTGGCTACCGACCATGCTAGAGCAGATAAAGATTTTGATAAAAAATTAGTTTCTACTTCCTTTGAAAAACAAGTCAAAAAAATTACTGATGGTAAACATCAAGAATTTAGAAAATTAGTGCGTGAAATAGCTTTTAAATATGCAGAACAAGTTGAAGCTGATTCTGATAATTTTGTAACTGAATAAATAGAGAATAAAGGGAATAGGGAGTAGGGGAGTAGGGAAGTAGGGGAGTAGGGAAGTAGGGGAGTAGAGGAGTAGGGGAGTAGGGGAGTAGGAGAGTAGGAGAGTAGAGGAGTAGGGGAGTAGAGGAGTAGGGGAGTAGGGGAGTAGGGAACCCACTCCTAACCCCTCCCAGGAAGGGAAGCTAAAGATATGAATAATTAACATTAACTGAGCTGCTAATTAGCAAAAAAGTTATTCTGCTATTTTTAATTACTTAATAACTGATGAATCTATTACTCCTATCCCCGTTCCAATTAGAGATGCTGTAACCATTGCTGTACTGGCTATTGTTGTAGAAGTATTTTCATTTTCTCTACTAAATGCTGCTTCATTTTTTTGATAACTGTCGTTAGTTTCTTCTTTCATAACTAAAATTGTTACCTCTTAATTCCAAATACAAATAAAGTCATTGTAAGCATTCAGCTATTAGCAGTCAGCTATCAGCAATAAGTAATGAATAATTACTTCTAAATGCCTACTTAAAACCTAGATAAAAAGCACAAAATATATCGTAATAAATAGTCCTGCTTTTTGAATTTTATCAGCATTAATATTAGAGTAAAATAATAGTGCTAAACCCCCAGAAATAGAAGATAACGTAAGGTAAGCATTTCCTGCGGAATGCTGCGCAAACAGCTATTAGCAGTCAGCTATCAGCAAACCCTAATTATTCATTACTTCTAAGATTTAGGAAGGGGACTTTAACAGTAACTTTACTTCTAAGATTTAGGGAGGGAACTTTAACAGTAACTTTTATTCTGTCTCAATTTCTCAATTATTTTTACCTTCCCCAAAATTAATAACTGATAGCTGATAGCTGACGGCTGAATGCTTACAACGTAAGTTCTATTCCCCAAAAGAAATCTTGTCTTTCCCAACCTCTCCCTCTTGCTAATTTCTTGGCAATAGAACCTATAAATATAATTACTAAAGGAATAAATAGAGTTTGCTGAAAAAGTCTTATGGGTGAGGGTAGGAGACAGGAGACAACCCACCCCTCGCCCCTCCCCTCCCAACCCACCCCTCGCCCCTCCCCTCCCAACCCACCCCTAACCCCTCCCAGGAGGGGAGGGGAGACAGGAGACAGGAGAAAAGGGAATGAGCGAGGAGGTAGGAGTAAGAATTGTGAGAGTGATTTTTCTGCCCAACTATGCGCCTAAAATGCTAACTTTTTGAGCGTGAAGAGCTGAAAACCAGGCACTGCAATTCGACCCCAAAAAGGCTAAAACCTTTATCTGTAAATACTTTTAGATTTAATCAGCAAGCCCTAAATAGAGCCTCAAATAAAAGGTCTAAACTAACATTTTTCATATTTGCCACTTGCTTTTTTTCAACCTCCAGATGACTTTTAATTTTAGACTCTTGACTAATAAGATTGAACTATTATGTGGCAATCTGAATATAGAACAAAATATATTACTCAACTTTTCTCTACAGAAGTATAAAAGTACATTATGCAAACCTTGCCAAACCCAACCAAAACTCCAGCAAATCAACCCGCCTTTGACACAACTATCCATCGGCGAAAAACTCGCCCCGTCAAAGTAGGTGATGTAACCATCGGTGGTGGCCATCCAGTCGTAGTCCAGTCAATGATCAATGAAGACACCCTCGACATTGACGGTTCCGTAGCTGCCATTCGTCGTTTACACGAAATTGGGTGCGAAATAGTCCGCGTTACCGTTCCCAGTATGGCCCATGCAAAATCCTTAGCAGAGATTAAACAGAAATTAACACAGACTTACAAACCCGTCCCACTGGTAGCTGATGTCCACCATAACGGCATGAAAATTGCTCTAGAAGTTGCCAAGCACGTTGATAAAGTCAGAATTAATCCTGGTTTATATGTATTCGAGAAACCTCAATCTGGCAGAAACGAATATACCGAAGCAGAATTTGAGGAAATAGGTAAAAAAATCCGCCAAACCCTCGAACCTTTGGTAATTTCTTTGCGAGACCAAAATAAAGCCATGCGAATTGGAGTTAACCATGGTTCCTTAGCAGAAAGAATGTTATTTACTTATGGAGATACCCCAGAAGGCATGGTAGAGTCTGCCCTGGAATTTCTCAAAATTTGTGAATCCTTAGACTACTACAATTTGGTAATTTCTCTAAAGGCATCGCGGGTACCAGTAATGCTTGCTGCTTACCGATTAATGGTAAAACGGATGGACGAATTAGGTATGGCCTATCCTCTTCATTTGGGTGTAACTGAAGCAGGTGATGGAGAATATGGTCGGATTAAGTCTACTGCTGGTATAGCTACACTTTTAGCAGACGGAATAGGGGATACAATTCGCGTTTCTTTAACTGAAGCACCCGAAAAAGAAATTCCAGTTTGTTACGGCATTCTCCAAGCTTTGGGTCTGCGGAAAACAATGGTAGAGTATGTTGCCTGTCCCTCCTGTGGCCGAACTTTATTTAATCTGGAAGATGTTCTGCATCAAGTACGGGAGGCTACAAAACATTTAACAGGATTGGACATTGCTGTTATGGGTTGTATTGTCAATGGCCCTGGAGAAATGGCAGATGCAGATTATGGTTATGTAGGTAAGCAACCAGGGTATATTTCTTTATACCGTGGACGGGAAGAAATTAAAAAAGTCCCTGAGTCTCAAGGTGTTGAAGAATTAATTAATTTAATTAAAGCTGATGGGCGTTGGGTTGAACCTTAGTTTGTAATTGAAATTTAATTGGGAGTGTATTTTTAATTACAGAAAAATTGTGGTTTAAAGCCTCCCCTTTTAAGGCAGGGTCAATTTATTGTCGTCAGAGAAAAAAAGGAGGAGGGGGTGGGGAGTGTGGGAGGTGTGGGAAGTGTGGGAGGTATGGGAAGTCTGGGAAGGACAGGATCTCAAAAAAAATAGGGTTGCAAATATTCTCGCTACGACAAAGAATTAGCCCTCCCCTTTTAAGGGGATAATAAATAAAAATTTTTCGGTTGTGCGTCAAGAAAGTGTGGTTCGTGTGGGGACCCACCCCGAACCCCTCCCTGGAGGGGAATGTGGGGACCCACCCCTAACCCCTCTCAGGAGGCAGGGTCTATTTATTGTCACCAGAGAAAAAAAGAGGAGGGTGTGGGGAGGGTGAGAAGTGTGGGAAGTTTAGGGACTGTGGAAAGCACAGGATATCAAAAAAATATAGGGTTGTAAATATTCTCGCTACGACAAAGAATTAGCCCTGGGGGAGTAGGGGAGTGGGGAGAAGTAAACATAATCTCAAAAAAATATAGGGTTGTAAATATTCTCGCTACGACAAAGAATTAGCCCTGGGGGAGTAGGGGAATTTGGGAGTAGGGAGTAGGCTTAAAAGACATAAGATATCTTTGTTTAATGCCGATAATCGTTACAAAAATTACTGAACCATTATTATTAATTAATAGCTGAAGTTCCATAAATAATGTATAAGTAAATTCTAACTTTATATACTCCCAAAAAATGGTTAATACTAAACTTAGATTAAAGAGAATAAACAAAAAAAATTCTCGATCGCACTTCTACCAATAATAGAAAAATAGACAGTTATAGCAGTGTTCATTAACTTTTCATTAACTATAGAATACAGAGATTTTGGCTCAAAGGCAGCGGTAGCTGTTTGCGCAGCACTATGCAGGAAATGCTTACCATAAATCATAAAAACAAAATAAATTATTTGCTTTACCGAATAATTAATAATTAATAATTAATAATTAAATAATTCGCGCCTTGAAGCCTCCCCTTGATCGGGGAAATAAGCGGTTGAGGGATGGCGAGGTCCCCTCGCCATATCCAATCAACCAAGAGAAGAAATAATATTTCCTTATATTCAATTCCGTAACGGTTAAAACCCGAGGTAATTATCAATTATCCATTATCAATTATCAATTAATGAAATATCTTAAATTTATTAATTTATTCTTAAATTTATTAATTTATTGATGAGGACTTACATTATTGCCTTTTCTTTTATTGATTTTTAAATCTCAAACAACCTAACTCCAAGCATTATATTACTTATGCTAAATTAGGCATAGAAGTAATGTAGTAATTATTAGACTTGTCGCTTTATAACTTAAAAAATCCCCAAAAACCTTGTTCTGTAAGGATTGTAGTCATTGGAGAATAAAAAAGCTGGGAATTATTGCTCTGTCTAGGTTAGAGCGATTTTTTTCCTTTATTTAGCGACAACTCTATTGTTTAAATTAATTCAACAAACAAATGGTTATAGCAAAACGTGGACTAATCCTTGGTGCAACAGCATTGATGTTAACAGGCGTTACTGTCATCAGCGCTGGTATTCATCTTTCCTCTCAAGCATCATTAAATAATAACGACCCTAAAGAATTAATCGACCAAGTTTGGCAAATTATTGATAAAACTTATGTTGATGGTACTTTCAATCAAGTAGACTGGAAAGCTACTCGCACTGAATACCTCGATAAAACTTATACAACTGATGAAGAAGCTTATGATGCAATTAGGGAAATGCTAGAAAAGCTAGGAGACCCTTATACTCGCTTCATGGACCCAGAAGAATTTAAAAATATGCAAATTGACACTTCTGGAGAACTCACAGGTGTAGGTATTCAACTAACCCAAGACCAGGATACAAAAAAATTAGTAGTAATCTCACCAATAGAAGATACCCCGGCTTTTGAAGCAGGTATTCTAGCTAAAGATATTATTAGCAAAATTGACGGCCAAAGCACTGAGGGGATGGATATAAATCAGGCAGTAAGTCTGATCCGTGGTCCCATCGGTTCTCAAGTAACTCTAACCATTAAACGAGAAGGTCGGGAAATAGAGTTTCCTATTACTAGAGCAAAAATTGAAATTCATCCTGTAAAGTATTCTCAGAAAGAAAGTTCTCTGGGTAAAGTTGGTTATATCCGGTTAAATCAGTTTAGTGCTAATGCTGCTGGTGAAATGCGGGAAGCAATAGATGAGTTAGAAGCTGAGAATGTATCGGGTTATATTCTAGATTTACGTTCTAACCCTGGTGGCTTACTTTATGCTAGCGTAGAAATTGCTCGGATGTGGCTCGAACGTGGAGATATTGTTTCTACTGTGAACCGTAGTGGTGTTACCGATCGCCAGAAGGCTATTAATAGGTCTTTGACAGATAAACCATTGGTGATTATGGTGGATGGGGGTTCGGCAAGTGCAAGTGAGATTCTTTCTGGTGCTCTACAAGATAATGAACGGGCGACATTAGTAGGTACTAAGACATTTGGTAAAGGGTTGGTGCAGTCCGTGCGTGGTGTTGGTAAAGGTGCAGGGTTAGCAGTGACGATCGCCAAATATTTTACTCCCAGCGGTCGCGATATTAACCATGAGGGAATTAAGCCAGATATAGAAATTTCTCTAACAGATGAACAAAAAGAGGCTTTGCGGAAAAGTCGCGACAAAATAGGTACTCTTGACGATCCTCAATATGCAAAAGCATTGGAAATTTTGAATCAAGAAATTGCCAAACTCCAAAATAATAAAGCTCAGTCAACAAAAAAGTAGATTGATAAATTAATTTTATTAGTTATTGTGGTTGACATTTTCCGGATCGAATCAATCCTACACGACAGGCGATCGCTTCTTCAACAGTATTAAATGGACCCCATGTTGCTAAAATGTCGGGGTCTTTTTTGTGTTCGACTTGTGTACTAGGCAAAATTTCACAAGTTTCCTCTGGTTTCTTGATAATATAATATTTTTGCGATGAGTCATTCATAGTAATGGGGAATTGGTAAATGTACAAAAATCATAAATTATAGAGTCTGAACATTTATTTCACACGAGAGTAAAACTGCTTGATAATGGAGTAAATCAAGATATTTAAGTTATAGAATAGTTTTTCCACTTTTGAGCATAACTTAATTTGTGGCTTCATTTTGCTATAAACCTACCACCTAAGACCTACCACCTACCACCTATAAAAAGAAATATTGTTATCAAGTATTAAGTTGCTAGGAGTTAGAATTAATGCAGGATTACTTTCAAGTTAGCAATGTACAAAAATCATAAATTATAGAGTCTGAACATTTATTTCACACGAGAGTAAAACTGCTTGATAATGGAGTAAATCAAGATATTTAAGTTATAGAATAGTTTTTCCACTTTTGAGCATAACTTAATTTGTAGCTTCATTTTGCTATAAACCTACCACCTAAGACCTACCACCTACCACCTATAAAAAGAAATATTGTTATCAAGTATTAAGTTGCTAGGAGTTAGAATTAATGCAGGATTACTTTCAAGTTAGCAATGTACAAACATCATAAATTATAGAGTCTGAACATTTATTTCACACGAGAGTAAAACTGCTTGATAATGGAGTAAATCAAGATATTTAAGTTATAGAATAGTTTTTCCACTTTTGAGCATAACTTAATTTGTGGCTTCATTTTGCTATAAACCTACCACCTAAGACCTACCACCTACCACCTACCACCTATAAAAAGAAATATTGTTATCAAGTATTAAGTTGCTAGGAGTTAGAATTAATGCAGGATTACTTTCAAGTTAGCAATGTACAAAAATCATAAATTATAGAGTCTGAACATTTATTTCACACGAGAGTAAAACTGCTTGATAATGGAGTAAATCAAGATATTTAAGTTATAGAATAGTTTTCCACTTTTGAGCATAACTTAATTTGTAGCTTCATTTTGCTATAAACCTACCACCTAAGACCTACCACCTACCACCTATAAAAAGAAATATTGTTATCAAGTATTAAGTTGCTAGGAGTTAGAATTAATGCAGGATTACTTTCAGATTAGCAATGTACAAAAATCATAAATTATAGAGTCTGAACATTTATTTCACATGAGAGTAAAACTGCTTGATAATGGAGTAAATCAAGATATTTAAGTTATAGAATAGTTTTTCCACTTTTGAGCATAACTTAATTTGTAGCTTCATTTTGCTATAAACCTACCACCTACCACCTAAGACCTACCACCTAACACCCACCACCTACCACCTACCACCTACCACATAACACCTACCACATAACACCTAATAAATATATAAAGTTACAAAGCATATTAAGATAATAATGTTTTTGTACTTCCAGTAAAATTATTAAACTAAAAATATGGGACGTAAATTTTATGGTGTAGTATTCCCATTCATTTTAGGAATAGGATTTGTCTTATCTATTACTCCAAGTAGTAAAGCTCAGAAACAACAATCAAGTGAAAGTCTTGACCAAACTGCTCAGATTTTAGAAAAAATAGAGGAATACAACCCACTCAAGCAACCTACACAGACATCTAAACCACTTGAAGAATTAGACCAAAAAAAAACAAATATCGTCACAGACAAAAATGATGATACTTTAGGACAAATAGAACAAAATAATCAACTCGATCGCCCTCCCGAAATACCTCCCCCCCTAGAACGAGTTAACTCTGTCAATCAACTTAGTGATGTTCTACCCACAGATTGGGCCTATAGTGCCTTACAAGGATTAGCAGAACGCTATGGTTGCCTCTTGGCCTCTCCAAATGGTACATTTAGTGGAAATAGAGCCATCAGTCGTTATGAATTTGCTGCTAATCTCAACGAATGTTTAGAAGTTATTCAAAGTCTAATTGAAGAATTCGGTGAAGGTTATATTTCTCAAGAAGACTTAGCAAAAAGCCAACGGTTACAAGCAGATTTTGCCGTCGAAATAGCCGATACTAAATCCCGCCTGAATGCTCTAGAAAAACGGAAAGAAATCCTCGAAGCAAATCTGTTTTCTACCACAACCATACTTAAAGGGCAAGTGAATATGGCCTTTTATGATGCCTTTGGCAATGATGGAGAAGATGGTGCTACCGTGAGTGCTGACGATGTCCAAATGGGGTTTGGTCATTCCTTGACATTGAACTTTGATACCAGTTTTACAGGAAGAGACTTCCTCAGAACAAGGATAGTTGCTGGAGACGTAACTGTAATAGATACAGGTACTAATATGACAATTTTTCTCGCAGGCTCTTCAACTGACGATGTAGCAGAACTAAGAGAAGCATACTATATTTTTCCCCTCAATAACGAAATGAGTCTTTATATCGGAGCTACTGGACTTGACTTTGATTTAATGGCTCCTGCTCTTAATCCTAAATTTATCAGTGGTAGTATAGGAAGCCTGGCTTTGTATACAGCTTACAACCCTACTATATACATCCAACCAGGGGGTGCTGGTTTAGGTTATAGTTATCAAATTAACGACAACTTCAGATTAGATGTAGCATATCTCGGAGGTAATCCTGAGACTCCGAATGAGGGTGGTGGATTTTTCAATGGTACTAATAGTACTTATGCTCAGTTAACAATTTCACCAACTTTAAATTTTGATTTTTCTTTTGCTTATGTAAGATCGTATTATACCGCAGATTCAGTTAATGTAGCAGGTTTTACAGGTAGCGAAAATGCTCAACAGCCTTTTGGTGAAGTGGCAACTTCAGCAGACCATTTTGGATTTCAAACTAGCTATCGCTGGGCACCATTTACTATTTCTGGTTGGGTTGGTTATAGCAATGCTGAAGCAGAAGCAGGCGAGCGCGAAGGGGATGAAGCGGATATTTGGCATTGGGCAGTAACAGTAGCTATAGATGACTTAGTATTTGAAAATGGAATGTTAGGTCTTTCAGTTGGTCAGCAACCAAAATTGACTGATATTGATAATGGTGAAGATGACCCAGATACCTCTATACAATTTCAAATTTTCTACAGTTATCGAATTTCCAATAATATAGATATAACGTCTGGTTTTTTCCTAGAAACACAACCAGAACATAATGATAAAAATGACCCAATTTTGGTATTTGTTACTCGCAGCGTTTGGAGATTTTAACCAATGTCGCAAGAATTCCCCATCTCTCTATAGGGTGGGGATGAATTGCCACCAGTGGATAATCCACAAAAGCGACCACTTTCAGCAAATCTTGTGCCATAATAATTTATTGTCAACCTGAGTTTTTCTGCCCTATTTTGTACAGAGCCATCAAAGTCAGAATCTACCCATCACCTGAACAATCCCAAAAACTAAGTCAAGTCATGGGGTGTGCTGGATGGTGGTGGAATTATGCCTTAAACCTCTGCAATGAAACTTATCAACAAACAGGCAAGGGATTAAGCCAAGTTGCTCTGAATCAAGTTTTGCCCAAGCTCAAAAAATCTGAAGAAACTGCATGGTTGAAAGAGTGTTATTCCCAGGTTTTGCAGTCAACAACCCTCAACTTAACCAAGGCATTTAAGAACTTTTTTGAGAAAAGAGCTAACTATCCTAGATTCAATTCCTATCACAGCAGACAATCAGCACAGTATCCTCAAAACTGTAAAGTAGTTGACAATGGAGTGAAAATCCCCCAAGTAGGAGTAATTAAAGCCTCAATTCATAGATTGTTTGACGGTCAATTAAAAACTTTCAAGAATTTAGAATTAAGAATTTAGAATTACCTCTTCTTATAAATAAGAAGATTGGTTAAAAGGATTTTTTTTTCTTCTCTTGGCCGATTGGATATGGCGCAGGTTTCCTCCCCATCCCTCGACCGCTTTTTTCTCCATGAATGGAGAGGCTTTATACCTGAATTTTTCGGTAACTATAACTAAAACGCCTACCCGAAATTATTATGCCTCATTGTTGTTCGACACTGAACAGCAAACTCCGGAAGTTGTGTTAACTGGTAAGATTATTGGTATCGATCTGGGATTAAAAGATTTCTGTATTACCCATGATGGTAGTAAAACTGCAAAATATACTAATCCGAAATGCCTGAAAAAACATCAGAAAAATTTAGCAAGAAAACAAGCTAATTTAGCTGGTAAGAAAAAAGGAAGTAAGTCAAGACAAAAAGCACGCCAGCTAGTGGCTAGAGTTCACGAACGTATTAGTAATACCCGTCAAGACTTTCTACATAAATTATCCAGAAAAATCGTCAATGATAATCAAGTAGTAGTCGTTGAGAATTTGAACATCAAGGGTATGATTTGTAATCATAAACTAGCTAAAGCAATATCTGATGTCGGATGGGGAATATTTGTCAATTTCCTTGACTATAAACTACAACAAAAAGGAGGTTTGTTAGTAGAAATTGATAGATGGTTTCCTAGTTCTAAAACTTGCTGTAATTGTCTCTACCAAATGTCAGAAATGCCATTAGAAATGAGAGAGTGGACTTCTCCGAATTGTGGCACACACCATGATAGGGATGAAAATGCCAGCAAGAATATTAGAGCAGAAGACATCAGACAACTATCGGTCTTGGAAGGACTGCTGCTGTTCGTGCAGCGTTCCGTAGGGAAGGAGGGGAAGTAAGACCAAAAGCTGGGCTTCATTAATTGATAATGGATAATGAATAATGGATAATTACCTCTAGTTAAAACCGTTCTTGATTGAATATAAGGAAATCGGATTTCTTCTCTTGGTCGATTAGATATGGCGCAGGTTTCCTCCCCATCTCTCGACCGCTTTTTTCTCCTTAAAAGGAGAGCCTTTAAACCGAATTGATTAATTATCAATTATCAATTATCCATTATCCATTGGTAAGTCCGTCTTGAGGCACTCCCCTGTGAGTTCAGAAGCTCCAACTTCAGCCTAGCAGGTTGGGGTAGTTCACTCTTAAAACTAACAATTATGAACAAGAAACTGAAAATTATTATTGCTTCATCCCTAGCATTTCTAGGGACTATTTTTCCGCAAAAAATAAGTCAAGCACAAACAGAAGAAAAAATTATTAGAAAAGAGCAGATAGTAGTAGGAGTTAGGGAAGATTCCTATTGGTTTGGTTCCAGGAATGATAAGGGAGAACGGGAAGGATATTGTATAGATATTGCCTATGCATTACGTGAACGTCTCAGTGCTAATCAACTTGAGCCAATCAGGGTAAGATTTGTGACCTCAACTGTCCAAAGTCGTTGGGATATGGTAAAAAGTGGTATGGTAGATTTGGAGTGTGGCCCTAATACTATTAGTACCGAACGTGAAGAAAAACATGGTATTAATTTTTCTGCACCCTTTTTTATCACAGCAACACAAATTTTAGCTCAAAGAGGCAGGATAGAAGAAGATGTAAATGCAGGTAATGCCATAGTTGGTGTAGTTAGGAATACTAGCAATGAAAGTGATTTAAAGAGTGCTTATCCTGAAGAACAAATTGAGGATAAATTTTTAACTAGAGAACAAGGTATTAAAGCTTTGGCGGATGGTGAAGTTAATGGTTTTGCTAGTGATGGAACTCTTTTGTTAGGTGTGGCGTGGAGCATGGACCTGGATATGGAAAATGATTATACTTTTATTACTATCAATCAGGAAAATGGCCGTCCATTTTGTGCGGGTTATGGGTTCATACTTCCTGGAGGGGAAGAAAATTCTAGTTGGCAAAACTATGTTAATGACTTTCTCGCTAACGATAGAAAAGCTCAAAGAATTCAAAGAAAATGGTTGTTGGATGGTTTAAGTGAAAATAGTCAGATGCTTTATGATGCTTGTGCTCAGGAGTAGGGAATTCTGAATTTAGAATTTAGAATTTAGAATTTAGAATTTAGAATTTAGAAAATTGAGTGGTAGACGGACAGGCCTAAAATGTGGCAATAGTAGGGGCGGGTTCCACGTTAAGTTCATTGCTCAACAAGAGTAGGGAATTTAGAATTCTCAATTCAGAATTTAGAAAATTGAGTGGTAGACGGACAGGCCTAAAATGTGGCAATAGTAGGGGCGGGTTCCACGTTAAGTTCATTGCTCAACAAGAGTAGGGAATTTAGAATTGAGAATTCAGAATTTATAAAATTGAGTGGTAGACGGACAGGCCTAAAATGTGGCAATAGTAGGGGCGGGTTCCACGTTAAGTTCATTGCTCAACAAGAGTAGGGAATTTAGAATTCTCAATTCAGAATTTAGAAAATTGAGTGGTAGACGGACAGGCCTAAAATGTGGCAATAGTAGGGGCGGGTTCCACGTTAAGTTCATTGCTCAACAAGAGTAGGGAATTTAGAATTGAGAATTGAGAATTGAGAATTTAGAAAATTGAGTGGTAGACGGACAGGCCTAAAATGTGGCAATAGTAGGGGCGGGTTCCACGTTAAGTTCATTGCTCAACAAGAGTAGGGAATTTAGAATTCTCAATTCAGAATTTAGAAAATTGAGTGGTAGACGGACAGGCCTAAAATGTGGCAATAGTAGGGGCGGATTCCACGTTAAGTTCATTGCTCAACAAGAGTAGGGAATTCAGAATTCTCAATTCAGAATTTAGAAAATTGAGTGGTAGACGGACAGGCCTAAAATGTGGCAATAGTAGGGGCGGATTCCACGTTAAGTTCATTGCTCAACAAGAGTAGGGAATTTAGAATTCAGAATTTAGAATTCAGAATTTAGAAAATTGAGTGGTAGACGGACAGGCCTAAAATGTGGCAATAGTAGGGGGGGTTCCGCGTTAAGTTCATTGCTCAATAAGAGTAGGGAATTTAGAATTGAGAATTCAGAATTTAGAAAATTGAGTGGTAGACGGACAGGCCTAAAATGTGGCAATAGTAGGGGGGGGTTTAGCGTTAAATTGATGGTATCACGCACGACTAGGTAAACCCGCCCTAGCTCGCTCACCCTAATAACTTAATGGGTAAAATTGTCTAGTAGTAGCGCGTCAAGCTTTAAATATTGTATTAGGATTTTGGACAAAAACAACATAACATAGCTTAGATTCTGCCATTTTCCTATTACCTGCAATAGCTATATAGGTTAATTAATTTTCTCCCTGCTAAATACTATGTAATTGTTAATAAGTCAATTCATGGTTAGAGAGACTGAGAAAAATTAGTTCATTATGGTTGGAGATATATGAGGCGATCGCTGGTTTAAACAACGAAATAATCAATCTTTGCAGCTTTAAATTTGTATTAGGCAATAAATACCTACAGATTATATTTAATTTATCATATCACACAGATCGAGAAAAAAGGCTGAAAGTATTGAAATTATGTTGAGTAGTTGGAAATTTTTTTACTATTTTTTGTCAGAGATTGATGACAAAGTTTAAAATTTTCAAATGAAAAGCTGATATTGATAATTAAAACTTTTCAAGTATTGATTCTGTTATTAGTGCATAAAAGTCAAAACCTTAGACAAACAGAAAATATAGAGGGAAAAAAATAAAGCTCCTCCATAGTTAAGTTAACTTTGTATTTTTGACCGAATAATTATGACCAAAATCAAACAGATATTGATGGGTATTGCAGTAGCGACCTCTGTGTGTGTATTGCCGAATCATTCAGTTAATGCAGCATCTCTGATTAATTTTGAACCTGTGGATGGTAAATTTCCTGATGGTAGTTTAGCCGTAGATAATATGCCAATTACAGATCAGTTTTCATCCTTGGGTGTAACTTTTGGCATCGACCGTAACCTGGATGGCTTACCCGATGCTGGACTTTTCCCCAATTTGGAGGCGGTTGGCTCTTCAGATCCTGTACTAGGTTTTTATTCAACAAAAGGAGGAGGAATTGATATAGCTGCTCCTGGTTTTGAAAGCAGGTTAGGTAGTTTTTTCCTACGGGGAGTTGGCTCACTAACTAATGGTGAATATCTTCTAATTTCTTATGCTTCTCCGACAAATGCTGCATCGGCTGAAATTTGGGATATCGATCCTCATTCAGCAACAACATTTGAACAATGGGAAGTTCAAGCACTGGGTTCTGATTTATCCGTGGTTGATTCTATTGTTAGTCCTGCTGGTACTACTCTTGCCTTAGAAGCTTCTCCTTGGTTTTGGTCTTTTGACCGCCCACAAAAAGATATTCATGCTATTCGTCTAGTCTATACGGGAAATACAAATGGTGTTGGACTTGGATTTGATAATTTTTCTCCACTGGCAGTAGAAGGTTCTGAACCTGAACCTAATGCCTCTGTTCCCGAACCAACTTCTGCAATAGGTTTATTAATATTTGGTGCTGTTGCTTATCGTTTGAGGAAAGGTAATTAACGAAGTCAGAAGTCAGTAGGGGCGAATGGCATTCGCCCGTACAGAAGTTGTTTTTGTAACAGGGATGCGTGACAACCCCCCCAAAAACATTTCACCTTAAAAAGCTAGGTGGCGCGACGGCGTTGCACAGTGACGAATGATTTGAGATTTTTGATGAACAGGATTTTGGATTTGAGAATTGGTAGAATGATTAATGTTAGGTTTTTTTAGTCAAAATCGAACACCTATTTTTTGCAGTATCATTCCATAATGTGCAACCCTCAAATTCTTAGATAAAACGATATTTGTAGAGGGATAAAACTATATTTGTAGAGGGATAAAACTATATTTGTAGAGGGATAAAACTATATTTGTAGAGGGATAAAACTATATTTGTAGAGGGATAAAACTATATTTGTAGAGGGATAAAACTATATTTGTAGAGGGATAAAACTATATTTGTAGAGGGATAAAACTATATTTGTAGAGGGATAAAACTATATTTGTAGAGGGATAAAACTATATTTGTAGAGGGATAAAACTATATTTGTAGAGGGATAAAACTATATTTGTAGAGGGATAAAACTATATTTGTAGAGGGATAAAACTATATCTGTAGAGGGATAAAACTATATTTGTAGAGGGATAAAACTATATCTGTAGAGGGATAAAACTATATCTGTTTAAAAAGAGGGATAAAACGATATCTGTAGAGGGATAAAACGATATCTGTAGAGGGCGAATGCCATTCGCCCCTACTAGATATGGCGCTTGGTGCGTAAGTCCTGGAATAAATATTATTCTGCTTCAAGAGAATTTTAGATAAAATTATCAACCTATAGAATATTCTGTAAACTGACGCATAAAGGGAGAATGAAAACTAATAACAATATCTTGATGCGCGACTCCTGCTTTGACTAATTCCTCAGCAAAATCAATTTCTGTACCATTATATTGTAGCCATATTTTCTCTCCCTTAATGTCAAAATGTAGAACACAGCCATAAACACGGCGATCGCCTTCCCAACCCACATTAACTATTTGATAATGATGATTTTTAGTGTCAAAAATTAATTCTCGATCAACATCTTTTCTTGTGTAGCGATCGCCCGCATATTCTTGAATTACTTTTTGAATTATTTCCCCATATTTATCTACTTTATCCATTGTTCAATTGTCTCCCGCTCTGGATGATAA
Source organism: Okeania sp. KiyG1 (assembly GCF_014132355.1). GTDB lineage: Bacteria > Cyanobacteriota > Cyanobacteriia > Cyanobacteriales > Microcoleaceae > Okeania. The sequence continues at coordinate 47,683 of NZ_BLZO01000056.1, forward strand.
ATAATTAATTTAATATATTGGTTTTTAATGACAAGTTGAATTAACTCTAGTTTAAAAAAATCTTCATAAGTTGTTTGAGGAACAGCTAAATATAATTCACGTTCTGGTTCCTTTTGACTTAATACAGTTTGATAATTAATAAACTGCCCTAATGCTTTGTGAAATTCAGAAATTGGCGAATTACTAATAAAGCTTTTCACTTCAACAGAAATTTTTTCTCCTGCTCTTTCAGCGGTAATAAGTTTCTCTGCACCTAAATCAATATAAATTTATACTCCACCAAAATCTAAATGTAAAGGATCATTTGTAATGATCCATCCTTCTTTTTCTAATCCTAGTTTTACAGCATTATGAAAAATATCTTTAGCGGGCATATTAGTGATTATATTGAATATATTTGGCAAAAACGAAGATAACTGGTTAAAAAACAAGGAAAAAAGAAAGAGTATAAAGTTTCTATTTTAACTTTTGTCTTTTTCTCTCTTCCCTATTTACTTACATCGTAAGAATTGAGATATTAATAGCTAATAGCTGAATGCCTACCTTATCAAATAATACCATTTCTCAAAAACTTTTCTACATTTTGTTGAGCAGAGGAGTAGGATAGTGGCAGAGTGGGGGAGAAGCAAACACAATAATAATTAACATTAACTTAGCTGAAATAAGTAAAAAAGTGATTTTACTTGTGCTGATTAGTTAATAACTGAAGTACTGCCCAAGTATAGCAATACTTTTGGGAATTGGTATAACTAAGGTTTAAAGCATCTCCTTTCAAGGAGAAACAAGAAAAAAATTTCATGATTAGTCAATCTTCTTCTTTTCAAGGAGAGGTAATTGTTAATTATTAATTATTAATTATTAATTTTTGAAATTATACATCTCCAAAAATCCCAATTTCAGAACGGTGGGATAATAGTTTCAGGAGCTTCTGTGGAGATGCCTATTGATGCGCGGTTATGTGGAGAATCTAAATCTATCTCCGGACCAATTGGCACAATTTTAGTAGGATTAACATTTGGATGACTCATGTAATAATGTCGTTTAATATGGTCAAAATTACAAGTTTCTTTTACTCCTGGATGTTGATAAATATCTTTTAGATAATTCCAGAGATTTGGATAATCCCAAATATGACGTAAATTACACTTGAAATGAACATAATAAACCACATCAAAACGAAGCAAAGTAGTAAACATACAAATATCAGCTTCAGTTAGGCGATCGCCACACAAATAACGTTGTTTTGACAATATATTTTCCCAATAATCTAAAGCTGCGAATAAATCTTTCACTCCTTCTTCATAAGCTAATTGAGAACCAGCAAAACCCGCCCGATAAACACCATTATTAATCGGTTGATAAATAGTATCAATAGTTTTTTCAATGGTATCCTTTAAATCTTCCGGAAACAAATTCAGGTCATTTTTAGCAATACCATTAAACTCAGTATCAAACATCCTAATAATTTCACGGGATTCATTATTAACAATAGTATTTTTTTCCTTATCCCAAAGTACAGGTACGGTAACTCTCCCACTATAATTTGAATCAGCCTTCAGATAAAGTTGCCAAAGATAATTAGTATCATTAATACTATCAGGAATACATCCCAGTTCAGAATCAGAAAATTCCCAACTATTTTGGTCAATTACTGCTCCTACAACTGACAACCCAATAACATCTTCTAATCCTTTTAACTTGCGCATAATAGCAGTTCGATGTGCCCAAGGACAAGCCCAAGAAATGTATAGATGATAACGTCCTGTTTCTGCTTTAAAGCCACTAGAATTATCTGCTGTAATTTTATTCCGAAATGTGGTATTAGGGCGAATAAATCTACCTTCAGAATCTTCTTGTTCTCGTTTAGATACCCATTTACCATCAATTAAAATACCTAATCCCATGATTACCCCCTCAATAAAATGCTTGTTGAATACTTATTATACTATTCAGGAGTAGGGAGTGGGGGAGTGGGGGAGTGGGGGAGTCGAGGAGTCGGGGAGTCGGGGAGTCGGGGAAATTAAAGTAATGATAGAATTATAAACATATATTATATAATTTTCCTTCTAAGTGCTTAGGCAAAATTAATTACCATTATTTATTCCCTGTAATTTTTACAACATCAGCTTTTTAACTTGAGAGTATGTGTAATTAATTTTGCATGACTACTTATATCAGGAGTCAGGAGGAGAGAGAATCAC
>NZ_BLZO01000057.1 GCF_014132355.1 Okeania sp. KiyG1
AGTGCGGCAGCTATATCGCCTGTTTAAAGTTTTTCTTTCTCTTAAAAATTCTGACTTATGACTTCTGAATTATGACGCGCGTCAACGGTTCATCAACCCAACAAAATTGTTGTGTTGGTTGGATTAAGTCAATGTAACAGTATCCACAATCAAATAGAAAACTATGGCACTACCAAAACTTTTAAATTCCTATGACTTACAACCTTTTTTGGCTAATCCAGTCCTACTAACTGAGCAAACTAGAGAGCTACAGTTAGCGATCGCTAATTATCCAGACACACCAAGAAACCTCCTAGAAATCCTGGTTAATAGTTTTGACCCCCTAGTGGCAGAAGCAGCAAGTCACCATGTCAATTGGGCGGGAGAAATTACGGAAAATTGGCACTACTTAGCAGATACAACTTTACAAACAAAAGAATTAGGACAAAATGACCGTCTGGCTGTGGAACTTCTGAAAATTGCTCCAGTGCCGGATTATTTTCTCAGCGAGTTTGTTCCTGCAAGTTATCTGAGTTTAGCATTGAAAAATCCTCATCTACCTTTACGATATCGAGTGAAATATTTAGAGCGACTAGCATGGGAACCTGACCTAGAATCACGTTTGCAAGTGGCAGAATGTCGAGAAACTCCAGTTGCTATGTTGGAAATATTGGCAGGGGATTTAGAATTGCCGATTCGGATGGCGGTAAAATCTAATCCCACTACTTCACAAGAGTTAATAGAGTTGATGGAAGGGCAACTTGCGGTAGCAAAAGATTGGAATACTGATGCGGAACAGTTAGCAACTTTAGGAGAAAGTAGGTGGGATTTAATTCGGTTGGCAGTGGCTCAAAATCCGGTAACGAGTGGGGAAACTTTGATGCAGTTGGCAAGGGATGGGGTATTTAAGATTAAGTTCGCGGTTGCCAAAAATCCTCAGACTCCGGCAAATGTTTTAGGAGTATTGGCAGAACATTCGGCAAAGGAAATTAAGTCAGCAGTCGCCAAACATCCCAATGCAACAGAGGAAATTTTACATCAATTGTTTCCGACTCAGAAGGGTGTTTTGAGGGGAAGGAAGAATTTACCTGCTAGTATTTTAGAACGATTTTTTCGAGAAGCAGCTACGGATGAGCCGATTTGGAAACAATATGATTTACGAAATTTGCTCTTAAGGCAGTCAAATACTCCTACTTGGATTTTGGCGGAGTTTGCAAATGTGGATATTGAAGCAGTGAGATATGAGAGGTTAGCTAATTTTGACAATCCTGACTCAGAGGCTCTAGATCCTGCACTACCCTTGATAGGTAACTTTCCTACAACTCCTGCTGAAATTGTAGAATATTCTATTCAAGAGGACATGGAATTTTTAGCTGAAGTTGCTCAACATTCACAAGTTTCAGTGGAAATTTTGGAGCGATTAAGTCACGCTCCAATTGCTGAAGTGCAGTTAGCTGTAGCCCTAAATATTCAAACACCGGAGGTACTAAGACTGAGTTTATTAGAAAACTTATCGGTTAATGCTGAGGAAGACATTAAAATTGAAATTGCCAAAGATATCAATACACCTATACATATTTTAGAAATGATGGTGGAAAACGAATTTACTGACAAGAAGTTATTGTCAGGAATGAGACAAATTTTGACATCTAACTGTAATAGTAGTGGTTGGTGGGATTCGATCTCGGATTTAAAAGAGAAGCTTTTATCCCCAGCAAACATTACTATAGATGTTGAATGCTGGATAGAAGCGATTAAAAATTCTGGTATAATTAAAAATTTAGAGAATATGCCAGATGACGTCGATAGTGAAATGGATATCATCTACTCTGTATGGAGGGAGGTATTACCAGGGTTTTCTAAAGAGCAAATTAGAAATGTAACTGATACACTCATTAACGAGAGCGATATAATTCTTCAAAACATAAAACGTAGATCGATGTACCGTTGTACTGCTGTTGCATTAGTTGGCAATCCCAATACTCCAAGTATGCTGCGAGAAAAGTTAAAAAAACAGTTAATTATACAAGACGAAAGAAAAGATTGCTATTATCAAAGAAACGAAAACTTATTTTTAGCACTTGGTTATAATCCAGAAGTTCCCAAAACAGAACGTGAAGAATACTTACGGGAACTTGTTCAATGGAGTTGTATCCGCCAAAATATTGCAACAGATACTCGGACTCCCCTAGAAATTTTAGAGCACATGTGGGAGCAAGGAGAACAAGAAGCGGTAGCCAGCAGTCCTGCCACTCCAGGATATCTACTTCGACAAATTGCCAATGAGTCTTTAGATAATGAGTCTGTTTTGAGAGAAATTGCTAAAAATCTAAATGCTCCACTTGAGTTACGGATTCAATTTGTGAAATATCTATATGAAAACTATACAGAAACTAAACATCGAGACCTTCTAGATTTGGTACTTGATAACCCCAACTTGAAAATTCTAGAACGTTATCGGTTTTTACTGGAAAAAGAGCTACAGGAACAAATAAAGAAAACACGCAAATTTATGTCAAAGCAACCCCAATTTATGAGCGAAGTATTGAAAAGTAATAACATCCAAGCTATCAAGAATGTAGCTCGAAACTGTGAAACTCCGATTCATATTTTAGAGCAACTTACCAAACATCCCGACGAAAATATTCGTGATGCGTTGTTAGATAATCGGAATTTGCCGAGGGATACTTTACTAGAACTTGCTCGCGATCCAAGCGTTTCTGTACGGTGCAAACTAGCAAGGAAGATTTTTCGCCGACAGACTCCAGTAGAAATTCTGGAAATGCTGGCAGATGATGAATCAGAAGAAGTTAGGAAATTAGTGGCAGAAAATCCTGATACTCCTGTTGAGACGTTAGTGAAATTGGCAAATGATTCTAGTAAGTCTGTCAAAGAGAAATTAGTCAGTAATTCTAAGACTCCAGTAGAAATTCTGGAAATTCTGGCAGATGATGAATCAGAAAAAATCAGGCAATTAGTAGCAAAAAATTCTCATACTCCTGTTGAGACGTTGGTGAAATTAGCCAATGATTCTAGTAAGTATGTCAAGCAGAAATTAGTCAGTAATCCTAATACCCCTGTGGAAATACTAGAACGTTTGGGTTTAGAAGAGAAGATTTTTAATATTAGTAATGCTAATACACCAGCAAGTATTCTAGAAAAACTCGCAGACCATTCTTCTGAGTCAGTGCGATATGAGGTTGTCGGACATCGCAATACTCCGGTGAGTGTAATAGAAAAGCTAGCTAATGATAAGTATATTTATACAATTAGGACGATCGCGGAAAAGTCCCAAACACCTCCCCATATTCTAGAGCGACTCGCTACCCATCCAGATTATACAACCCGTTATTATGTAGCTATTAATCGGAATACTCCTGCTACAGCGCTGGAAAAGCTAATTCGATATAACGAAAGTGAAGCTAACTCTCCTTCGAGAAATAAAGATAGCCTCAAAACAATGATGACAGACGCGGATAAAAACAATATTCGGTCTGCGATAGCTAAAAATACTCGTACTCCGATAGCTGTATTAGAGATGCTAGCAACAAGAGAGTTTTACGGAGAGCAAAAAACTGAGGAGCGTGGTGAATACTACTATTTCCCCTCCAGAACAGTTGAATATGTACTACAATCATTAGTTGACAACCCCAACTTAACTCCCTCAATTTTAGCCAAACTAGCACGAGACCCCAATCCTGAGATTCGCAGTCTTTTGGTACGTCATCCCAATATAACTCCCGAACTTTGGCAACAACTGGCAAAGGATGAAGATCGAACTGTGCGAGGGGCGATCGCTGACTATTATAACACACCTATTAATATTCTTGAAGCTCTAGCTTTAGATATAGATACAGAGGTGCGCCAGAAAGTAGTGGCTAATTCCAATACTCCTACAACTGCCCTAGAAATTCTTTCTCAAGATTCTATGGCTGAAGTTCGTACTGCTGTTGCTGGGAACCAAAACACTAACGTTATAGTTTTAGAACAGTTGGGGGAAGATGAAAAAGTAGAAGTGCGTCGAGCTGTTGCCCAAAACCCAAACACTCCAGTTTCCTTGCGGGAATCATTGAGAGATTTGTTGGCCTTACAATATACCCCAATACCTAGTACCACATTATCAGGACTGAGCCGTATTTACAAGCCAGATACGGATGATTTACCAACATTGTTATCAGAATATGCCCAATCTGACAATGCTTTCGTCCGTTTTGTAACTTTGACGCACCCGTTAACTCCTGTTGACAGTATTAGGGAGTGTTGTCAGTCTCTGTTATGGCAGGAGCGTTATGCTATTGCTGAGAACCCCTCCACTCCAGCAGAGATACGGGAACAACTAGCAAATGATGGCAACCGCATTGTGCGAGCGACTGCCAAAGCAAACTTATAGGTTGGGTTGATGAAAGAAACCCAACAAAACCAGTAAACTTGTAGGTTGGGTTGATGAAAGAAACCCAACAATATTCTAAACTACTAAACTTATGATTATCCTTAATATCATGTTCGGTTGAATACTTATAAATAACTGTTGTGAGGAGTCAGGAGTCAACCCACCCCTCGCCCCTCCCCTCCCAACCCACCCCTAACCCCGACCGTGGAGGGAGGGAAGTCAGGAGTCAGGAGGGAAGAAAGGAGGAATGCTTATGAAATATGGGAAAATAGTATTGATAATTTTAGTATTTCTTTGGTACTGTCAGCCCTTAAATTTTATTTATAACTGATTATCCGAACATGATATAACTCAACCGTATGGGGTTATTGTTGGGTTGCGCTGTCGCTTAACTTAACCTACTTGCTTGCTCGTAAAAAAATTATTGTTGGGTTCGCTGTCGCTTAACCCAACCTACTGTTTCTCGAAATATAATATTATGCAACCTGAAATTGAAAAAATTATCGGCACTTTAGAAATTCTAACTCAACCATCCCTGAGATGTAATTTACCCGGTCACGAGTATGCAGCAAATTTTGTTCCTTTTGTCTGGGATGTCTCTGAATGGGGAAATTTTAATATCCGCAATCTTTGTCTTAGCAATGGTTGGCTAGAAATTACAGATGCAGATGCTACAGTAAAGCAATGGCAAAATATGAAATATCCCAGAAATTTTCCTGATTTTAATGTAAGTTTAGAACAGCGGAATTTATGGAGAAATAAAATCGATTTTTTGTTTCAACTCCTTCAGAATAACTTGACAACATTAGAATCTTTTTTCTTGGTTTTTAAATTCGAGGTGGATGGAGGAATTTATCTACCTGGTATGCTTATTGGCGAGACAAAAGATGGAGATTGGGTTGGTGTCTCTCACACTATTTATAAAGAAACTGAAATTACTCAAGAAATAATCGATCGTTCGGAGCAAATTGAAATTGATTCAAATATTTTACTAGAGGAAAATACTGTGGATTTAATAGCAAAAATTCAGGCAATTACTTCGGAGTTAGGCACAATTAATTTTTCTGGAGATAGAGGTGGTGGTGACTATCCTTATAATTACGACCATAAAATTGTTTTGACTGCTGCCAAAACTAAAGAATTAGTATTTGAAAAAATCTTACAGGCTACAGAATGCCTAGAAATTAATCACTTTTATAGTTTTCATCCCGATATAGAATATTTACGAGATTGGTGTTATTTCCAGGAGAATGAAGCTGAGAAAATGTATCATAGATACAATACAATAAATCGTTTTTTTCAGCATACTTTCGAGCAAACATTTATTTATCGGTTTAGTTTTTGGACTCGAGAATGTATCTATGTACTCGGTCAAACTCAGGGAAAAAATTTGGCTGGTGTTTATATAGAGGGCGACTTTACTTATAACCCTTAAATACTAAAAACTTGGAAATTAAAAAAATTATGTAAGCATTCAGCTATCAGCAGTCAGCTATCAGCAATTAGTAATGAATAATTACTTCTGAGGTTTTGTCCAGGAACTTTGGTAGTAACTTTTTATTCTTTTTAAATTTCAAAGGTTGCTTTTACCTTCCCTAAAATTAATAGCTAATAGCTAATAGTTGACGGCTGAATGCTTACAAAATCATTTAAAGCTTTCAAAGGAGTAAAATTGAGTTTTTGTGGCAAACTGCCGTTAAAAATACTCAAATTTAATGTTAATAAATATTGCCTAATGCCTAGATTAATTATGAAACTTGAAACAGAAAAATTACTCGGCACTTTAGAAGTTTTAGTCAAAAATCCTTTCTTGTGGGAGACAGAAAAAAGGGGGGATTTTAATATCTGGAATTTGATGATTTCTGAAGGTTGTATTCATCTAACAGATGTGGAATTAGCCATCGCTCATTGGCAAGATGTGGAACATTGGGGTACTCCCACCTATCAAACTGAAGATGATTTTGAGTATGCACCTTTCAGACATGAGGAAGACGACGATCGGGATTATGAGTACGCACCTTTCAAATATGATGAAGATGAAGATGAGGATATTTGGAGTGATGAAATAGAAGCGTTTCGAGTCGATCGTTATCAACAATTGTTAACTCTTTTGAAAGCAGAATTGCTAGATTTACAAGCTTTTCGACTTACGACTATTGAGCATTTAAAGAGGGGGCATCCTTATTTTTATTTCCACATTCTGATTGGCAAAACAGAAGATGGAGATTGGTTTTGTTTTTCCCCCATTGTGCCAGATCAAGTTAGCGATCCAAATCATCATACCGAACGCTTTGCAGACAATGAAGATTGGTTTTATTTTTTGCCTACAAAACTAAAGCAAGAGGGCGATCGCCCTTTCACTCCTCTAAAAACTGGTGACACAGAAACTAACTCTCTCAACCCAAAAACATCAGATTTACAATCAAAAATAGATGCTATTCTTTCGGAGTTGCCACCCATTACAATTTATGGATACTATGGCGGAGGTTACGATTATACCTACAAACATCAAATAGTTTATGCTACTGCTAGCAACAAAATATTGGCAATAGAAAAAGCTTTGCAAGCAGCAGAAATGTTGAAACTTGAAAACAGAGATATTGAATTTAGGTCAAATGAATACAACAGAAAGCTGAGTCAATTTTTTCAGACTCAATTGCACCAACCAAAAACTTATAGTCTCAGCTTTTGGGATATTGGGTATATCTATCAAGTAGCAGAAACTCCAACAGGAGATTGGTTGGGAGTGCGCAAAATGGTTGAATTTGATTATAATCCATAGGTTCAAACAATAATATTTTTGTGCTTTGCTCCATGAAAGTAGCGTTTGCGGAGCCTAGCGACAGCTATATCGCTTATTGAAAGTTTTCTTTCTATTCATAACTTATGCAGAAACCGGGTTTCTGGGTTCGCCTGCGTAAGTCCCTATCTTCCATGAAATAATAATTAAAACACTGACACTGACAACTGAAATGACACTACAAGCATTAAATCTAGATGATTTACAGCCTTTTTTGGCCAAGCATGTCCTACTAACTGAGCAAACTAGAGAGCTACAGTTAGCGATCGCTAATTATCCAGACACACCAACTAATCTGCTGGAAATCCTAATTAATAGTTCTGACCCTCTAGTGGCAGAAGCAGCAAGTCACCATGTTAATTGGGCGGGAGAAATTACGGAAAATTGGCACTACTTAGCAGATACAACTTTACAAACAAAAGAATTAGGACAAAATGACCGTCTGGCGGTGGAACTTCTGAAAATTGCTCCAGTACCGGATTATTTTCTTAGCGAGTTTGTCCCTGCAAGTTACCTGAGTTTAGCATTGAAAAATCCTCATCTACCTTTACGATATCGAGTGAAATATTTAGAGAGACTGGCACAAGAACCTGAGCTACAACCACGCTTAGAAGTGGCAGAATGTCCAGAAACTCCAGTTGCTATGTTGGAAATATTGGCAAGGGATTTAGAATTGCCGGTTCGGATGGCGGTAAAATCTAATCCCATTACTGTGCCAGAGTTAATAGAGTTGGTAGAGGAGCAACTTGCGGTAGCAAAAGATTGGAATACTGATGCGGAACAGTTAACAACTTTAGGAGAAAGTCGGTGGGATTTAATTCGGTTAGCAGTAGCTCAAAATCCTCAGACCCCGGCAAATGTTTTAGCATTATTAGCAGAACATTCGGCAGTAGAAATAAAGTCAGCAGTTGCCAGACATCCTCATGCAACGGAGTCAATTTTACATCAACTGTTTCCAACTCAGAAGGATGTTTTGAGGGAAAGAAAGAATTTACCTGTTAGTATTTTAGAACGATTTTTTAGGGAAGCTGCCACAGACGAGCCTATTTGGAAACAATATGATTTACAAAATTTGTTCTTGAGGCAGCTAAATACTCCCACTTGGATTTTGGCAGAGTTGACAAATGTGGATATTGAAGCGGTGAGAGCTGAGAATGAAGCCCTTGAACCAGGTTACCCTGAAATTGTAGAAACTTTGGTTCAAGATGACATTAGCTTTCTATATGATGTAGCTAAACATCCACAGGTTTCGGTGGAAATTTTAGAAGGATTGAGTGATTGTATTCATCCTGATGTGCAATTAGCAGTCGCTCAAAACTCCCGAACCCCCGAATTGTTGCGAAATCAGATTTTATTACGACTCGCACTCGGTGATGATGAAGGAGTAGTAAGAGCGATCGCCCGCTCTCCAGAAACTCCGGTTGCAATTCTAGAACGTTTGATTTCGCCTGCTACTACAGGAAATCAAGTTACAAAATTAGCTAGGGAGATAGTACCTAATATTTCCGAAGATTTGCTACAGAAAATCATCAATTTTGTGAATAAATATCAGTCTCCCCAGAGAATTTTAAATCGGTTACGAGATGAAAATTCTCGCGAGTCCGTGTTTGAAGAATGGAGACAACTTTTAGCTGGTTTAAACGGAATAGATCGAACTGCACTGGAGGTTTTATGTAAGGGTATGTTACCAGGAATTGGTTTTGGTTTTTGTGGCGGGTTGCCAGGAGAAGATCGTTGGCTCGAAAAGTATTATTCCGTGACTTCAGGAGAATTCTATTTATATGGGTTGTTGACACTATTGGGATTAGCTACGGAAAATACTGGTAATCGCAGCATTGCCCTAGCCTTATTGAGTAATCCTAACACTCCCGCACCATTGCGAGAAGAGTTAAAGGAACAACTTATTAACTCTACTAACAAGAATCCGACGGATGTTGTAATAGAGTTATCGAACATCGCAATACTCCGGTTAGGGTAATAGAAAGGCTGGCTAATGAGAACTATATTCCTGCGATTCGGGCGATTGCAAAAAAGTCTCAAACACCTCCCCATATTCTAGAGCGACTCGCTACCCATCCAGACTATACAACTCGTTATAACGTAGCTCATAATTCTAATACTCCAGCTACAGCACTGGAAAAGCTAGCTCGATATAACGAAAGTGAGGCTAACGCCCCTTCAAGAACTAAAGATGCTCTCAAAACAATGATGGCAGGAGCAGATAATAACGAAATTCGGAGGAAACTCGCCAGAAACACTCGTACTCCGATAGCTGTATTAGAGATGTTAGCAAAAAGAGAATTTTATGGAGAGGAAAAAGAGGAGTGTCGTGACTACATTATTCCCCCCAGAACAGTTGAAGAGGTATTGGAATCGTTAGCTTTCAACCCTAACTTAACTTCCTCAATTTTGGCCAAACTGGCACAAGATCCCAGTGCTAAAATTCGCAGTCTTTTAGTATATCATCCAAATATGACTTCCGAACTTTGGCAACAGATTGCACAGGATGAGGATAAGGATGTGCGAGAGTATATCGCTTCCTCCATCGATACCCCCATTCATATTCTCGAAACTCTAGCTTTAGATACAGATACAGAGGTGCGTCAGAAAGTAGCAGCTAATCCTAATACTCCCACAACTTCCCTAGATATTCTTTATCAAGATTATATGGCTGAAGTTCGTACTGCTGTTGCTGGCAACCAAAACTCCAACGTTATAGTTTTGGAACAGTTGGGAAAAGATGAAAAAGTAGAAGTGCGTCGAGCAGTTGCCAAGAACCCTAACACTCCTGCTCCTCTCCAGGAGTCCCTGAAAGATTTGCTAGACTTACCTTATGTCCCTCGTTATATCCCTAAACTTAGCCCCACATTAGCAGGAGTGAGCCGTATTTACAAACCTGATACGGATGATTTAGCAACATTGTTATCAGAATACGCCAAATCTGATAATGCTTTCGTCCGTTTTGTGACTTTGATGCACCCGTTAACTCCTGTTGATAGTATTACCGAGGGTTGTCAGTCTCTATTTTGGCAAGAACGTTATGCGGTTGCCGATAATTCCTCTACTCCAGGAGAAATACTAGAGCAACTTGCCAATGATAGTAACCGTATTGTGCGAGCAACCGCCAAAGCAAACTTGTAGATTGAGTAATGGTTCATCAACCCAACAAAATTGTTGTGTTGGTTGGATTAAGTCTATGTAACAGCATCCACAATCAAATAGAAAACTATGGCACTACCAAAACTTTTAAATTCCTGCGACTTACAACCTTTTTTGGCCAATCCGTCCCTACTAACTGAGCAAACTAGAGAGCTACAGTTAGCGATCGCTAATTATCCAGATACACCAACTAATCTGTTGGAAATCCTGGTTAATAGTTCTGACTCCCTAGTGGCAGAAGCAGCAAGTCACCATGTCAATTGGGCGGGAGAAATTACGGAAAATTGGCACTACTTAGCAGATACAACTTTACAAACAAAAGAATTAGGACAAAATGACCGTCTGGCGGTGGAACTGCTGAAAATTGCTCCAGTGCCGGATTATTTTCTCAGCGAGTTTGTCCCTGCAAGTTATTTGACTTTAGCATTGAAAAATCCTCATTTACCGTTACGGTATAGGCTGAAATATTTGGAGCGACTGTCACGGGAACCTAACCTAGAGCTACGTTTGCAAGTAGCAGAATGTGGAGAAACTCCAGTACCAGTGTTGGAAATATTGGCAGGGGATTTAGAATTGCCTATTCGGGCAGCGGTAAAATCTAATCCCACTACTCCGCCAGAGTTAATAGAGTTGATGGAAGGGCAATTAGCGACAGCTCGGAATTGGAATACTGATGCGGAACAGTTAGCAACTTTAGGAGAAAGTCGATGGGATTTAATTCGGTTAGCAGTGGCTCAAAATCCGGCAACGAGTGGGGAAACTCTGATGCAGTTGGCAAGGGATGGGGTATTTAAGATTAAGTTGGCGGTTGCGAAAAATCCTCAGACTCCGGCAAATGTTTTAGGAGTATTGGCGGAAAATTCTGGAAAGGAAATTAAGTCAGCAGTCGCCAGACATCCCAATGCAACGGAGGAAATTTTGCATCAATTGTTTCCGACCGAGAAGCGTTTCTTGGGATATGGAATGCGGAATTTACCTGCTAGTATTTTAGAACGGTTTGTTGGAGAAACTGGCAAAGGCTTGCCTATTTGGAAACAACATGAATTGCGAAGCTTGCTATTGAGACAGGTAAATACACCCACTTGGATTTTGGCTGAGTTGGCCAATGTGGATCTTGAGTCAGTGAGAGCTGAAAAAGAAGCTCAAGGTCTTAAAACTCGAAATTCTGCTAAAGTTATTGAAAGTTGGATTCTAGATGAAATTCGATTTCTAGTGGATGTTGCCAAACACCCAAAAGTTTCGGTAGAAATTTTAGAACAATTGAGTGATTCTCCTCATCCGAAAGTTCAATTAGCAGTTGCTCAAAACTCGCGAACGCCAGAACAGTTGAAAAATCAAATTTTATTACGACTCGCCTTCGGTGACGATGAAGAAATAGTAAGAGCGATCGCCCGCTCTCCAGAAACTCCCGTTGCGATTCTCGAACGTTTGATTTCAACTTCTACTACAGGAAATCAAGCTGCACAGTTATTCAGGAAGATGACACCTAATACCTCAGAAAATTTACCACATAAAATCACCAATTTTGTGAATAAATATCAGTCTTCCCAGAGAATTTTATCTCTATTACGGGATGAAAATTCTCGCGAGTCGGTGTTGGAAGAATGGAGACAACTTTTAGCTAGTTTAAACGGAGCAGACCGAACTGCACTGGAGGTTGTATGTAAGGGTATGTTACCAGCAATTGGTCTGGGTGGCGGGTTGCCACGACAAGATCGTTGGCTTCAAGAGTATCATTCCTTGACTGGAGCAGAATTCTATTTATATGGGCTGTTGATACTATTAGGATTTGCTACAGAAAATACTGCTAATCGAGCAATTCCGCTAGCCCTATTAAAGAATCCCAACACTCCCGCACCATTGCGAGAAGAGTTAAAGGAACGACTGATTGATTCTACTACCAAGAACCCGACTGATGTCATAGAGGCACTTGCTTATAATTCAGCAATTCCTGAAGCAGAGCGACTGGAATATTTTCAACAACTTTTATCAATGAGTAGGAATAAAGAGGCGATTGCTCGTAGTCCTAATACGCCACCGGAAATCTTATCTCAATTAATGACAGGTAGTGGTGCAGGTCGTCCAAAAGTTTCTAGAAACTCAAACGAAACAGCCCGTCGTTGGGTGGCGGAAAATCCTGGTACTCCTGTAGAAATATTGCTACAGTTGGCTACTCAAACTCTGGAAAAGCCAAAGTCGGATACTTCTAAAACAAAGTCAAGTTTGGCGAATAATTCCGTAATTTGGGAAAAGGTATTGAATAATCCAAGTTTACCCCCACTGGAACGCTATCGGTTATTACTGGAAAAAGAGTGGCAGGAAGAAACGGCGAAAGCAGATCGATTTATCTCAACCAGACTTCGTAGACGCACCTCATTGGCAGATATGATAAAAAGTAGTGCTTCCGGAACAGATAGTGGAATAAATCACCATAATCTATATAATGCCGCTGGAAACTCTCGAACTCCCATTCATATTTTAGAGCAGCTTGCCAAACATCCTGACGAAAGTGTTCGTAGCGCATTGCTGAACAACCGAGCTTTGCCGAGTAATATTATGTTAGAGCTTGCCTGCGACTCCAGCGTTTCAGTACGGATAAAATTAGTAAGGAAAGATCGATACCGACAGACTCCAGTAGAAATTCTGGAAATGCTAGCAGATGATGAATCTGAAAAAGTCAGGGAATTAGTGGCAGAAAATCCTGATACTCCTGTTGAGGGGTTGATGAAATTGGCAAATGATTCTAGCGAGAATGTCAAGAAAAAATTGGTCAGTAATTCCAATACTCCTGTAGAAATACTAGAAAGTTTTGGTTTAGAAGAGGGAATTTTTGATGTTCGCAATGCTAATACGCCTAGCAGTGTGCTTGAAAAGGCAGTCAGAAAATATTGTAATCTTAGAAATACAAGCTCTTCACTGTCAAATTTGTTAAAAAATCCAGTTAAAGGTTCTCAAATGCCTCCTAGTATTCTTAATGAGTTGGAGTTGTCACACCATAAAAGTTATGAAATTCGTAGACTGGTAGCAAGCCATCCTAATACCCCAAGTCATATTTTAGAAAGACTTTGTAAAGATAACAACTCCAATATCCGTATTAAAGTTGCCGAAAACCCCAATACTTCAAGTCAAACTTTAGAGAAACTGTATAAAGATAGCGAATATCTTGTGCGTGCCGGAGTTGCTAAAAATCCTAATACCCCTCCTCACCTTCTAGAAAAGATTGCAAGACAAGAAGACCCGAATGAAAAATATAGATCGTACTCTATAGATAAGCTGAAAACTTATCATAAAGATAGAGCCTATTATACCGTTATCAGTCCCATAGCTAAACGTCTGGATACACCAGCAGCAGTATTAGAATTTCTGGCCAACAGTCCGGAAACCAATATTCGCAAAATCGTCGCTAGAAATCCCAATACGCCATCAACAGCTTTGGAAAGTCTGGCGACTACAGAATCAGATATAGAAGTCTTAAAAGCACTGACTCACAACCCCAACTTAACAACAGAGGCGTTGCAACAACTATCTAGTAATTCTAATCGCGATTTCCTTATTTATCTGATTCGGACCGGTGAATTATCTCCCGAAGTTTGGCAGCAACTAGCAGAGAATGAAAATGCAATAGTGCGAGAAGCGATCGCTTCCTCTAGCATCACGTCCGTCCATATTCTCGAAGCTCTAACATTAGATAAAGATACAGAGGTGCGCCGAAAAGTAGCAGCTAATCCCAATACTCCCACAACTTCCCTAGATATTCTTTCTCAAGATTCTATGGCTGAAGTTCGTACTGCTGTTGCTGGCAACCAAAACACTAACGTTATAGTTTTGGAACAGTTGGGACAAGATGAAAAAGTGGAAGTGCGTCGAGCAGTTGCCAAAAACCCTAACACTCCTGCTCTTCTCCAGGAATCCCTGAAAGATTTACTAGGCTTACCTTATGTCCGTAAAGCTAGCACCACATTATCAGGACTCAGCCGTATTTACAAGCCAGATACGGATGATTTACCAACATTGTTATCAGAATATGCCAAATCTGATAATGCTTTCGTCCGTTTTGTGACTTTGATGCACCCGTTAACTCCTGTTGATAGTATTACCGAGGGTTGTCAGTCTCTATTTTGGCAAGAACGTTATGCAATTGCTGAGAACCCCTCCACTTTGGGAGAGATACGGCAGCAACTCACCAATGATAGTAACCGTATTGTGCGAGCGACTGCCAAAGCAAATTTGTAGCTAACTTGTAGGTTGGGTTGATGAAAGAAACCCAACAGATAGGTCATATCAAATCCGATAGTTTGTAGTTGATTCAATCCAACTTACGATTATCCTTAACTCAAGTGTTATAGCAGTGGAAGCAAAGCTTAGAACATTCCTAAATCTTTAAACGAGCTTCAGAGATTACTTCTGACTTCCACTATATTGTTGGGTTGTGCTGTCGCTTAACCCAACCTACTGTTTATCCAACGACTCAATAATTGAATGTTAATAAATATCACCTAACAGTTAAAACTATGAAACTTGAAACAGAAAAATTACTCGGCACTTTAGAACTTTTTGTCAGAAACCCTTTCTTTTGGGAGACAGAAAAATGGGGAAAATTTAATGTCTGGAATTTGATGCGTTCTGAAGGTTTTGTCAATTTAACAGATGTAGATTTAGTCATTGCTCATTGGCAAGATGTAGAACATTGGGGTACTCCAACTAATCAAATAGATGATTTTGAGTATGCACCTTTGAGAGATGAACAAGATGATGATTGGAATCCTGAAATAGAAAAATTTAGAGTAGAACGCTATCAACAGTTGTTAAAACTATTGAAGGCAGAATTATCAGATTTCCAAGGGTTCCGAATTGGCATTAATAAAGAATCAGATGATTATTTTGAGTGGGAACATCCTAATTTTTATTTCCACATTCTAATTGGCAAAACAAAGGATGGAGACTGGTTTTGTTTTTCGCCCACTGTACCAGACGAAGTTAGCGATCGCCGTCTTCAACGTTTACAAACTGGTTCCACAGAAACTCATCCTCTCAACCAAAAAACATTAGATTTACAATCTCAAATAGATGCTATTCTCTCGGAACTATCACCTATGACAATCTATGGATATTATGGTGGAGGTTATGCTTATACCTACGAACATCAAATAGTTTATGCTACTACTGGGAGCAAAATATTGGCAGTGGAAAAAGCTTTGCACGCAGCTAAAATGCTGAAAGTGGAAGACTCAACTCTCGATTTTAGCTGTAGTGAATGTGGAGACAGTCGAAAACTATGTCAATTTTTCATTAATCATCTTGGCGGTCCCAAAATTTATAGTCTGAGCTTTTGGGATATTGGGTATATCTATGAAGTAGCAGAAACTCCAACAGGAGATTGGTTAGGACTGCGTAGAATACTTGAATTTGAATTTAATCCATAGGTTCAAACAATAATATTTTATGCTTTGCTGCATGAAAGTAGCGATCGCCACTCATATCAAATCCGGTTAAACAGCCATAGAATGGTTAAGTTAGGAGGAGTCAACCTACCCCTCGCCCCTCCCCTCCCAACCCACCCTAACCCCGACCGTGGAGGAGGGGAGATCAGGAGTCAACCCACCCCCAACCCCGACCGTGGAGGGGAGAAAGAAGAAGAAACCCCGAGTAGAAGGAGAAAGTTTTTTGGTCGGGTAAAGGTCACGGAGTTCTATCGCGCTCTTATCCGGACATGGTATCATACCTCAAATTACTAACGCCCAATATTAATGTAAAACCTTGAACAATCGGTATAAGTTAGGATAAAACAATTTATATCATGTCCGGATAATTAGTGATGAAAAAACTTATCCTCTTACTTAAACAGTAAATCTTTCTATTTTCCCTACTCCCCTACTCCCCACTCCCCCGCTCCCCTACTATTTTAATAATAAGTATTCAAGCGGACATGATATTAGTTTCCTTCGTAGCTGTGTGCCCAAAAAACTTTCATCGCCTTTGTTAAAGCGACTTCATGCTCTAATTGTCGATCAGGATTGTAAGCCATGAAATCTACCTGTTTTTTTACCTTACAGCTCTTTTGAGGATAGTGAGGTACACTTGTCGGACTATTCTTAATATTTCCTATTCCCTATTCCCTGTTCCCTGTTCCCTGTTCCCTAGAGCAATAAAACTTTGTACCTCATCAACTAGAAAACTGCTGTAAATTCAATACTACTACACTTAAAAATTATGCAACCTGAAATCGAAAAAATTATCGGTACTTTAGAACTTCTCACTCACCCACATCTTAGATTTGATTTACCAGGTCACGAAGATGGAGGAAATTTTTTTCCTTTTGCGTGGGATGTCTCTGAATGGGGAAAATTTAATATCCGCAATCTTTGTCTTAGCAATGGTTGGCTAAAAATTACTGATGCAGATGCCACATTTAAGGATTGGCAACATCTGGAATACATCAAAGGTTTTCCTGATTTTAATCTGAATTCAGAAGAGCAAAAATTCCGGGAAAATAGCATCAAAAAATTGTTTCAATTCCTCGAAAATAACTTGGAATACTTAGAATCTTTTATCTTAGATTATCATAGCGATTACGCATATGCTAAATTTCCTGGTTTTATTATTGGTAGGACAAAATCTGGTGATTGGATTGGTATTGGTCAAACTTTTTATAAGGAGACTGCAATTCCTAAAAACACGATTTCTTGCTCTCCCCAAATCTCAATAAATTCTGAAAACTTAGAAGAAAGTACTTTAAATTTAATAGCAAAAATTCAGGAAATTATTTCCGAACTAGGTACAATTCATTTTTCTGGAGATTTGGGTGGTGGTTATCTTTATACTTATGAACATAAAATTGTTTTTACTACTGCTAAAACTAAGGAATTAGTATTTGAAAAAATTATCCAAGCTTCGGAAATTTTAGAAGTTAATCAGTTTTATAATTTTTATCCTAATGCGGATTATTTACAAGATTGGTATAGGGATGATAATTATCAAGAATTATCTCAGAGATACGATACAATAAATCGTTTTTTCAGCATACTTTTGAGGAAATATTTATGTATAGATTTAGTTTTTGGGCTCAAGAATTTATTTATGTCCTGGGTAAAACTCCGGGAAAAAATTTAGTAGGACTTTATCTAAATAGCGAGTTTATTTACAACCCTTGAATATCAAAATATTGGGAGTCATATCAAATCCGGTTGAATACTTACTATATAGTTGAGAGTAGGGGACCCACCCTAGCCCCTCCCCTCCCGTGGAGGGGAAGAGGGAGTGGGGAGATTAGATAGACATCTCCAATAATAAAAAATCAATATCTATATCGTACAGAAATTATCAATTATTTCCCCCTCCATACCTACTCCCTATGGGTGGAAGAGATGTCTAATATTGGAGTAATTTAAGAAATTATAAACAGATATTATATAGCCGGATTCTATGTGCAATTAACCGGATTTGATATCAACAAAATGTAGGGGCGTTAACGATAGTTATGCCAAGCAAATGGCATTTGCGCTCCGCAAAGCTCCGCTTTACATGTCGCGGAGCGTTAACGGAGTTATGCGGTAGCAAAACGCCCTGATTGGATTTAGTTTATGTGCGTAAGTCCTGATGTTAATCAATACCACCTAATACCTAAATTAATTATGAAACTTGAAACAGAAAAATTACTTGGAACTTTAGAAATTTTAGCCAGAAGACCATTCTTTTGGGATACAGAAAAATGGGGAAAATTTAACGTCTGGAATTTGATGCGTTCTGAAGGTTGTGTCAATTTAACAGATGTGGAAGTAGCGTTGGCGGAGCCTAGCGGCAGCTATCTCGCTCATTGGCAAAATGTGGAGCATTGGGGTACACCTACTAATCAAATTGGAGATAGTTGGGAGTATGCACCTTTGAGAGATGAGCGAGATGATGATTGGAATGCAGAAATAGAAGCATTTCGAGTCGAACGTTATCAACAGTTATTAACACTTTTGAAAGCAGAATTGTCAGATTTGCAGGCGTTCCGACTTACTACTGTTGAACATTTGCAGAGGAGGTATCCTGATTTTTGTTTCTATATTCTGATTGGCAAAACGGAAGATGGAGACTGGTTTTGTCTGTCACCTATTGTGCCAGATCAAGTTAGCGACTACGATTTTGAACCTCCAAAAATTGGCTTGAAAGAAACTAACTCTCTCAACCCAAAAACATTAGATTTACAAAGGAAAATAGATAATATTCTCTCGGAAATTCCACCTATTACGCTTTATGGATATTATGGTGGAGGTTATGACTACACTTACGAACATCAAATAGTCTATGCAATCGCTGATAGTAAAATATTAGCGGTGGAAAAAGCTTTGCAAGCTGCTCAAATGTTGATAGTGGAAGATTCTGACCTTGAATTTAGCTCCGATGAATCTGGAGACAGCAGAAAACTGTGTCAATTTTTCATTGATAAATTGGGCGACCCAAAAATTTATAGTCTGAGTTTTTGGGATATTGGCTATATTTTTGAAGTAGCAGAAACTCCAAACGGAGATTGGTTAGGGGTGCAAAAAATACTTGAATTTGATTATAATCCCTAGTGTAGGAAGTGGGGGAGTAGGGGAGTGAGGGAGTGGGGGAGTAGGGGAGTGGGGGAGTAGGGGAAATTTCTTTGCTCCGCATTCCGCACCGAAAAAATATTCTCTCTCAAAAGAAGAACATTTTGATTATGGCTAATTATTGCTCTGCTGATTAAATCTAAAAGCATTGACATATAAAGAAAAGTGCCTTTTTGGGGCCTTTAAAAAGTGTGCCTATTTCAGTCTAAAACGCTCAAAAAGTTAGTATTTTAGGCTCATAGTTGGGCAGAACAATCTTGGGATAATTCTTACCGAATTATTAATTATTAATTATTAATTATTAAATAATTCTGGTTTAAAGCCTCCTCTTTTAAGGGGAAAAAAGTGGTCGAGGGATGGCGAGGTCTCCTCGCCATATCCAATCGACCAAGAGAAGAAATAATATTTCCTTATATTCAATCAAGGACGGTTTTAACCAGAGGTAATTATCAATTATCAATTAATGAATCCTACCTCCTCGCTAATTCCCATTTCTCCTGTATTCCCCTCCCAGGAGGGGCTAGGGGTGGGTTGTATCCTACCCCAGCAAAAAGACTTTCCATACGCAAACCCTAAATATCCTGATATTTTTTACAAATAATTTAGGATTGCTACAGATTAAAATAAGGTAATCATTCAGCTATTAGCACTCAGCTTTTAGATTTTTCATAAATAATGAATATACACTCTCCCTCATCAACGTCAGTTTTTTTCCAATACTTTTAATTATACTTAAATCTATCAATACTAATTCCTGCTCAAAAAATAATAAATTAATAGCTGATAGCTGATAGCTGATAGCTGATAGCTGATAGCTTACAAAATAAGATTTTAAGATTTATTTATAAAATAACTAAAATTTTAAATAAATATGAAAATTTTAAATAAATATTAGGGAATTTTACAAAAATTTAGATAAGCTTCAATTAATTTCAATTAATATAACAGAAGAATATGCTACGGTAATAAACCTATAGTATTACAATCAAATTAAGTAATTACGATCGCTCAGAATTTTATAGAGGAAAACGCGCTCAAGTTAAGTTAGTTTCAATCGCAAAACTGGGGGGTAAAAATTTCAATTAATTTATCAAAAATTGGCCAAATTAATCAAAGAATTCTCATAGAAATATATGGCCTTAAGCCCGACTACCACAATGTTTCTGAAATCACTATTCCCCCGTATCAAAGTGAGCAGTCATATACCTCTACGAGCTATTCTAATAGTACCATTTGTGGTTCAGATTTTTGGGGCTGTAGGTTTAACAGGATGGCTATCTCTACGCAATGGCCAGCAAGCTGTTAATGAAGTAACAACTCAATTAAGAAATGAAGTTAGTACTCGTATTCAAGAAAGATTAAAAGATTATTTAGAAGCACCAAAGGTTATTGCTCAAATTAATTGGGATGCTATTAATTTAGGTCATTTGAATATTCAGGATACGGCTAGTTTAACTCAGCAATTTTGGCGACAAAGATTTTTGTTTGATTCGGTTAATATTTCTGCTATTTATTTTGGTAGCGCTCAAGGAGAATTTATTGGTTTAGGATTTCAAAATAATAATCAATGGCAAATTGGTAGAGCAGGTAAGTCTACGAAAGGTAAATTTCATAGCCTTGGTATTGATAATCAAGGAAAACCTACAGAATTATTAGAAATTGGCAATGATTATGACCCCAGAATTAGACCTTGGTACAAAAATGCAGTAGAGGCAAAAAAACCAACCTGGAGTGATATTTATGCTGACTTTAAAGAGCTAAGATTGAAAGTTACTTTGGTTCAACCTGTTTATCAAGATGATAATGAGTTAATAGGAGTAGTTGGAGTTGATTTTGTTCTTTCTCACATCAGAGAATTTCTTCAAAGTTTTAAAATAGGTAAATCAGGACAAACTTTCATCATAGAACGTTCTGGATTTTTAGTGGCTTCTTCTACTTCTCAAAAACCATTTAGTTTGAAAGATGAAGAAGTCACAAGAATCAAAGCTGAAAATGTTGATAATTGCCTAATTGGTACTACAGCAAATTATTTAATAAAATATTTTGGTGGCTTTAGTAAAATCAAGCAATCTCAACAATTGGAATTTATACTCAATGGCAAGCGACAATTTTTACAAGTAGTACCTTTTTCTGATGGTGAAAATTTAGACTGGCTAATTGTAGTTGTGGTTCCAGAAGAAGATTTTATGGAGCAAATTAATGTTAACACTCGTACCACAATTAGACTGTGTTTAATAGCTTTATTCGTAGCAACAGTAATCGGAGTTTTGACTTCTCGTTGGATTAGTTATCCTGTCATGCGTTTAAGTGCTGCTAGTAGAGAAATTGCTAGTGGAAAATTCGATCGAATAGTTGAAATAAAAGCAGTAAATGAACTAGAAATTTTAGCAGAATCTTTTAATTTAATGGCAAAACAATTACAACAATCATTTGCTAATTTAGAAAAGACAAATGCTGAACTAGAACAACGAGTGGAAGAAAGAACTGCGGCACTGCGTCAGTCAGAAGAAAAATTTGCTTTAGCTTTTCAGGCAAGTCCAGAATTAATTACTATTAGTAAACTTTCAGATAATAGGATAATTGAAGTTAATGATAGTTTTCTGGATATCGCAGGTTATAGTCGCGAAGAAGTTATTGGTAAAACGGGAATAGAATTAAATTTATGGGTAAATATTGAAGAGCGAAGTAATATTTATAAAATATTAGAAACTCAGGGCAGAATTCGCAATCAAGAAATTAGTTTGAGGCTAAAGTCAGGACAAGTTAGAATTGGTTTATTATCAGGAGAAGTTGTTTTTCTTGATGGGCAACTTTGTTTACTTTCAATAGTTAATGATATTACAGAACGGAAGGAAGCAGCAGAAGCATTACGAACAGCTGAAGCAAAATATCGTAGTATATTTGAAAATTCAATTGAGGGTATTTTTCAAACTACACCTGATGGTTTTTTCTTAAGTGCTAATCCAGCTTTGGCCAAAATGTATGGTTACTCTGATTGTTCAGAATTAATTGCTAGTATGAGGAATATTGCAGAACAGTTATATGTTAATCCTAATCGTCGGCAAGAATTTATTGATACTATTAATAAATATGAGGAAGTATCAAATTTTGAATCACAGATTTATCGTTATGATGGTAGTATTATTTGGATGTCTGAAAAAGCTCGTGCTGTACGGGATGCTAATGGAGAAATTCTTTACTATGAAGGTACTGTAGAAGATATTACTCTTCGCAAACAAGCAGAGGCAGCATTACGCGCAGAACAAGAAAAGTCTGAGCGTCTACTAATGAATATTTTACCTGAACCTATTGCATTTAGATTAAAAGAGGATACCAGTGCAATAGCTGATTATTTTGAAAAAGCTACAATTTTATTTTCTGATATAGTCGGTTTTACTCCTATTGCTGCGAGGGTTTCTCCAATAGAATTAGTTAATCTGCTCAATCAAATTTTTCTAAATTTGACTATCTAGCTGAATTTTATGGTTTAGAAAAAATTAAGACTATTGGCGATGCTTATATGGTAGCAGGTGGGTTGCCAGTACCCCAAGAAAATCATGCAGAAGCGATCGCTAATATGGCATTAGATATGCAGCAAGAAGTTGATAAGTTTCAAACAGATATGGGCGATAAATTTCAAATTAGAATTGGTATTAATACTGGACCAGTAGTAGCAGGTGTAATTGGTACAAAGAAGTTTATTTATGATTTGTGGGGAGATTCTGTGAATGTAGCTTCGAGAATGGAGTCTTCTGGAAAAGCTGGAAAAATTCAAGTTACAGCTACTACTTATGAGCTATTAAAAGATAAATATATTTTTCAGGAAAGAGGTTTAACTTCAGTTAAAGGTAGAGGTAAAATGGTCACTTATTGGTTGTTAGGGAAAAAGTGATTAGAATTCAAAAGTCAAAAGTCAAAAGTCAAAAGTTAGAACTTAAAATTCAAAAGTCAAAAGTCAAAAGTCAAAAGTTAGAAGTTAGAACTTAAAATTCAAAAGTTAGAAGTTATAAGTCAGAATAAATGGCTGAAACACCAGTTTTTAGTGAGGTGAGAAATTCTCTTTTTTTTGTCACAGGGATATCTTTAGAAGTCAGAAGTTAGAAGTTAGAAGTCAGAAGTTAAAACTCAAAAGTTAGAAGTCAGAATAAATGGCTGAAACACCAGTTTTTAGTGAGGTGAGAAATTCTCTTTTTTGTCACAGGGATATCTTTAGAAGTCAGAAGTTAGAAGTTAGAAGTCAGAAGTTAAAACTCAAAAGTTAGAAGTCAGAATAAATGGCTGAAACACCAGTTTTTAGTGAGATGGGAAATTCTCTTTTTTGTCACAGGGATATCTTTAGAAGTCAGAAGTTAGAAGTTAGAAGTCAGAAGTTAAAACTCAAAAGTTAGAAGTCAGAATAAATGGCTGAAACACCAGTTTTTAGTGAGATGGGAAATTCTCTTTTTTGTCACAGGGATATCCTCGAAACTCAGAAGTTAGAAGTTAGAAGTCAGAAGTTAAAACTCAAAAGTTAGAAGTCAGAATAAATGGCTGAAACACCAGTTTTTAGTGAGATGGGAAATTCTCTTTTTTTGTCACAGGGATATCCTCGGAACTCAGAAGTTAGAAGTTAGAAGTCAGAATAAATGGCTGAAACACCAGTTTTTAGTGAGATGGGAAATTCTCTTTTTGTCACAGGGATATCTTTAGAAGTCAGAAGTTAGAAGTTAGAAGTCAGAAGTTAAAACTCAAAAGTTAGAAGTCAGAATAAATGGCTGAAATACCAGTTTTTAGTGAGGTGAGAAATTCTCTTTTTTTGTCACAGGGATATCCTCGAAACTCAGAAGTTAGAAGTTAGAAGTCAGAAGTTAAAACTCAAAAGTTAGAAGTCAGAATAAATGGCTGAAACACCAGTTTTTAGTGAGATGGGAAATTCTCTTTTTTTGTCACAGGGATATCTTTAGAAGTCAGAAGTTAGAAGTTAGAAGTCAGAAGTTAAAACTCAAAAGTTAGAAGTCAGAATAAATGACTTAAACACCAGTTTTTAGTGAGATGGGAAATTCTCTTTTTTTGTTACAGGGATATCTTTAGAAGTCAGAAGTCAGAAGTTAGAAGTCAGAAGTTAAAACTCAAAAGTTAGAAGTCAGAATAAATGACTTAAACACCAGTTTTTAGTGAGATGGGAAATTCTCTTTTTTTGTTACAGGGATATCCTCGGAAGTCAGAAGTTAGAAGTTAGAAGTCAGAATAAATGGCTGAAACACCAGTTTTTAGTGAGATGGGAAATTCTCTTTTTTGTCACAGGGATATCCTCGGAAGTTAGAATTCAGAAGTTAGAATTCAGAAGTTAAAACTCAAAAGTTAGAAGTCAGAATAAATGACTTAAACACCAGTTTTTAGTGAGATGGGAAATTCTCTTTTTTGTTACAGGGATATCCTCGGAAGTCAGAAGTTAGAAGTTAGAAGTCAGAATAAATGGCTGAAACACCAGTTTTTAGTGAGATGGGAAATTCTCTTTTTTGTCACAGGGATATCTTTAGAAGTCAGAAGTTAGAAGTTAGAAGTCAGAAGTTAAAACTCAAAAGTTAGAAGTCAGAATAAATGGCTGAAACACCAGTTTTTAGTGAGATGGGAAATTCTCTTTTTTGTCACAGGGATATCCTCGGAAGTTAGAATTCAGAAGTTAGAATTCAGAAGTTAAAACTCAAAAGTTAGAAGTCAGAATAAATGGCTGAAACACCAGTTTTTAGTGAGGTGAGAAATTCTCTTTTTTTGTCACAGGGATATCTTTAGAAGTCAGAAGTTAGAAGTTAGAAGTCAGAAGTTAAAACTCAAAAGTTAGAAGTCAGAATAAATGACTTAAACACCAGTTTTTAGTGAGATGGGAAATTCTCTTTTTTTGTTACAGGGATATCCTCGGAACTCAGAAGTTAGAAGTTAGAAGTCAGAATAAATGGCTGAAACACCAGTTTTTAGTGAGGTGAGAAATTCTCTTTTTTTGTCACAGGGATATCTTTAGAAGTCAGAAGTTAGAAGTTAGAAGTCAGAAGTTAAAACTCAAAAGTTAGAAGTCAGAATAAATGACTTAAACACCAGTTTTTAGTGAGATGGGAAATTCTCTTTTTTGTCACAGGGATATCCTCGGAAGTCAGAAGTTAGAAGTTAGAAGTCAGAAGTTAAAACTCAAAAGTTAGAAGTCAGAATAAATGACTTAAACACCAGTTTTTAGTGAGATGGGAAATTCTCTTTTTTGTTACAGGGATATCCTCGGAAGTCAGAAGTTAGAAGTTAGAAGTCAGAATAAATGGCTGAAACACCAGTTTTTAGTGAGATGGGAAATTCTCTTTTTTGTCACAGGGATATCCTCGGAAGTTAGAAGTCAGAAGTTAGAATTCAGAAGTTAAAACTCAAAAGTTAGAAGTTAGAATAAATGACTTAAACACCAGTTTTTAGTGAGATGGGAAATTCTCTTTTTTTGTCAAACGAACATCTTCTGTAAAGTCTTTTTATCGCCCTTATTATTCGTAGTATTCTTTTTTCAAATTGGTACAATATCATGTCCCTTGAGGTGCGTTTGTGTAAACCCAAGCATGAATATATATAAGAAATTTAAGTTTTCTTTCTTGCTCTTAAGCCTTCCTTTCCTGCCTCTACCTTCTACCTTCTTCCTTCTTCCCCCTTCCTTCTTCCTTACCTTCGCTATACAATTTAAAAAATATTCAATCCTTGAATTGACTCACTTAAAATTGCCAAAATCTTAGAAATATTTATATCTTCTGCATCCTCAATGACTAATTATTCTCGATCAATTTCCACAGTTTAAAACTCAGAAAAAACCAGATTTTTTCTACCTCTTCCCTTTTCCTTCTTCCTTGTTCCTGTGATTATAGAAATTATATAGCAGTCGAAGCAAAATACCCGGAAATATCAACAGTTTAAAACTCATAAAAAACCAGATTTTTCTTACCTTCTTACTTCTTCCCTCTTCCCTCTTCCTTCTTCCTTCTTACTTCTTCCCTCTTCCTTCTTACTTCTTCCTTCTTCTTTACCTTCGCTATACAATTTAAAAAATATTCAATCCTTGAATTGACTCACTTAAAATTGCCAAAATCTTAGAAATATTTATATCTTCTGCATCCTCAATGACTAATTATTCTTGATCAATTTCCACAGTTTAAAACTCAGAAAAAACCAGATTTTTCCTTCCTTCTTCCTTCTTACTTCTTCCCTCTTCCTTCTTCCTTCCTCCTTCTTCTACTTTAAATTTGATAGATAAGTAGCCTTAGCGATCGCTTCTAATTTCATTTCTGGAGGATAACAACCTTCTGTTTTAATACGCTTAATTTCTGCCTCTGAAATCTTCAATTTTAAGTATCTATTTATTGCCCGAACAATATCACCCCGGTCTATTATACCTGCCACTGCTCCAGCAGGAGAAAGAACAGTTATATGTTTTTGCTGATGAAATTCCATACTATTAATAACTTCCACTAAATTAGCTTTCTCCGAAACAGTAACTATCTGATTTAGCGGACATATAATCATCCTTAAAGTTTGAGTATCCCAATAACTCCGTTCAATAAAATCAATAGCATCAGAAGAAACTAAACCAAGATAACGACCCTGACTAGCAGCAAAATAAATAGAAAATTTAGAACTTTTCAAAAAATATTTATCTGAGAATTGACTCAAAGTCAAATTTGCATCTACCACACGAAAATCTCGCGTCATTACTTCTACAGATTTAATTTTAATTAACACTTCTTGTAAATCAATTATCCGATGATAAAATTTGGCATTACGCAGAGCAAACCAACCAATTAAAGCCAGCAAAAAACCACCATAATTCTGAGTTACTAGCACTAAAACTGACCCCAAAATAATTCCTAACCATCCTAAACCTTGACCACTTTTAGCCGCCCATCTTACCCCAACAAAACGACTACCAGTTATTTTCCAAATAGCAGCTTTTAATACTTGTCCGCCATCTAAAGGTAAACCAGGCATCAGATTAAAAATAGCTAAAATCAGATTAATTTCTGCTACCCGATTTATTAGTTCACCAACCAAGCTTGATGTAGAAAAAAAAAGGCTAGTTAAACCCAATAAAAAAAACAAAACCAAACTCACTAAAGGTCCAGCGATCGCCACTTGAAAAGCTTCTCCAGGAGTTCGATATTCTCGGTCTATTCCAGCAATTCCACCAAACAAAAATAACCTGATAGAATTAACTTTAATACCTTGAGAAATAGCAACTAAACTATGAGCTAATTCGTGTAATAATACAGAAAAAAACATTAGTAGAGCAATTATTAATCCAGCTCCACAAGCTAAAAATAACCCCCACTCTTGATAGTCTTGCCTATTAATATATGTTATCCACAGTAAAATTACGAACCATGAAGAATCCAAAAATAAAGGGATACCAAATAAATTGCCAATTCGCAAATCTGACTGCATGAAGTTTTATTTGATTATTTATTTAAACTTTTACTTGTTCTAGTCTATATAATTTATCTTTTTATTTTTTGGTTTAATACCAATTTGAAAAAATAATGCTATAGCTTTTTTAAATGAAATGTCAAACAAGAGTTGGTTATTTACTAACAGTAAAAAGTCCGGCAAACCTTCTTACCTTTTGCTTGTTGCTTGTTGGCTAAAAGCGACCAGGTTTTTACGCAACTCAAATGAAATTACTATATATTTAATAACAATTCCCAAAAGTAATGCGATACTTAGGCGACACTTCAGTTATTAAGTAATTAAAACAGGTTAAATCACTTTTTTGATAATTAGCAGCTCATTTAATATTAATTATTCTTATGTTTACTACTCCCCCACTCCCCTACTCCCCTACTCCCACGCTCTCCCACTCAATAAAATGTAGCAAATATTTATCAAATTGGTATAATACTCTGCCGCCTACATGGTATTTAAAATTGCTTGGGGTTATAAGACACGAAGTGGTAGGTCGTTGACCAAAAAATCAGGTTAATAACCTCCCCTTTGAAGAGGATTAAAAAGCGGTCGAGAGATGGCGTTTTGCTACGCAACATATAAAGCGGAGCGGCTATGTCAAGAGCGGGTCTCCTCGCCATATCCAATGGACCAAGAGAAAATCAAGTTCAATATTTCAATTCACTTTACTTTAACTAGAGGTACTGATAACTGATAACTGATAACTGATAACTGAAATGAGTATCCCCATCCACTTTTTCGGTCTTTCAGTCCTTCTTTTTTCTTCCTTCTTCTTTCTTCCTTCTTCCTTCTTTTATTAGAAAATCAAAAATGGGGGTATCTCTTCTGTGTGAAAAGAATACCCCCTATACTTGTAACTAAAATCAGGTTATATCTATAGCATACCAGCACTACCAAGCCCTAAAATTATTCCTGCTCCTAAAATATGACCAAAGCTAGTAGTAGCTAACAATTCTGGTACGCCAAACCCAGTAAAAATAGCTGGTAATGATACTGGTAAATCAGGCCCTTGTCCACGATTGTTCTTTGAAATAGCATAGTAACCAATTACAATTGCCACTAGGTTGCAGGTTATCATTACAATTGCTACTTTTGGAGACCACTGTGCAGAGAGGGGTTGAGATTGTGCTGCTAAAATTAAGCAAGAGTAAATCAAGTTTTTATCTCCTTAAATTACAAAAATTTGGCTATTTGCCTTAAATGTTTGATTTAATCAATTTATGTTTTGCAAATTATCAAGAAATTTTAGTAAGAAGCTATAATTTGTTTTAATAATTAACAATAACCTTAAGTTTTAATACAAAAATGCACAATTAAGCTCTTAGCAGGTAAAATTAATGCGCGTAAAAATTTGTGGAATTACAAAACTAGAGCAAGGACAAGCGATCGCTCAAATGGGAGCAACAGCTTTAGGATTTATCTGTGTTCCAACATCGCCTCGGTATATTACTCCAGAAAAAATCAGAAATATCGTTGTTCAACTACCAAAAAATATTGATAAAATCGGAGTATTTGTTAACTCAGAAATTGATTTCTTATCGGAAATAATTATTCAGACCCAATTAACAGGTATACAACTACATGGAGACGAATCTCCAGAATTTTGTCATCAATTACGTCAATCAATACCAGATAATATAGAAATAATTAAAGCATTCAGAATCAAATCTCCTCAAGATTTAACAACAGTAAATAGTTATGAAAATTATGTCGATACTTTACTCCTAGATGCTTATCATCCAGATAAATTAGGAGGCACTGGTCAAACCTTAGATTGGAAAATTATTAAAGATTTTTATCCCACTTTTCCATGGTTTTTAGCAGGTGGTTTAACACCAGAAAATGTCACAGTACCAATTCAACAATTAATCATTGAATCTAATCATAAATTCTGTGGTATAGACTTATCTAGTGGAGTAGAAATAGCCCCCGGAGATAAAGATTTAGTCAAAGTCAAAAAATTATTTGATAGTTTGGCGAAACTGAGGATTAAAGTGTAGAAAAAACATCAAGTATTATAACTGATACAAGTTTAAAAGTTTTTGTTTGTAGTTTTGCTCTAGCCCATAAAATATCTATATCTATTTTAGGACTTTAGCCCTACTACAAGCTCTAATTATAACTATTCAACCGGACATGATATAAGATTTTAGTAGTAATCAAGATTCAGGTAGGGAAGCAGTCGTTCAACAATTAATAATTAATAATTAACAATTACCTCTCCTTTAAAACAGAATTGATTGACGAACAGGAAAATTTTTATTTATTATCCCCTTAAAAGGAGAGACTTTAAACCACAATTTTTCCTTAAGGGAACCTACTAGCACGTCTAGCTTGAAAATCTGGATAAATTTGAGAAAATATAGACCTCTCCCTCCTTTCTAAGGGGGTTTGGGGGGGGATCGTAGGGTTAGATTTTACCCAATAGTAATGGTAGAGATAGTGTGGAGAGTAGGGGACTA
This sequence comes from Okeania sp. KiyG1, assembly GCF_014132355.1. GTDB lineage: Bacteria > Cyanobacteriota > Cyanobacteriia > Cyanobacteriales > Microcoleaceae > Okeania. The sequence continues at coordinate 29,824 of NZ_BLZO01000057.1, forward strand.
TTTTCAACAATTAATAATTAAATAATTCGCGCCTTGAAGCCTCCCCTTGATCGGGGAAATAAAGAAATAATATTTCCTTATATTCAATTCCGTAACGGTTAAAACCCGAGGTAATTATCAATTATCCATTATCAATTATTAATTATTACCTCTCCTTTAAAACAGAATTGATTGACGAACAGGAAAATTTTTCTTTATTATTCCCTTAAAAGGAGAGACTTTAAACCACAATTTTTCCTTAAGGGAACCTACTAGCACGTCTAGCTTGAAAATGTGGATAAATTTGAGAAAATATAGACCTCTCCCTCCTTTCTAAGGGGGGGTTGGGGGGGGATCGTAGGGTTAGATTTTACCCAATAGTAATGGTAGAGATAGTGTGGAGAGTAGGGGACTATTTTCAACAATTAATAATTAAATAATTCGCGCCTTGAAGCCTCCCTTGATCGGGGAAATAAAGAAATAATATTTCCTTATATTCAATTCCGTAACGGTTAAAACCCGAGGTAATTATCAATTATCCATTATCAATTATTAATTATTACCTCTCCTTTAAAACGGAATTGATTGACGAACAGGAAAATTTTTCTTTATTATTCCCTTAAAAGGAGAGACTTTAAACCACAATTTTTCCTTAAGGGAACCTACTAGCACGTCTAGCTTGAAAATCTGGATAAATTTGAGAAAATATAGACCTCTCCCCCCGCATCCTCGGGGGGTTGGGGGGGTCATAGGGTTAGATTTTACCCAATAGTAATGGTAGAGATAGTGTGGAGAGTAGGGGACTATTTTCAACAATTAATAATTAAATAATTCGCGCCTTGAAGCCTCCCCTTGATCGGGGAAATAAAGAAATAATATTTCCTTATATTCAATTCCGTAACGGTTAAAACCCGAGGTAATTATCAATTATCCATTATCAATTATTAATTATTACCTCTCCTTTAAAACGGAATTGATTGACGAACAGGAAAATTTTTCTTTATTATTCCCTTAAAAGGAGAGACTTTAAACCACAATTTTTCCTTAAGGGAACCTACTAGCACGTCTAGCTTGAAAATCTGGATAAATTTGAGAAAATATAGAACTCTCCCTCCTTTCTAAGGGGGGTTGGGGAGGATCGTAGGGTTAGATTTTACCCAATAGTAATGGTAGAGATAGTGTGGAGAGTAGGGGACTATTTTCAACAATTAATAATTAAATAATTCGCGCCTTGAAGCCTCCCCTTGATCGGGGAAATAAAGAAATAATATTTCCTTATATTCAATGAGGATCGTAGGGTTAGATTTTACCCAATAGTAATGGTAGAGATAGTGTGGAGAGTAGGGGACTATTTTCAACAATTAATAATTAAATAATTCGCGCCTTGAAGCCTCCCCTTGATCGGGGAAATAAAGAAATAATATTTCCTTATATTCAATTCCGTAACGGTTAAAACCCGAGGTAATTATCAATTATCCATTATCAATTATTAATTATTACCTCTCCTTTAAAACGGAATTGATTGACGAACAGGAAAATTTTTCTTTATTATTCCCTTAAAAGGAGAGACTTTAAACCACAATTTTTCCTTAAGGGAACCTACTAGCACGTCTAGCTTGAAAATCTGGATAAATTTAAGAAAATATAGACCTCTCCCCCCGCATCCTCGGGGGATTGGGGGGGATCATAGGGTTAGATTTTACCCAATAGTAATGGTAGAGAGAGTGTGGAGAGTAGGGGACTATTTTCAACAATTAATAATTAATAATTAATTATTACCTCTCCTTTAAAACAGAATTGATTGACGAACAGGAAAATTTTTATTTATTATCCCCTTAAAAGGGGAGGCTTTAGACCACAATTTCTTGGTAAACCTATAATCAAGAGAAGTAATTTCAGTTATCAGTTATCAGTTATCAGTTAGCCTCATAAGATCGGAACTTCAGACTTCAGTACCTCTTGCAATAAGGAGACTTAATACAAGGAATATTATCTTTCTCTTGGTCGATTTGATATCCCGTAGGTTTCCTCACCATCCCACCCTACGGGAAGCTCCGAAGATACACCGCTTTTTATCCCCTTAAATTAAAAAGGGAAGCTTTAGACCACAATTTTTCGGTAAATATATAGCAGTAATAATTTTAAAGATTTTCCCTGAGCAAGCTTCCATAACTAATATTTCTGTATTCCATAACCTTATAGAATTAACAATTTAATTTTATGGAAGTATTCGGCTATCAATCTTCAAGTTCATAACTAAATATAATTGTAATTAGTATTAAAAATTTGAACTAAATTAAATTTCACAGTAAAACTTAAAACATATTAGCCAACTTTACCGAATAATTCAGGTTTAAAAGCTTTCCTTTGCAGGAGAAGTAAAAAAAAATCCTTTGAGTCAATTCTCTTCCTTTTAGGGAGAGGTAATTATCAATTATTCATTATCAATTATTCATTATCAATTATTAATTATTGAACTATCCAACTAATGTAGACTTGAATTCACAAAACAGGCTAAATGCTGACATAAACAGGAAACAAAATACTTAAGTTTTCAGTCACAAGTAACTTGGTAAGGAGAGGAGGGACATAGACCGCCAAAACCCAATGCAAAATATCAAAAAAATGTAATCCTAAAATTTAGAACATTTTTGCATTGCTCTATAAGTAGGTAGGTACGAATAAACCTCATTATCTAACGAAATCTTGATGAAGTCGAAACCATTGAAATTGCTTCCTTCCACTCCGTTTCAGTCACTATGACGTACTTATAAATTTTCTCACCTACCTACTTAAACCTGACTTTATTCAAAAATCAAATTATTAGTAACATAGGAGTATCTAAAATATGGCCAATATATCAGGAGATAACAACGATAACCTCTTAATAGGTTCTCCAGAACCTGACCTAATGGGAGGATTTGGTGGAAATGATACTATTTTTGGTGAAGCAGGAGATGATACTCAAGATGGTGGAGAAGGAGAAGATGAAATTATTGGTGGTATTGGATCGGACCTTTTAAGTGGTGGTGAAGATAATGATTTATTACAAGGAGAAGATGGTCGCGACTCAGCATTAGGCGGTCCTGGAGATGATAGTATTGAAGGTGGTCCGGGAAATGATTTTCTAGCAGGAGAAGAAGGCAACGACTCCTTATTTGGACAGACTGGAGATGACGAAGTCATTGGTAATGAAGGAATTGATTTAGTTACTGGAGGAGATGGTAACGATACATTAAGAGGTAATCAAGGAAATGATAGTCTCTTTGGAAATATTGATGATGATGTAATATTTGGAGATAGTGGAAACGATATTGCAAATGGAAGTATAGGAAATGACTCTCTTTTTGGTGGTGATGGTAATGACTCTCTAGATGGAGGTAGTGGTGATGATACTCTATTTGGAGAAGCAGGTGATGATACTTTATTTGGAATTAATGGAAGCGATTTTATTAACGGTAATAGAGGTAACGACCAAGTTTTTGGTGGAGACAATTTGGACAATCTTCGTGGTGGAAAGGGTAATGATACAATTTTTGGAGAACAAGAAAACGACTCCCTCTTTGGTGATGCGAATAATGACTTAGTTATTGGTGGTATTGGTGACGATACATTATTTGGTGGAAAGGATAATGATACACTTCAAGGTAGTGATGGTAATGATTCTTTGTTAGGCGATCGAGGCAACGATATATTATTTGGAGATGCTGGAGAAGATACCTTAACCGGGGGCGAAGGTTCCGATATATTTGTCCTACCTGGAGAATTAGGTAATATTGATGTAATTAATGATTTTAGTCCTTTGGAAGATTTCTTGGCCTTAGATGGTGACTTAACTTTTGGCGATTTAACTTTTGAACAGGGAACAGGTTTAAATTTCAGAGATACATTAATTACTATTGATAATGGTAGATTATTAGCCGTATTAGTAAATGTTCCAGCTTCAATAATTACAGAAGAAGACTTTATAGATGATATTAGTCAAGCTTTACCTGAATCTACATCAGACCAAGAAATGTTATAAATCCTCATCAGACCAATTTTCTAAAATAGAGCGTAGTCTTAACCGGGGAATATAAGGCCAACCTCCCTTCGCTTCAATATCTTTAAGTAAATTGTAGAGTGCTTGACGATTATCTGGTAATGCTTGTTGAAATAAACCTTCTCTAAGTTCTTGATGTAAACCTTCCAGAGTTCGTAGCATAGCCAACATTGCCATTGGATCGTCGTGATGATTTTTTGCTAAAGCTCTGAGTGAATGTGTCAATGATTGTAAATCATTGTGTAATTGTGTTGACTGATTGTCTGTATTTGTATCCATAATTATCAATTAACATCAAAAAATTATTTTAATTAGTTTTTCCTATTCATATAAACTACCAGACTCTAAATTAATTTGTCCTCGTATGGGTAATTCAAAAATATCTTGCTTGTTCTAGATATTAATTTGATTTGAAATTAGTTACAGCGATATTCTACCTTAAGCATATTTACTTATGCAATTTTAATTTACTGAAAAGCAACGTTGAAGGCCCCTGTGTTTTAACCCGGGGGATGAAAACGAGTGAGTTGTTTAGACTAGACAACCAAAGTGGTCCTGTGCTATTATTACCCACAATAAAATTTCCAATCCCCGTTTCAAATGTACTCTTGTCAGCAAGTTTTAGTAGGTAAAAATCCCGAATTAATTGCTATTTTAACATTCTTATGTGAACAGTCTCACAAGCTCACTAACATGGGAATATATTATGGTCGGCAATTATTTTTTAAGTCTTACAAAACTCTGGGCAAGTTTGACTTGGAAAAAGTCTACAAAAAGAACAATCACTATAAAGTTTTATATTCACAAGCAGCACAACAAATATTGATAACTGTAGCTGAATCATTTAGGTCTTATTATGGTTTAATAAAAGCCTACAGTGAAGGAAAAATATCAGACAGACCAAAAATTCCTAACTACAGAAAAAAAGGAGGAATGGCTACAGTTAGTTACCCCAAGCAAGCATTAAAACTTAAAGATAATCAAATTAGAGTTCCACTAGGTAATACCTGTAAGCGCTGGTTTGGTCTAGATTGTTTTTATATTCATAAGCCGAGTAATCTCAACTTTGCTTCTATTAAAGAACTGAGAATATTACCGAGAAACAAATGTTTTTATTGGGAATTTGTCTATGAAAAAGAAATAGTAGTTAAACCTCAATTAAATCAAGATAATGTCTTAGGAATAGACCATGGTGTAAATAATTGGTTGACCTGTGTATCTAATGTCGGTACTAGCTTGATTGTGGATGGTAAACATCTCAAATCAATGAATCGTTGGTACAACAAACAAGTATCAACTATTAAAGAAAATAAACAGACTGGATTTTGGTCAAATAAACTAGCTGCAATTACTGAAAAACGTAACCGCCAAATTCGTGACGGTATAAATAAAGCAGCCAGAATAGTCATTAACCATTGTTTAAAAAATTCTATTGGTACAATTGTATTTGGTTGGAATAAAGGTCAGAAAAATGAAATCAAATTAGGAAAAAAAAGTAATTCAGAATTTGTACCAATTCCCACAGCTAGACTCAAAGAAAGAATAGCTCAATTATGCTATGAATATGGAATAATATTCATAGAAACCGAAGAAAGTTATACAAGTATCGCTTCGTTTTTAGATGGTGACGATCTGCCTATTTATGGTGAGAAACCCAATGATTGGAAACCGTCAGGAAAAAGAATAAAGCGTGGTTTGTATAGGAGTGGTAATAATTGTTTCGTGAATGCAGATTGTAATGGGGCTGCAAACATCATCACAAAAGTAAGCAGAAAGCTAGGTTTAGACTTAAGCCGACTGTGTAGGGGCACTTTGACTTGTCCCCAGAGAGTGTATCTTTGGTCAGCTAAGAATAGATGGAGCAACACGGATTTATCGGTGTTGCGTAGTATCTACTTAGAATCCCCTCGGTAGAGAGTCCAGGGGAGTAGTCAAATAACTGGCTTAGGAATAAAGTAACAAGCAATGTAAAATACTATTTTGGATTAATACAAAGATAAATATGCTTTGAATTACTGTCCTTTTTTCAGGAACTGGGCTTATGTACATGAGTTTAAACACCTATCAATGCTAACAGAGTATAGAAAATTTACTTTGGCAAAAGCCACTTTAGAGGGTGAAGTACAACTATGATTCCATTACCCTAAATTCCGATAAAATCAAAAATCTAAAATTGGATTATTTATACTGCGTAAACACAAAACGCAGTAGCAATGTTGATTGTTGAATATTAAATCTTGAGGTTAACAATGAGGTATCGCACTTTAATTGCTGCACTATTAGCTGTGTGTTTGAGTTTTTTGACCGCTTGCTCAGAAGGTCCAGGTAGCAGTCAAACACTTACATATGATGACATTGTCAATACTGGTTTGGCTAACAACTGTCCTGAGTTACCAGAAACAGCTCGTGGTTCCATTGCCCTTGACCGCGATAGCTCTTATATTTTGACAGATTTGTGCATACAGCCAACTGAATATTTTGTCAAGGAAGAACCTACTAACAAACGCCAGAAAGCAGAATTTGTAGAAGGAAGAAAATTGACACGATATACTTCTAGCTTAGACCAAGTAACAGGGGATCTGATCTTTGATCAAGATAATGCATTGACATTTAAGGAGCAGTATGGTATAGATTTTCAGGCTATAACTGTTCTCTTACCAGGTGGTGAGGAAGTACCTTTTCTATTTACCGTCAAAGGACTTATTGCTAAAAGTCAGCCTGGTGTTTCTGCTATTAATACCTCTATCGATTTTGAGGGTATCTATAATGTTCCTTCCTATCGAGGTTCTAGCTTCCTAGATCCAAAGGGTCGTGGTGTTACTGCAGGATATGATAATGCAGTAGCTTTACCAAATCGTGCAGATGATACAGAGTTTAGTAAAGCTAATGTCAAGTTTGCAGATACCAGTCTCAAAGCTGGTGAAATTTCCCTGAGAATTTCTAAAGTAGACAGCGAAACTGGTGAAATTGCTGGTATCTTTGAAGCAATTCAGCCTTCTGATACAGACTTGGGCGCTAAGGAGGCTGTAGAAGTTAAAATTGGTGGTACTTTTTACGGTAGGGTAGATGTAGCTTCTTAAGCTAGATATTGGGTCTGAAATTAAATTGTTTGTGCAACTTATTTGATTAAAGACCCTACCCAATAAAAATCGAAGGTTTGTGAAGATAAGCGATCGTTTCCTTTAACTTAAAAAATGCTTTTTTCTTAAATTCAGGTAGTAGAGTTTCTCCTTGCTCATGAGAGGCTTTAAACCTTAATTATTCTGTAAATATTATTCAGGATTTATGCAAAAGACAAAATTATACGCCATTTGTAGTTAAAGACAGTTTAGGGGTTAACAGCCGTTAACCCCCACCATAAGTTGTGGTTATGCGTAAGTCATAATTATGATTATTATTAAACATATTTATAGTTCATAAAAATATAGTCAAATATGACACATCCTTATTTTGCAGGTGTTACCATGACTGGGTGAACTACAACACCCTCTATCCCATAGCTAAAAGCATTTGGGACTACTTTTTCTTTTCTTCTTTGCATGATTATCTCCCTGATTCAATTTCTACTTGGTCATAATACAGAGGCTTGGACGTAGGTTCTGATGTGTCTAGAGGTAGCGTGTCAGTCCAGGAATTTCACCCTATTGAACTCAGATCGTTGATTCTTGGGACTATTTGGTTTTCTATTATCACAGATATTGTTAGATTATGTCAATAGTTGCTCTAATTTCTGGAGACAAAAGACTACATATAACTATATATGACTATATTTGTGTTGAATATTTATGATACTTAATCAAGTTAATCAAGTAACTACCTAATAAAACAATCAATTGCAATACTGTAGATAAAAAGTCTTAGGCCATAATTCAAACTCTTATAAATCAACTGTGTCTAATATCACACTCCAAGATTCCAATAGTCACGGCAATTATTGTATATATCTATAACTATAAGTATTATGATGTGTAAAAATAGTGCGTATGTGATTTACCATCAGTAGGTTTCTATCAGAATCGTAATATACCTATGTCTACCACTATCACTCAAGAACTAAAAAGTGAAAACCTGGAACTGTTGCGTCAATATCAACAGTCCCCTTCTCATCATCTCCGCAACCAATTAGTTAAACTTAATGTTGGACTTGTCAGAAAAGAAGTTTACCATTGGTTGAATAGGTGTACCGAAACATATGACGATTTACTCCAAGTAGGCTGTATTGGATTAATTAGAGCAATTGAGAGATTTGATATATCGAAGGGACGAGCCTTTAGTTCTTTTGCTACTCCTTATATCCGGGGCGAAATTCAGCATTATCTAAGAGATAAAAGTCCTTCTGTACGCATTCCTAGAAATTGGCTAGCTATGGATCGGCAGGCCACAAAAGTTATACAAGACCTCCGAGTGAAGTTAAAACGGAAACCTACAGATTTAGAAGTGGCCTCTGCATTAGATATTTCTTTGGAACAGTGGCAGGAAATTCAATTAGCTTGTCGTAACCGCGCTCCTCTGAGTTTAGATGCTCCAGTTCAAGATGAAATAAATGGAACCACTTGTTTAGGAGAATTAGTTCCAGATAGTCAGTATCGTAGTTTTCAGTTAGCTCAAGAAGACCAAATTCGTTTACAGCAAGCCCTGGCCAAACTAGAAGAAGGTACTCGTAAAGTTTTGGAGTTTGTTTTTCTCTGTGACTTGACTCAGAAGGAAACCGCCGAGCGGATGGGTATTAGTGCTGTTACTGTTTCTCGAAGAATGAAGAAAGGGTTAAAGTCTTTGCAAAAGATTATGCAATAGAAGAAGGTAAGTCAAAAGTCAAAAGTCAAAAGTCAAAAGTCAAAAGTCAGAAGTCAGAAGAAAATTATAGTGGTCAATAAAAATCAACAATTTAGTAAGTATTTATGCTTAATATTTAACTGAGAATTTGACTCCTGATAAAGGTAAATGAAGATAATTTATATAGTATAAATACTTAAGCAAGCTACGGATTTTATACTAATTTTCATGTTACAAATTGAAGTGCGGAATGTGGGTTACAAACAAATTGCAATAACTGTCCAATAGCTAAAAGTCTTATATTATAGGTTTTTTATTCACCCTGTTGCCAGATGAGCTGCGCACAGCGCTATATTATAACGGTTCTACCGAACATGATATTAAAAGTATAAACCCCGCCCATATCTAGTAGATGGGTGGGGTTAGTTATTAATTACCGATATATTCTTGTTTTTAATCAGAAACATCGGTTAAATTTTGCCTTTCATCCAGTTTTTAAACAAATTCTCCTTAACCATAGTTTGTCGCAACACTTCAACTAAATATTCTTGAGCTTCTTCCCGACTTAAGCCTTTCACTTCCTCCCGTAGAACTTGTAATTTGAACTGTTGCTCCATAGTTAAGCTATTAGACATTTCCATAGTTTACTCCTTACTTATCTAGATCATAGATATTGGCCAATATACTGAGGCCACAGTTAAGTTGATGTCTTTACTCTTATGTAAATTATCGTAACATTTGCTTGACATTCTGTCCATAATGTACATTTTAAAATTAATTTATTCGACAAAAGTTAACATAAAATTAATAAAAGCTAGAAGTATTATGATGATTAGGCTAGAACTAATATCCTAAAAATTCAAAGATGGAGAAGGGCAAATGGATGCAATGGAATTTTTTCAAAAGAGTGCTGGTAAATGGCGATCGCAACGAACAACCCATCATCTAGCCTTCAGACAAGCAGAAATGGGCAGCTCAGATATTCAAGTAACCAGCTTGGGTCCTGGAGATCCGAAAGTACTAGAAATCTGTAAAATGCACGAAATTGACCCAAGTTTGGCTACTGGAGGCGCTTTTGTGACTTGGAATGGTTCTATGGCCTGGGATAAAGATGATGAAAATCACAAAGGGTCCACTGTATTTGCGATTGTTCCAGATCCAGAAAATCCTAGAAAAGGCAGAATGTTGCGAGAACGAGGCTATGCAGAAATTGTGCCAGTTGTGGGACGCTTTGAGATGGATGATGAAGATGGACTAAATTTGATTACAGAATATGAAACTATGAGTTCTATTGAAAGATTCTGGTTTGCTAACCCTAATATCAGGATGCGGACTAGCGCAGTGAAGCGGTTTGGTGGATTTAATACTTCTACTTTTTGTACAGAAGTTCGAGTAGAAGAAAGCAACTCAGATTCTGAAGTAGAAACCTCACAGAATACTACACAGTTTTATTCTGCTTTTGGCTGGTAGATATAGCGCAACTCAGAAGTCAAAAGTCAGAAGTCAAAAGTCAAAAGTTAGAAGTTAGAAGTTAGAAGTAATCCTTGACTAACTTTGAGCTGCTTGGTGCGCTACCAGATGCGACTGTCGTCGTGGGGTTGCATCTGCATTTATAGTCCGCCCCCTATTTGCCTAGTGCGATGGATAAAATTATGCCCAAAGTCAGTAAATAGATATCAAAATGTTACAGATTGTTGCGTAAGTTAATAAAAGTGAGACTTGGATTGCCTCAATCCCTTAATCTAAAGGTTGGCTATCAAAAATGGAGCGAGAGGACTTCTGGTATAATCTCTAATTTACCGGGAGATGAATCGCGACCAAACAAACAATAAGCACTCCATTGAGATAGAATGGTGTCACTTTGGCCTTTGCAGATAGTGGTTCAAGAAATTGGCGCTCGTTGGCGTACTGTCGGGGGTTGGAAACAATCTAGATAAGTGCCACTCAAGCAGTAAACCTAAATCGTGAGGTTTGGGAATCTCCCGTTATAATCGCGAGATTTAACGAGAGATTATATCAATGATGCAATTTTTTGAATCGCAGCAAGGTTTAGTGTGCTATGGCCACACTTGATAAATCAATTTTAATATTTTAAGGAGATTCTCACGTGGCGATTCCATTATTAGAATACAAACCTATCACTCAAAACTCACGAGTTGCAGGTTATGAAATCCCTGGTGATGACCAACCAATGATTTATTCAGCTGAATCTTTGCCTTCAGGTTCAGAGTGGGATGAGTTAATTTGGGCAGCTTATCGCCAAATTTATAGCGAACATCAGATTCTGAAGAGCGATCGCCAAATCTTCCTAGAATCTCAACTCAAAGATGGTCAAATTACAGTTCGAGATTTCATTCGTGGTTTGGTAGTTTCCGATCCATTCCGTCGTAACAACTACGAGACAAATAGCAACTATCGCTTTGTTGAGTTATGTGTTCAACGAGTTTTAGGTCGTGATGTTTACAGCGAAAGGGAAAAAATTGCTTGGTCTATCGTTGTAGCGACCAAGGGTATTGAAGGTTTCATTGATGAGTTGCTTGATAGCGAGGAATACCTCGACAACTTTGGTTTTGATACTGTACCTTACCAGCGTCGTCGGGTTATACCCCAAAGGGACGGAGGAGAAACTCCTTTTAACCTAAAGACACCTCGTTATGGTTTCTACTATCGGACTATTCTTGGTTTCCCTCAAATAGTTTACCAAAATCAATTACGTCGCTTTACTCCCCAAGAAAAGAAACCAAAAGAAGGCGATCCTTCTCTTTATTTAGACTTAGCACGGGGTCTTAATGTTCAAGGTACATCAGCACGAGTTAATCTAGGTAATATCAATCTGGGTATGGTACCTTATCGTAAGGTATAACTTAGGTTCTGACTCTAGCATCTCTGTTGAGTAGAATTAAATTTTGTAGGGGTGGAATATTTGTGCAGAGTATTTGGTTAACTTGCCAAAACTAGGAACATGAGTATTCTATCCCTACAAATTTTTATATAACCCACATTCCGCACTTCTTAACATTTAATTGATAAATAAATTTTATACGGTTGTAGTGCAAATTTTTTAGCTTGAGCGACTAAAAAGTTAGGACGGGTGAGAGACACTTCCCAAAAAGATACAAGTACAATTATTCCTCCCACACTTCCCACACTTCCCACACTTCCCACACTTCCCACACTTCCTTGACGCACTACCTTTTATACTTCGGCTAATATCCTTAGCCAGCAATTGTTTCAGCCATTCAAGCTCAAAATCCAAAATGTAAACTTTTGTTACTAAAATTCTCATAAAACAAGGAATATTGGCGATCGCAACTCCTGTAAGTACATTTTATCGTTCAAGAAATTTTGGGAATGTAAACAGATATAAAGATATATTGAGAACTGCGGAATGTGGGATATAAGAAAAATTAGATAGGGCTTGCTGATTAAATATCAAAGCATTGACTGATATTGGTTAAAGCATTTTTTGGTCTAAAAAAGTGCGCCTGTTTTCAGCTTTTTGAGCTACATAAAGCTAGTATTTTGGGACGATTATGGCAGAAAAATCACTATATCCAATTTTTCCGAATACCTCCTCTATAATTCCCATTTTTCCTGACTTCCCCTCCCCTCCACGGTCGGGGTTAGGGGTGGGTTGGGAGGGGAGGGGTTAGGGGTAGGTTGACTCCTGTCTCCTGTCTCCTGTCTCCTAGCTCTACTAAAAGACTTTTTCAGCACACCCTATATTAGATATTTTGCTCTTCTGCCCATTGCTTCAACTCTTCTAAAAAAGAAAGTGTTGTTTTCCCAAAATCAGTTGTCTCGTAGGTGACAACAAAAGGTCTTGTACTAACGACCTCGCGCTTAACCAAACCATCATTCTCCATCTCTCTTAACCTCTGAGTTACTATTTTTTTACTCGCTCCACCCAGTTGACGAACTAGATCGCCAAACCGTACAGGTTTATCCTTGAGATGCCAAAGAATAGATCCTTTCCATTTTCCACCTATAAGCCTCATTCCGCGTTCGATTGGACAAGGTTCCAGACAAGGTTCAATTGCCCGCTTGCGACCTAGATCGTCGGTTTCAATTTCAATCTTAGAACTCATTTCCCACCTGGTTACTAAAAATATACTGGTTGACTATAGTAACTTAATTTTGTATCTTTCAATTAAGGCAGTGACAAATACCAAATAAATCAAGGCAAACTAATGAAAACTCTGCTCTTAATTTTAGGCAAAGAAACTAATGAATTTGCTAAAGGTAACTATAATCAAAGTCTTTTTGCGACCGCAGTAGAAACTTTAAAAGCTCGTTATAATATTTTGACTACTATTGTTGAAGAAGGCTACAATGTTCCAGAAGAAATCGCCAAGTTCAAACAAGCTGACGCAGTAATCTTTCAATACCCAGTTTACTGGTTCATGATGCCATCAAGCTTAAAACGATACCTAGATGATGTTTATGCTTATGGTGAATTTTTTGCGTTTAGTGGTGGTGAATATGGATCGGGTGGACTGATGAAAGGTAAAAAGTTTATGCTCTCTACTACCTGGAATGCACCCATCGAAGTCTTCAATAATCAGAATCCGAATAGCTTTTTTGAAGGGCGATCGGTAGAAGAAGTATTGCTACCAATGCGTAAATCTCAGGAATATTGTGGTTTAGAGGAGTTACCTCATTTTTCTTGCCACAACATTGTTAAAAATCCTCAATTTGAGTCCGATAAAGAGCGGTACATTCTTCATTTAACTAAAGTTTTTCTTGATTTCAATCCTTTTATAAATGCAGACACTCAACAAGTAGCATCTATAGTCAGTAATGCTGGCTAATGCTGGATTTCTCCTCGAAAAACACTATTGCAGGATGGCGGAATTAACGAATTCAGAATTCTGAATTCAGAAGTTAACCCAACCCTAACCCCTCCCAGGAGGGGAAGTAGAGGATTTGAGATCCGCTCCAAAAACATTTCGCCTTAAAAGGCGTGGTTTTAGATCCATATTATTTTGATAACTGACCAGTTACAAAATCCTAAAACAATAACAAATCAGTACTTTTGACTTTTGAATTTTAACTTCCGCGTAGCGACACTATGAATTTATAACCGAGAAAAGATCGTGACACAACAACCAGATATTCATCTTTATACAGCCTCCACCATGAACGGATGGAAGCCAGTAATTTTTCTTGAAGAAGCTGAAGTTGAGTATGACATGACCTATATTGACTTTTCTAAAAAAGAACAAAAGTCAGATTGGTACATGAAGCTCAACCCGAACGGACGTATTCCAACGATCATAGACCGGGGTAATGACGATTTTGCTGTTTTTGAATCGGGTGCAATTCTCTGGTATTTGGCAGAAAAATATCAAAAGTTTCTCCCTCAAAATGAAAAAGCTCGCTCTCAAACACTTCAATGGTTAATGTTTCAAATGGGTGGTATCGGACCAATGATGGGACAGGCGATGTACTTTCAAAGAATTGCCGAACCCCAGGGACATCGAGATGAGTTTGCGATCGAGCGATATGTAAAAGAGTCGCGTAGATTACTGGAAGTATTGGATAAACAGCTTGAGGGTAAAATATTCTTGGTGGGAGATGAATTTACGATCGCAGATATCGCTACTTATCCTTGGGCGAGGTCCTACTATTGGGCAAAGGTTTCTGTAGACGGGTTGAACAATCTTCAAGCTTGGTTTGACTGTATTGACGAACGACCTGCTACCCAAAGAGCTTTAGAAAAACCCAAACCCGTACCTGCGTTTTTTGGTCGGGGTGATGTTGACACTGCCCAAGCTGCCAATGCAGCTAGATTTAAAGATAACTGATACATCAACTTCAATCCTAGTGAACAATAGAAAATTAGGGCGTTGCTGATTCTGGGTATGATGCAAGCCCCTAACCCCCAATTTTGGGGGAATAAAACTCTAAAGAAAATTAGGGCGTTGCTGATTCTGGGTATGATGCAAGCCCCCCTAACCCCCCAATTTTGGGGGGAATAAAACTCTAAAAGTCCCCCTTTATATAGAATCCGGTTGAATAGTGATTGTATAGTTAGGAGTAGGGGACCCACCCTAACCCCTCCGGTGGAGGGGAAGAGGGGAGTGGGGGAGTGGGGGAGTAGGGGAGATTAAAGGTTTGAAGTAATTTAAGAAATTATCAACATATACTATATAATCGGATTCTATATTATTAATCCCCTCCCGTCCCCGATTTTATCCCCCTCCTGTCCCCCTTGGAAAGGGGGAAGCCAGATGTTGCTTCGCTTTTTGTTGAACGGGGGAAGCCAGAGGATGCTGCGCTTTTTGTTGAATGGGGGATGCGCGGGGGCGAAGGCGAGAACCAAACAATCGCGCATTCATACTTCAATTCAGCAACGCCAAAATTAGAAACAAAGAGTAAAGATCATGAGCGAAAAACTATACACTGTTGCCGTATTGAAGGCTCAAACTGGAAAGTTTAACGAGCTAGTTGCGGTTCTAGAAGAGCTAGCAAGACAGACTCGTCAGGAAGCAGGGGCGTTGCAATATGGATTTTATCGTAACCAAGAAGATCCTAATACCATACTGTCTTTTGAAGAATGGCAAGATACGGATTTTGAATCTGCACATTGGAAAACACCCCATCTTATTTCAGCGGTTGAAAAATTCAAGGACATTTTGGATGGCGAACCAATCGTCTATAAAAGCCATCAAATCATCTAAGTTTGTTTCATAAATCAAAGTATTTTTTCCCAGAAAGGAGATTTCTTATGAGTAAGACAATTTTAATGACGGGTGCAGGATCGGGATTCGGTAAAGGTACGGTGCTGGGGTTGGCAAAAAAAGGTCATAAGGTAATTGCTACCTGTGAAAACTGGCCTCAAGTTACTGAACTCAAAGCAGCAGCAGAACAAGAAGGTGTAGAAGTTGAAATCACTAAGATGGATCTGCTGAATAAAGATGAACGTGAATTTGTGTTTGAGAAATATGGCGAGGAACTCGACATTTTAGCTCCCAACGCAGCTACTGGGGAAACGGGTCCTATAGCTGAAATTCCTGTCGATCGAGTACGTCGCGTATTTGAGGTGAATGTCTTCTGTACGCTAGAATTTATCCAGCCGTTCGCCCGTCATTTTGTCAAAAAAGGCAAGGGAAAGATTATCTTTACTTCTTCGATCGCGGGGTTTGCCACCTTCCCGTTTCTCGCACCCTATTGCGCGTCCAAACACGCCCTCGAAGCCATTGTGCAGTTGATGCGTGAGGAAATGGAAGGTACTGGAGTACAGATTGCAACTATTAACCCCGGACCATTTCGTACTGGCTTTAACGATCGTATGTACGACACCCTCGACCAGTGGTACGACCCCGACCGAAACTTCACCCCAGAGAAGCCAGTTCGGGATATACAGCAACTATTTGCAGGGGAAGATTTGCAACTCGACCCTCAAGGAATGATTGACTTCATGATCGAAACTATTCCTCAAGACAATCATAAATTTCGCAATGTTTATCCTCAGCGTTTTATTGAGGATGTGAAGAAGTATCAAGAAAACTTGTGGGATATTCAGGTTTAATATCAAATCCGGTAGCATCGGTGTAATTAGATAGGGAGGTAGGGAGATAGGGAGATGGGGAAATGGGGACCCACCCCTAACCCCTCCCTGGAGGGGAGAAATATTTGGTAATGGTTGAAGATGGAACATTTTTTACGTGCCGAATTAAACGGATTTGATATAATCTAAGTTCGCGATTTTCATTGAAGAAGGCAGAAGGCAGAACCCACATTCCGCACTACAAAATTTAGCATAAAAATATAATTCAAAAGTAAGAAGTAAGAAGTAAGAAGTAAGAAGTAAGAAGTAAGAAGTAAGAAGTAAGAAGTAAGAAGTAAATTATAGTGGTCAATAGGAATCAACTACTCATTAAGTATTTATGCTTAATATTTAACTGAGAATTTGACTCCCGATCAAGGTAAATGAGGATAATTTATATAGTATAAATACCTAAGCAACCTCAGGATTTTATACTCATTTTCATGTTACAAATTGAAGTGCGGAATGTGGGTTAAAACCTGCGGAATGTAGGTAGGATTAAGGTAAAAATCCTCTCACACGCCGTGGAGAAACAATGAATTAATTTTCCTTTTATTCAATCCTATCCGTTTTAGGGAGAGGTAATTATCAATTATCAATTATCAATTATCAATTATTTACATCTCCCTACAACTGTATTAATGAGCGTGCACGGCCAAAACGTGGGTCTTCAAGCCGAAATCCATCAGGATTTGTTCCGCACTCTAATGCTAAGTAATAGGTAAATAATTGGAGCGACACAAGGCAGGTTAGAGAACAGAATGGTTCTGGAACTTTTGGAACAATAACCCACCCTGTTGCGCTAGCACGGAGCGATTCCGCTGCCCCGTCGCTAATCACTAGATAGGCTGCACCAATTTCTTGGATAAGTCCCGCTAGCTCTAAAACGCGCCTCTGTGCTGGACCAGTCGGCGCAATCAAAATAAAGAGGTCTTCTGGTTCAGTACATTGAAATGGCCCATGCAGCATCGTTTCGATTGACATACCTTCAGCTTGCAAATAAGAAGTTTCCTTAATTTTCAGGGCGATTTCATTAGCTGCGATCGCATTTGGGCCACCACCAACCAACCAGATGCGTCGCCGATTGACTTGTTCGTGGGCGAAGCGTACCATCTCATTCTCCGTTTCTAGTGCTACAGACAGTAGTTCAGGAAGTTCATGCTCTAGAAAACTTTTCGATAGAAGACTTGTCCCGGTACGATGAAAACCAATACGATCTGCAAGAGTAGATAAGACTGAAATTGTACCAATATAACTAACGGTATGAGCTGCTGATTTATCCTGTGCAACTGTAGTTAAGGTGATATCACTTTGTACAGCCTCAGTAGCCACACCTTCACCGGTAATTAATATCGTGTAACAACCTACTTCACGAGCATATTTGAGAGATTCAACTGTATAAAGTTTATTCCCGCGATGACTAATACCAATGACACAATCTCTTGGGGTTATTCGGGGTCTATAAAGGGCAAAATCAAATGAGTGAAATGTTTGTGTGAAAAGGTCTCCCCCATACAAACGCATTAAGTGATCACCGACGAGAGCTGCATGATATGAAGTTCCAATACCAACTAAAAATAGTCGCTCACAGGAGGCTATACGGGTAGCGCAATTATCAATTAAGACTTCATTGCGTTTAGCTACATTAGTAAATGCTTGAGGTTGTGCAAAAATCGCCTCGTACATATGAAAGGGATGTTTCGATCTTTGTTCGCTAGACATAATAAGACTTCTGTTTGTTTTTATAAAGGAAACGCACTTTTTTGTAACAATGTATAATAAAATGCTATCCAGTATTAATCATATACTAGACATCTCCGATAATCAAAAAACCATCCTGAGTTAAAACCGAGTAATATCATGTTCGGTTGAATACTTACACTTTGGAGGAAGGAAGGCAGAAGGCAGCGGGAGCTGGAGGCAGAAGCGGTGCGACCCCGCGTCGGCGTCAGACGCAAGGGAATGCGCACCAAGAGAGGGAAGAAAGGGTTAAAAGGGATCAAGTTTTTTGATCACTGATTATCCGAACATGATATATAGCAATGTGCGCTGGCATATTTACAAATTTCAGAAGGTGTCCAATAGCTAAAAGCCTTATATTATCAACTTTTTATTCCCCCTGTTGCCTGTTGCCTGTTGCCTGTTGCCTGCGCGCAGCGCTATAATTTGAACTCTATCCCCATACTTCAAATTAAGCTGAGATTGAGCGCTACTAGCATTAGCCGCGATTTCGACAAAATCGTGAGAACCAACAATTGCAATTAATTCCCCTGGTTTACAGTCACTATAAGTATTGCCACTGACTATAGTTTGATAGGACGAAAGATCGTCATTTTTTTGAATCACGACTGACCAGGTTTTACCCTCAACATTACTTCTGGGAATATTAGTAATTATATTGCCAAAATAGTCAATGTATTGAACTGAACCTTCAATACCTGAGTCTGTGAGAGTAATTTGATTTAAGGGTAATTTTATTAAACTTTCTGGGTCAATTTTTTCTCCCAAATTTTCTAATGAAACCCCGCTAGCAATATGAGCGCCAACAGGAGCAAATATGTCTCGACCGTGGAAGGTTGTGCTAGGTGCATTTGTGCGCCAATAGTTAGAATTAGTCAGTTCGACAACTGTTATTTCTTGTGTCTCTACATTTTCCAGCACTCCACTAAAAATACCGTTATCGGGTCCGACGAAAAAACCTGTTGATAATTGAATGGCGATCGCTCTTCTGACACTTCCTACACCTGGATCTACAACAGCTACATGAACTGTTTCAGGGGGAAAATAGGGATAAGCATTTTTTAAACAAAATCTGGCTGCAAATAAATTTTGAGCAGGAATTTCATGGGTGAGGTCTATTAGGGTTAGTGTCGGATTAATTTGATAAATTATACCTTTCATCACACCGACATAAACATCTTTTAATCCAAAATCAGTTAGGAGTGTAACTATTTTTCTATCAGACATTATTATTCATAGCAGGCAACAGGCAATAGGCAACATATAACACTCACTAATTATTTTAAGATATAAACATCATAAGTTATAAGCTGTAAATTGTAAATACCTGAACACGCATCCTTAAAACTTTGACGAAGACGCGATCGCGTAATTTCTGAAAAATGCAGACCATACAGCTACCGCAATACTACATTGTTCAACAATTAATAATGAATAATGAATAATGAATAATTACCTCTCCTTGAAACGGATAGGATTGACAAATTCATGAAAATTTTTCTTCTCTTGGTCGATTGGATATGGCTCCGAGACCTCGCCATCCCATCCTAACGGACTGCTCCGCAAACGACCGCTTATTATCCCCGATCAAGGGGAGGCGCATACCCACAATTTTTCGGTAATTAATTTGTAGTATAATCTTGACCCAGGCGCGATCGCGTAATTTCTGAAAAATGCAGACCATACAGCTACCGCAATGCTACATTAGTAATTAATCTATAGTATGTAAATATGCCAGCGCACATTGCTATAATATCGACCTATTTTTCAAGTAGTCGCCAAGTTTTGTGAAGATTTGATGAAGACAAACCCTTCTTATTTCTGGATATCTACTATAAATTTTACTTATAAATCCAACGTATCTCCGTTTTTATATGGTTTTTAGATATTAAACACTTCACAAAAATCAACATTATTTTGTATAAAGTAAATAAATTTTTCAAGAGGAGTCAGGAGCCAGGTAGGGGAGCCGTCGGATTGGGGACGTACAGGAGTCAGGAGGACTGAGGAGAGAGAATTAACCCACATTCCGCACCACAAAATGTAGTATAAAAAATAAGTCAAAAGTCAAAAGTCATGCATTAAGAAGTAAGAAGTAAGAAGTAAATTATAGTAGTCAATAAGAGTCAAGGATTCAGTAAGTGTTTATGCTGCCATAAGTAATCTGAGAATTTGACTCTCGATTGAGGTAAATGAAGATAATTTATACAGTATAAATACCTAAGCAAGCTACGGATTTTATACTAATTTTTATGTTACGCTCTTGAAGTGCGGAATGTGGGATTAAAGAAGGCAGAAGGAACTTTTCATATAGAATCCGGTTATATAGTATATGTTGATAGTTGATAATTTCTATAATTACTTCAAGCCTTTAATCTCCTCTACTCCCCTACTCCCCTACTTCCCCTCCACGGTCGGGGTTAGGGGTGGGTCCCCTACTCCCCCACTCCCCTCTTCCCCTCCACGGTCGGGGTTAGGGGTGGGTCCCCTACTCCCAACTATACAATAACTATTCAACCGGATTCTATATTAGGAGGGGTTTGAATCTCCTCCTGAAAAGGAGCCACTGACACTCTGTTCAGTGGGGGATGTTTTACCCTCGATCGCCGACCGTCGCCAGAAGTACCAGCCAGATTGCCTTCTGCCCTATGCCTTCGTACTTCTGCCTTCTCCTTAATCATTAATAATCTAAATATTATTTTTCATCCGAATTTTTAAAATTTTATACAACAAAATATTTTAAGCAAATTATTGTAGTCTTTTGAATACAATTAGTATCACTTAGTTAAGTTATGGAAATTTTTATTACTTTATCTATAAATTAGAAATATTTAAAAACTAATATATTTATACTTCTTAACTAGATAAAAATTCAGTAAAGATACTGACTTGTTATTGCTTTATTTATTTAGTTAGCACTATTATTACTTTCAGTTGTAATGCAGATTCGCTCTACGCCAATTAGCGGTTAAAATTACTATTGGGGTCAATTATATAAATGAAAATTTCGTCGAAAATCTTAGTATCAGCAGCCCTTGGGGTAACAACTGTGTTTGGCTTTTCTACGCCTGCCGAAGCAGCCAAACTTATTGAATCGGTTGTAATTGGAGAAAACTTCACTGGAACAACACGCTTTGACCCAGGTACATTGGGTTTCATTCCGCCCGATACAATGGGTGCAGTCGGTCCAGACCACATTGTTGAATTGATTAATGGTACATATGCGGTCTATGACAAAGGGACTAACGGTTTACTAGCCCAACCCCGAACTTCTCTTGACCAGTTCTGGATTAATGCGGGAGTAACACCTGCTGGAAGTTTCTCCTTCGATCCGAGGATTTTGTACGATCCCTTTAGCTCTCGGTGGTATGCTACTGCAGTGGACAATGCCGGGAATGCCAATAATTTTCTAGTTGCTGCCTCCATTGACTCCAATCCTCTTAATGGCTGGACAGCAGTTTCTATCGACAGCGACACAGATAATAGCCACTGGGCAGATTTTCCCACTCTCGGCATCAATGCAGACAATCTTTTCATCTCTGCCAATATGTTTCCCCTGAGTGGAAGCGGTGTTAATACAACCATCCTTGAGGTGGACAAGGATACCTTAGATGTTGTCGGTCTAGAACAAAATCTCAGCCCCAACAGCACAGGTTTTAGTGTGCAGCCTGTTGTCGATATGGACAATACGTCAGACCCGCACCCGGCGTTTTCCTCTTTTTCGAGTGGCGTTTACCGGCGCTCGGATATAAATAACGGGGCAGTCATTTCAGACGGAAATATTTTTGTTCCTGGGTTTACTGGCCCTCCACTTGCCCAGCAGCCTGGCATTCCAGACACTATCAATACATCAAACAGTCGCTTTAGCTCAAATTTAGTACTAAAAGACGGATGGGTCTGGGGCGTGCATTCTATAGAGGTAGGTGGTCGCTCAGGGCTTCGCTGGTTCAAAATTGATGAAGCTAATAATACCGTGGTTGAGACAGGTGATATTTTCGATCCCAATCTTGATTTTTACTATGGCTCTATAGCTGTCAACGATTGGAAAGAGGTCGTGATAGGATTCAGTTGTTCGGGAGAAGCGTTGTTTGTCAGTAGTTGTGCAGTAGTTGGTCAGAATATTGGTGGTTCCACAGTTTTTGATGACTTTATGATTCTTGAGGAAGGGACTGCTACTTACGAAGTAGTCGATGGAATCGGGCGCAACCGTTGGGGGGACTATAGTGCCACTGTTCTCGATCCAGAAGATCCGTTGACCTTTTGGACATTCCAAGAGATTGCTACAGGCAGTAACAGATGGTCTATCCAAGTTACTGAAATTAAACTGGCCAAAGCACCAGAACCTTCTTCTATGTTAGCTCTCTTAGGTCTTGGCACACTAGGCGCATTGACCTCAAATAAACGCAAATCAAATAAAGATGGATAAGTGAAGTCATATAGAACCCATATAAAAGATAGGGAGATAGGGAGATGGGGGGATGGGGAAATTTTACAGGGGTAGGTTTTTTACAAAGTTAGTGAGTTATACTGCAAGTGGGCAAAAATTGCGCTTTTTTTGTCATTTTCAGAAAGTTTGAGGCGAGAAATGGCGCTTTAAGCTATTTCCTGCTCAAAAACCCTGTAGTAGTAATCAGTTTTTCTGAATGGTAAACCAGTTTTTTTGCCACCTTTATACCCTGAACCTTGGCCTAATTATTCTCCACAGACTATACCAAATACTTCTTAAACCAACCTGTGCCACAGGTTAACAGTGCTGGAAAGGGGATTTTTTTTACTCAGATAGCGATCGCTATTCTCGTTCTCCAAGTAACCAAGTCAAGTGAATAGTCTAGAAATATTAATAGTAGGTAGGAAAGTAATTAGGGCTTGCTGATTAAATATGAAAGCATTGAATGATATTGGTATTGGCCTTTTTAGGTATTGAAAAAGTGCAAGAAGTTAGGTCAAAAAGGTTCATGCGTGTTAGTATTAAAGGCTCACACTTGGCAGAAAAATTAACGGACTATTCTTCCGACTCCCACCTCTAAACTCCCCGTAAATTCTGACTCCTGTCTCCAGTATTCCCCTCCCCTCCACCGGAGGGGGAGGGGCGAGGGGTGGGTTGTCTCCTACCCTCACCCATCAGACTTTTTCAGCAAACCCTAATTAAATGCGATCGCATTTGGGACTGAAAGGGAGGAATTTTTCACCTCAATCTATGATGGCCAAAATATTGAAGTCTTTGCCCTGCCTTACTTGAAAAGTATTCAAAATTTCTACTATAACCTGCGGAATATGGGGAGAATTTGACATCCTCCCCGGCCTAAAGGCACGGGGATTCCTACTGAGCCGTAGCTCTTCGGCGGGTTGACGCTTTGCTTCGCATAGCTGTCGCTAACACAGGGTGCTGCTTCCTTGGCGGTAGTCTGACGCTTCCCTCCACGTCCGTTTAGAGTTTCCGAGTGCGCCTCGGCAACTAATAATAGTGTAGCATATATTCAATTCACTTGCAAATAAAATAAAAAGTCGCCCTACAAGGGCGAGGCTTTAAACCCAATTTTTCGGTAAAAGACCTATCCCTGTGAATCCCCCGCTCCCCTACTCCCTATCTAATTCAACTGCTCAATTTGATATTGGGCATCTCTATAGCCTCCTGTTCGACCTTGCTCTAAATAAAGTTTAGCTGCTTTTTCAAAATCACTAATTGCCCCTCTTTTATCCCCCAGATTAACTCTAACTAATCCTCTACCATAGTAAGCATCAGCATATTCAGGATTAAGTCGAATTGCTTGAACATAGTCAGCGATCGCTTGCTCATAATTTTCTTGTTGAAAATAAACACTAGCACGATTTGAATAAGCTTCTGCATTATTTGGACTGATAGCTATTGCTTTAGTATAATCTTCTATTGCCTTTTCTAGTTGATTTGCCGAAGCGTAAGCCAATCCTCTATTTGTATAAGCTGAGGGACTTTTGGGAGCAATTTCAATTGTTTTTGTACAATCAGATATAGATTTTTCATACTCTTTAAGATTTAGGTAAGCAATACATCGATTATTATAAGCAACTTCATTTTCCGGGTTAATTGTAATTGCTTGAGTGCAATCAGATATAGCTTTTTCATAAGTAGCTAAATTCAAATATGTGCTGCAACGATTAGCATAAGCTTCTTCATTTTCCGGGTTGATTTCAATAACTTTGTTGTAATCATCTAAAGAGCCTTGATAATCTCCCAGAAAAAAGCGCGCTCTGCCTCTACTATAATAACCATCTATTTTATTTGGTTCAAGTCTAACCATTTCAGTATAATCTGCTATTGCTCCTTGTAAATTATCATTGGCAGCACGAGCTAATCCTCGACCATGATAAGCATCTATATTATTGGGTTGCAGTCGAATAGATTGAGTGTGGTCAGCAATAGCAGCAGGATAATTTTGAGAGCTGTAGTGAACTAATCCTCTTTTATAATACGCTTCAGCATCTTGCGGTTTGAGGCGCAATACTTGGGTGAAATCATTAATTGCTCCAGCATAATCTTGGGTCTCATAACGAACTGTCCCTCGGTTAAAATGAGCATTAACATGGCTAGGGTTCAAATTAATTACCTTGCTGTAGTCAGCAATAGCTTGTGGGTAATTTTTTAAGTTATAATAAGCATTGCCACGTTTATAGTAATATTCTTCTTCATTGGGATTTAGTTGAATTGCTTTGTCATAAGCGGCAATTGCTGCTCTTTGATTACCATTGTTCGCACTTTCTCTCCCTTTCTCAAATATTCTCTCTGCTTTGACCGGGTTGGGGCGATTCAAGAAATTCACTAACCCAATCAGCACTGCGATCGCCCCCACGCTAGCAAAACCAAATAAAACAAACCATAAAGGATGAGATGTCATTCTCAGTAAGCTTGTTTGAGTTTGAGAATTGCGACTGCTTTTACTTCTAGGTGATGGTCCTGTAAATGTTTGAGAACGACTGCTAATTTTCTCTAGCGCTTTCACAACTTCTTCTGCAGACTTGTAACGTTTTGTATGATGGTAATGTACCATTCGGTCGAGGATATCAGCCAGATTTGAAGAACATTCAGTTCGATTTCGCCAGAGAATACCACTAGGATTTGATGGACTAAGGTCTTGTAATTTTGGGAGTTCACTACTGGGAATACCTGTCAAAGCTTGAATGGCAATCATACCCACTGCATACAGATCGCTATTAAATTGAGGAATGCCTTGAAATTGTTCGATGGGCATATAGGAAGGAGTACCTGTAGCTATTGTTCGTTGTTCTTCTCCATTTTCTAGTGCAATTCGATGACTAACTTCTTTGACAGAACCAAAATCAATTAAAACTAATTTTTCATCTGGTTGACGCCTAATTAAATTAGATGGGTTAACATCCCGATGAATTACACCATTTTTATGTACAAATACTAAAACTTCTAAGATTTCTAACAACAGTTTGATTACTTGTTTTTCTTGCCAAGGTTTGCCTGGTATAATTTCTTTATTTAATGGTGTTCCAGGAATGAATTCTTCAACTAAATAAAATTGGTTATTTTCTTCAAAATAAGCTAATAGTAAAGGAATCTGGTCGTGCCTACCTAATTTTTCTAATATTTCTGCTTCTTGTTTGAATAAACGGTGAGCAGTTTTAACTATTGTATAACTATTGCCAGGAGCGCGTAGTTGTTTGACCACGCATTGAGGATGCCCAGGGCGACGAGTATCGGCTGCCAGATAGGTTTGTCCAAATGCACCAGCACTCAGGATTTGAACAACGCGGTAACGTCCATCTAAAAGTTGACCAATCATTTTTGTTTTATTCATAAGGTGGTAGATTTTAGGTTTTAGGTGGTAGGTCTTATACCAATTTTAAAAAAAATTTTATGAATAGTCAGGGGAATTAAAAGATTTTGCATTAGATATCTTCATAAAAGAGGGAATAGGGAATGGGGAATAGGGAACATTGAAGAAATATTAAAATATTTATGGATAAGAATTGATTCTCTTTCTGATTTTTGGGATTTGGTATAAAATATTTATTCTGATTTGAGAATCATGACTACTAGAAAAAGTATAACTATTTTGCTCGAACTAACATTACGTTCTCTTAGTTTTAATATCAAATAGAAGACAAATAAAGATAGGTGTACCTCATTAGGATTAGGTTGAGAAAGGCTATATTATACCAAGGGTGAAAAAAGAATGTTTAACTTAGGTAAAACTTCAATTATTCTGAATAACTTTTTTGATAATTAGCACCCCAGTTATACCATTCATCAAAAGTAATGCTACACTTGGAAAGTGTCAAAATAAGCCTCAAAATGGCAAAGATGATTAAAGGCTTACATCACGTCAATAAATAGTATTTAGAAATATAAATTTTAAGTATAGCAAAGTTTTTGAGAATTGGTATTATTGTTAATTATTCTTATGTTTACTACTACCCTACTCTCCTGCTCCCCCGCTATAGATATGAAAAAAAACACAATTTCGTCATCTTCTCAGTATCCAGATCGCAAATTACAAGCGATCGCCTACAGTATGGATACTCTTATTCCTGGTCTTTACATTTGGTTGGGATGCTTGAAAATGCGTTTGGGAGGTAGTTTACTGGAAGAAAACTATCCAGGAACTGTTCATAGCTTTTGGGGAGTTGGTTTAGTTTTGCCTGGATACCGCATTTATACTACTTATCAAGGAGAGGTAATAATTAATTATTAATTATCGGCGTTGCTGATTTTAGGTATGATGCAAGCCCCCCTAGCCCCCCAAAATTGGGGGGAATAAAACTCTAAAAGTCCCCCTGTATGATCCCCCTCCCGTCCCCCTGTATGATCCCCCTCCCGTCCCCCTTAGAAAGGGGGAAGCCAGATGTTGCTGCCCTTTGTGTTGAATGGGGGAAGCCAGATGTTGCTGCCCTTTGTGTTGAATGGGGGAAGCCAGATGTTGCTGCCCTTTGTGTTGAATGGGGGACCAGCGGGGGCGAAGGCGAGAACCAAACAATCGCACATTCATACTTCAATTCAGCAACGCCTAATTATCCATTATCCATTATCAATTATTGAATATACCTGTAGTCATTGCGACGGTCACTCCGTGGAAGGAAGCAATCTCAGGAGTTTAGGAGATTGCTTTCTTTCGTCGCCATAACAACTATTCCACCTGAGTTGATATTACTCGAACACTGGCGGCCAAATTTCTGATATTGGCAGTTCCCAACCGGGTAATAATTCCGGAATAGTCAATGTATCTTCATTGGTTAAAACTATTGGTTCCCCAGATGCACGATATACAGTTACGGTTAAGTTTTTCGGGTCTACTAAAATACCTACTTGACTGCCTAACTCAATAAATCTTTGCAGTTTTTCAGCTAGAGGTTTAATGTTATCCGATGCTGACCTGACTTCGATAGTTAGGTCAGGAACGATTTCGGCAAAAGCACGGGGAGCTTTACGCATCTTGGCAGCAGGAACAAAGGATACATCGGGACCGCGTAAGTTGCCGTCTGGGAGACGAAAACCTGCACCCGATCCAGTAACATAACCTAATGCTCTTGGTATCACCCAGTTTTGCAAGAAAAATGTTAACCGGGCGATAATAACTTCGGAAACGTAGTCTGATAATCCCATGATGATAATTTGCCCGTCAACTAATTCGGTGCGGTAGTCTAAATGTGCTTCTGTTAGTTGGGTTTGGATTTTTTCCAAGTCTTCAACTGTTAGAGACATAAGGCATTTCCTGTTAATATTTGAGACTGTAGGTGGAATTTTAACAGGAAATTTATTGGAAATGCAACAGGGAGTCAGTTATCAGTTATTAGAAAATTTTGAGGTGGTGGTGCATCATAATTATTTTTGTTAGGATGCAGGGTAGTGGGAGCATCTTGCTCCCATGCCAGGAATTCCTTGAGAACGCGGAATTTTTTTCACTTATCAAAACAATATGGGTCTAAAACCCCGCCTTTTAAGGCGTAATATTTTTGGAGAATTGCTTAAATCCCCGTTACAAAAATAACTTCTGACTCTCTTGGTGCGCGTTCCGCAAGCGAGCTGGCGTCGTCGCGGGGTCGCACCGCTTCTGACTTCTGACTTCTGACTTCGTTAAACTCCCTATTTCCTGCTATTGAAACTGACTGAATAACCAAGTGTAAACTTGAGTTTGATTTTCTTGATAAGTGCGTTGCAGTGCTTCCTCTAATAAAGAAATTGCTAAATTTGGCAAAACTTGAGACTGGTTAATTCTTTTACTACCTCCATCGGCAATAGCAAAGGCAATAATTTCTTGCTTCTGCACGTCAACTATCCAATATTCAGAAACATTCATTGCTTCATACAACAAACGCTTTTCCCCTTTATCATCAGAAAGGGAAGTATTGGCAACTTCTATAACTAAATTTGGTGGAGGATAAATATCTAGGTCAATAATAGATGTTTTCCTAGGAACTACATTAGCATTTTCTCCAATATAAAAGGAAGCGTCTGGTTGAGCTTCTCGAAATCCAGTTTTGCGGTAGGTACAGTTATCTTTGCCATCTACCTCGATCTTTTTAGCCATCCCAAATAAATTAACTGTAGTAGTAATAATCATGTGGTCTGTAGCATGGTTATTTCCTAATGGTGAGATTTCGATTCTAAATTTTCCGTTGTGGTAGTAACTTTTGGCTTTTTCGTAACTTGGGTCTTCAATGGTTTGGATATATTCTTGCCAGGTTCCTGTTATCCAAGTGTCTGTGGGTATTTGAGTTTGGGTTTTGTTCATGGGTTTTATGAGAAAAGGTATATTTAATCGTTAGTAGGCAAAATTAGCGATCGCTCCACTTTAGCAAATTCTACGACTGAAACTGACTTAATAACCAAGTGTAAACTTGAGCTTGATTTATTTGACGAGTCTGTTGCAACACTTCTTCTAAGAAAGAAATAGCTAATCCTGGTAAAACTTGAGACTCATTAATTTTTTGACTACCTCCGTTGGCAACAGCAAAGGCAATTATTTCTGTATTCTGCACATCAATTATCCAGTATTCAGCAACATTCATTGCTTCATACAACAAACGCTTTTCGCCTTTATCATCTGCAAGGGAAGTATTAGCAACTTCTATAACTAGACTTGGTGGAGGATAAATATCTAGGTTAATAACAGATGTTTCCCAAGGAATTGCATCTGCATTTTCTCCAATATAATAGGAAATGTCTGGTTGAGCTGCTCGAAGTCCAGTTTTGCTATAAGTGCAATTATCTATACAGGTGAGGTTAATTTTTTTGATAGCAGCAAATATATTAATTGTTGTGGTAATAACTGCATGGTCTCTACCATGCTGGCTTCCTAATGGTGACATTTCGATTCTAAATTTTCCGTTGTGGTAGTAACTTTTGGCTTTTTCGTAACTTGGGTCTTCAATGGTTTGGATATATTCTTGCCAGGTTCCTGTTATCCAAGTGTCTGTGGGTATTTGAGTTTGGGTTTTGTTCATGGGTTTTATGAGAAAAGGTATATTTAATCGTTAGTAGGCAAAATTAGCGATCGCTCCATCTTGGCAAATTCTACGACTGAAACTGACTGAATAACCAAGTGTAAGTTTCGATTTGATTTTCTTGAGAAGTCCGTTGCAGCACTTCCTCTAAGAAAGAAATTGCTAAATCAGGTAAAACTTGAGACTGGTTAATTCTTTTACTACCTCCATTAGCAATGGCAAAGGCAATAACTTCTACATTCTGCACATCAACTATCCAATATTCAGCAACATTCATTGCTTCGTATAGCAAACGTTTTTCCCCTATATCATCAGCAAGGGAAGTATTGGCAACTTCTATAACTAGATTTGGTGGAGGATAAATATCTAAGTCAATAATAGATGTTTCAGGAGGAATTACATCTGCATTTTTTCCAATATAAAAGGAAGCGTCTGGTTGAGCTGATCGAAGTCCTGTTTTGCGATAAATACACTCATTTATGCCATCAACCTTAATCTTTTTGGCCATCGCAAATAAGTTAACTAAAGTAATAATAACCATGTGGTCTTTACCGTGTCTGTATCCTGGTGACATTTCGATTCTAAATTTTCCGTTGTGGTAATAACTTTTGGCTTTTTCGTAACTTGGGTCTTCAATGGTTTGGATATATTCTTGCCAGGTGGCAGTTATCCAAGTGTCTGTGGGAAGTTGGGTTTGGGTTTTGTTCATGGGTATTTCAGTTATCAGCGATCGTCGGTACACTCCAATAATAATGAAGTTAATGAATATTGTAGCATTTTTGAGCCTGGTAATTTCAGTTATCAGTTATCAGTTATCAGTTATCAGTAAAAAGCGATCGCTCCTTTCTCTGACAAAAAGAGCGTTGGCGAAGCCTAGCGGCAGCTATCTCGCCTCGGTTATACTAGAAAAGTTAGCTGCTAATTTTGAGTAATTACTGTTATTGTTCCTGAATCTTTTCTAGTTGTTCCATTGCTGTTTGATATCCTTGAGTGTTTTCTTGTTGCTGATATAGAACTGCTGCTTTCTGGAAATTTTCAACAGCTTTTACTTTTTCTCCACTTTCACTGTATGAGCGACCTAGCCACTCATAAAATCTAGCATCTTCTGGTTGTAAGCGAATTCCTTCAGTGAAATTTGCGATCGCTTCTTTATATTTTTGCTGTTGGAAGTATAAAGCTCCTCGCTCGCCGTAATACAAAGCATTGTCAGGTTTCAATTCTATCGCTTTGTTGTAATCTGCCAAAGCTGCCTCATAGTCTCCTAAACTAAGAAATATATTA
Organism: Okeania sp. KiyG1; assembly: GCF_014132355.1. GTDB lineage: Bacteria > Cyanobacteriota > Cyanobacteriia > Cyanobacteriales > Microcoleaceae > Okeania. Next base: position 60,639 of record NZ_BLZO01000057.1, read on the forward strand.
CCACGCGAAATATAGAGTTCATGTGCTGATTCAGGGTCAAGACTGATAGCTTTGTTGTAACTTTCTATTGCTTTTTGCTTTTCTCCTATTTGAAAATAAGCATCGCCTCGGTTAGCATAATATAAGGCATGATCTGGTTTCAATTCTATGGCTTTGTTATAATCTGCCAAAGCTGCCTCATAATCTTCTAGCTGATAAAGTGCTTGAGCACGTACATTATAGCGTTCATGGGCTGATTCGGGGTCGAGACTGATAGCTTTGTTGTAACTTTCTATTGCTTTTTGCTTTTCTCCCATTTTAAAGTAAGCATCGCCTCGGTTAGTATAATATAAGGCATAATTTGGTTTCAATTCTATGGCTTTGTTGACATCTGTCAAAGCTGCCTCATAGTCTTCTAGGTGATAAAGTGCTTGAGCACGCCAATTATAGTATTGGTGCGCGCTTGCCTGTAGGTCTGAGGAGAATTTGATGGCGTTGTCGTAATCATCTATTCCTTTCTGCTTTTCCTTCAAAGCAAAATAGCCATTACCGCGAATCCTGTAAAGGTCACCATGATCGGGTTGTAAGCGTAAAGCTTTTTCTAAATATTCCGTAAACTTCTGTCTATTTCCTTGTTTCGCGTAAACAAATCCTCGCTCTGCGTAAGCAGTAGCAAAATCTGGCTCCGCTTCTATAGCTCGATCAAAATATTCGATTGCTTGAGCATAGTCTTCCTTCCTTGTGTATATTTGTCCTTTAAGGGTGTAAGTAAAGGCATTACCTGGATTCAGAACTAATGCCTTATTGATATCTGCGATCGCTTCTTCGTAGTCTTTCTCTTCCCAGGTTGTTTTTTCTGAATCTTCCAGGTGGACTCTTGCCCAAGCACGTCTGAGATAACCATAAGAGTTATCACGATTCATTTCAATCGCTTGATCGGCAGCTTCCAGAGCTTCTTGGTACAATCCCAGATACTTTAGAACGCTGCTTTTCCATTGATAAAGAATAAAATCATTAGGCGTATATTCGATCGCCTGTTCCAAAGCTTGCAGAGATTCATTGTATTGTCCTAAATCGAAATGGGCACTAGACTTTTGACGCCAAGCTTGAGATAATGCTCGATACTTATATTCAACCTCTGGTAGATTTTTGGCATACTTTGCTGCTTCTGTCAAAGATTTTATTGCCTCTAGATAATTTTTCTGACGCATTAACGTCCAGCCATGAGAATACCAAGCTAGATAAAAATCTGGTTCAATTGAAATTGCTTGTTCAAAAGCTTCCAGTGATTTTTCATATCGACGTAATCGCCACAATTTGTTACCATAATTAAGCCATTCAACTGCAGTAGCATTACTTTGTGGTTCTTGTAAATTGATTAAGTCACTAATAACTAAATCTTGAGTTGCAGCGTCTAGTCGCTGTGGCAAAGAAGTCTGTTGGTTAATACTGAGGTTAATTTTTTCCTGTTCCAGTTTAGCCAAAAAGGTGCGAATAGGAACTCCTAAACTATAACCTACTTCAAGAATAGGTTTCTGTGAATCCCTTTGCAAAACTGGACTTTCATCTCCCTCCACTGATTCTGCTGCTGTATGAATTCCAATTAAACGACCTTCTGTATCTAATACTGGTCCACCACTCATACCTTTTTCTGAGAAGTTGCCGTAGACCAACCCAAAACCCGAAATAAAAGAACGCTCATCTTTTGCTGAGTTAAACCCACCTAGACCTAAAAGGTAGCCAGCATTAAATTGACGGTCAGACTCTAGGTTTGCTGCTGTGGGCTGTTTTGATGCTGGCCATCCTGAGAGGAAAACTACTCTGTCTTCTATTCCTCTAGCATAGTCTCCTATAGTGACTACTTGATAGGATTGGTTGCTTGTAAACTCTAAAAGTGCTAAGTCTAAACCTTGAGATTTACTCCAATTTTTGGTTTTGTTAGAATCAACTACATATTCTTGACCATCGTGGGTGAAAACTTTCAGCCCCTTCCCATTAGCAACATGACCAGCAGTCAGCACATAGTAAGTATTTCCTTCTTTTGCAACAATTACTCCTGAACCATTTTCCTGGTCTGACCTAGTAATTAATACAGAAACCTTTTGGGCAATACCATTAACTTTTTCTGCTAATGGAGCCATCGGTTCTGGGGAACGCTTCTCAACTGTTAGTGTTACAGTATTGTCTGAGGCCAACTGGGGAGCAAGTTGAGCCAACTTATCTACGGGAACTCCCCAACTGGAGCGTCTCATTCGAGCTTCTAGGTCATCATTGGGGCGAGTGCCATCTTCATATACATAAGGACGACTGAAACTGAGAGCTTGTGCAAAAATACCATTAATGCCAACAACTTCACCCCGACTATTGAGTATTGGTCCCCCACTCATACCTTTTTCAACATCAGTAGTGTAGCCAATGAGATAACCTCCCTCTAATGGTTTTGGTAATACTAAGGAAATTCTGCCTGTTTGGAAAATAAATCCATTTGCATCCGAGGATTCAGGTTCAAAAGGAAATCCAGCTACATATATTGGAGAACCTTTCTCAACAGTTTTTAAGTTCCCTAGAAAAGCGACAGTATAATTCTGACTAGCATTAAATTGCAACAATGCCATGTCATTGCTGCCAAAGTTGGCTTCAGGAACAGCTTTAGCTTGGTAAATTTTACCATCAGGGGTTTCTATTTGGTGAGACGCTCCGTTTTCTATAACGTGCTGGTTAGTTAAAACGGTATAAACTCCATTTTGTTTGCGAATCAATATTCCCGAACCCCTATTTTCTCCGGATAAAACTTTAACAGTAATAGATTTTGCTAGGGTTTGTAATTGCTCGGCTGATTTTTCGGAAGTGACTTGTTGAGCAATAACTTTGGGAGTAGCAATACTAATTTCGTAGCCAACAATGGGTAAGATTAATATTGCTCCTATGCTAGCGATTAGAGTTAGTGATTTATATTTTTTGTTTCCTGGTATCATTATTTTTTCCTATAATCCCAATAATTTGCAGCGATTTTAATTAGGGTATATCACTGTAAGGACGTTGCATGCAAGGTCCCTACGAGTTTTCGGTTGTGACAATGTGGTTTATAAATCTGATGCCTAAGTTCTGTTTGTTTTAGAGGACATCTGAAAAGTTGTTTAATACTGAATTTTGCCCCCCTAGCCCCCCAATTCTGGGGGGAACAAGAATCTATTAGCTGGTAAAAGTCCCCCAATTTTGGGGGATGCGCGGGGGCGCGTGATGTAGCAAATGAGACTTCTCAGACAACCTCTTGTATACACCTAAATTAGAGGGTGGCTATAATAGTCACCCCTCTAAAATATGAACAAAGCCAAAATTATCTTGACTTAGTAGTTAATTTTGATTTTTGAGTGAGCATAAAAGCAACATCATAGTAATCCCGAGGAGAACCATCTTCACTTTGAATCAGTGGACCACTTGCTTTAAAACCTGTACCAAAAAGTGCGCCAAGCACTTCATTAGGCTGATCTTCATCCCTTAAGGTAAATAGTACTATGTTACATGGTCCGCCATATCGACGAGTACCACAAATAACATTGGAGTTGCTGGCAACTGCGCTAGTGAGATAATTCAAAACCCCTTCTTCTTCAGCTTTCTGGAACTTCTGAGAAACAATCTGACAGCGTTTTTCAGGAGTAAATTCATTACTCCAAGGTTTTTGCCAGCTAATTATGGGAATTCTTTTTCCACTTGCAGTACGAGCATAGGTAGTAGGTATACCTGTGCTACTTTTTCCGCAAAAATAGACTGTTTTGCCCCTTTGAGCAAAGCTGGATTGACTAAATGTAGCAATGCTACCAATAGCAACTGCACTTGCAGCTATGGCTGACAGAATAGATTTAAGTTTCATAAATGATTCTTTGTAATGTTTCTAGAGAGGTAAGGCTAAGACTAGAATTTATAATCTGAAGTTACCAGTTAAATTCCTAAAAATTCATCCTAAAAATAACAACTTGATTTAAGAACTGTCAAGCTAGAAATTACACGGTTGTTTGTCAACTACAAATTATATTAAATCCGTATAATTTCTGATAAACCAAATGTTATATCTTTAGCTATTACCAAATATTTCTAAATTATATTCCCTCATAACTTCTGACTTCTAACTATCTAAAATCATACCAATGCTACCGAATTTGATATTACCAGGACTTACGCATAAGGTAGGAAAAATTAGGATTTGAGACTGCTTTCCGTTCCGGAATGCTCCGCAAACCCTGTCGGTCGCAATGACGGAAATATTTTGCAGGTAAGTAAGTCCTAATTACCTGTTTCTTGAGCAGGCATTCATGCGAGAGAATAATTCCCCTTTCCGCAAGGTATCTCTAAGGATTGCACTACTAGGTAAATGACCTGGTAATGCTTCACTAGAAAAATTAAGTTCTTGGTCAGATATCCAGATTCCTTCTTGTTGCCAACCCACTGTCTTACCGAATTCATTAAAAGTATTTTCCTTGTATTCCCCTATTACATTACCTGTTTCTTCATACTTAGATTTTTGAACGCTGAAACCAAACTTTTTCTGGTAAGATTCTTGCCAAAGTTGATTAATACGAACTAAATCTTGACAGGGAAACTTTTCAATTTCATCTACTTTGAAAAAAGCTTCACCATCTTCACTATTTTGTTTAGTTACTTTCAGCATAATATCTATAGTTTCCTGATTTGCTTTTTGCCAATCTTGAGTTTTTAAATGTTTTTCTAGCTGATTGTAATTTCCGATTAATTCTGGTTGTGGATTTTGATTTTTATAATAGCAAATAAAGATATTCCAGCTATTGCAGCAAATACTGAAGTGATAATAACTTTAATTGGAAACTTACGTTCCTTTGGGGAAATATTTACCAGAGCCTGCAAAGCTTCACTAGCATTTTTATAGCGTTCTTTATAGTCGTAGCGCACCATTTTTTTCAGAACATTTGCTAACTGCTTGCTAATCTGAAAATTTTCCCAACCAATAATTTCACCAGTATGATCTTTTTGTATTTCTTGAGGATATGAACCAGTAATTGCTTGGATGGCAATAATCCCAACAGCATAAATATCACTACATAACTTAGGAAAGCCATTTGCTTGTTCAGGAGCCATATATACAGGAGTACCAACAGCAATAGTAGGAGTTGTTTTTCCTTGCTTATTTAAGCTTAAAACGCTGAGTTCTTTCACCGCTCCAAAATCAATCATCACCAGCTTATTATCTTGCTCGCGACGCATTAAATTTGAAGGTTTAAGGTCTCTATGAATGATATTATTATTATGAACATACTTTAATATTTCTAGTATTTCTTGAAGAAGCCGAATTACAGAAGTTTCATCTAATAACTTGCCAGGAATTATTTCTTCATCCAAATCATGTCCTTTAACAAACTCTTGAACTAAATAAAATTCACCATCTTCCTCAAAATGTGCTAATAGCTGCGGAATTTGCTCGTGTTGCCCTAATTCATATAGAGTTTTTGCTTCTGTTTCAAATAACCGTCGTGCTATCTGTAAAACTTCTGGATGAGGATTTTTCTTCAGTTTTTTAACAACACATTGGGGATGGCCTGGTAAAGCCATATCTACGGCCAAATAGGTTTCTCCAAATCCACCTTCACCTAAAAAATCGGTAATTCGGTAGCGACCTAGTAGTGTTCTGTCAACTAGCATATTTAGTACGAGTATTGAGCATTCCTATTTTGTCATATTTTTCTAATAAAAGGAAATGGGCAATAGTAAAGAAGAGAAAACAGCATTTATGAATTGCTTTGATCGGGAAAATTGTTAATCAATTGAAGAGGATTTTTTTCCGCGATCGCGACGCCACAAACAAATCAATTTTAACCCTACAAAATAACTGAATGTTCCACAAATTATACCCATGACAAAACAACCTAAAAATAGAGCTATTACAAACTGAGTTCCATATTTCATTAACTCTTGAAATGAAATAATACTATCAGGCATAAATTCCTCTTTAGAGTTGAGTAATAATCTACCAACTTGAAAGTTAATTGCATAAATTGGTACATAAGTCAAAGGATTACTCACCCAAGTACCAGCAGCGGCAGCAATTTTATGACCCCGGAACAAAGTTGCTAGTGCTACACCCACTATGGTTTGCAGACCAAAAATTGGAAATAATCCGGCAAAGACCCCTGTCGCTAAACCCCTAGCAATATATTCTGGAGTTCCCCGCATCCGAATGAAGCGCCAGTATAAATATCGCCCATATCTATACAATTTTGGTGGTTTATCTCTATTTGATAGAGATTTTTTTGTAGTCAGTTTAGATAGTAGTTGCTGAGAAGTTTGTGAGATATTTTTGAACATATTCATAGCATTTCACGGAAGTTAAAAGTCAAAAGTTAAAAGTAAGATTTTAGCATATTTCGGGCAAATGATGTACAAGATGAATAGTGAAAATATTGTAGTGCGGGCATCTTGCCCGCGATAGGTGTAGCTCATAACAATGGAAAACGCTGTATATCTATCGTAAGTCCTGATGTTGTTGGGTTTATCCTAACGGATAAGCTGGCGCTAACGTACCTCAACCCAACCTACAGTTAGGTTAATAATAACGATCACCAAGAGAAAATCAAGTTCAATATTTCAAGTCTCTGACTTCAAGCAGAGGTACTGATAACTGATAACTGTTAACTGATAACTGAAATTACACCCCATACCCAGTATGTTGACGAATCTCAGGAGGATGAAAAGCAAGTACAATTCCATCCTTCGGTACTCCTGCATCCACAAGTTCATCGGTAATGCCATCTTCGATACCATCGTGGTGAATCCAAATTTTATCATTTCTGATTTCAGCATGAACAACCGTACCATATAAACGGAGACCATTTTGCCATCCTTCGTTGACTAATAGAAAATGGTTGCGATCGCTACTAACAATTACATAAGTTTTCACATCACCATAGCGGTAAGGGAGATCGGCGTAGTATTGCAAGATTTTTATGAGTGTTTCACGCCATTTTTCCAGATCTAAGAGTTGACTTGTGGTTTCCATTGAATAATTTCCTCCATTTTGGCATCAAAAACAAACAGGCGAAAACCAGGTTATTCTAACAGCAGTTCTCCAACTTCCTGCTTAAAGAAAGTTTCAAAAACATTGCGCTCGACTGCCAAATATATTTGACGTAACGAGTCTTGTTTCTTAAGTATTCTACTATATCAGGACTTACGCATAAACACTATATCTGGTAGGGGCGAATGGCATTCGCCCTCTACAGATAGCGTATTATCTACAAGTTTGCGTAAGTCCTGTATATAAAAAAAAGGCGTTGCTGAATTGAAGTATGAATGCGCGATTGTTTGGTTCTGGTTAAGCCCCCTAAATCCCCCGTTCAACAAAAAGCGAAGCATCCTCTGGCTTCCCCCTTTCCAAGGGGGACGGGAGGGGGATAAAAAAGGGGGACTTTTAGAGTTTTATTCCCCCCAAAATTGGCTTGCTCGGGGGGCAAAATCATACCCAGAATCAGCAACGCAAAAAAATTGCCCCCATGCTTTTTTCAGCTCATTAACTAGAGAAGCACTCATAAAACTTTTGACTTCAACAGCTATTTTTGTAGCACCTCGTTCTGCAGCAATCAATTTTTCGGCACCCATATCAACTAAGACGTTACGAATGCCAATTCTAAGAACCAGTGGATCGTCAGTAATAGTCCAACCATCTTTTATTAAGGCAGTTTTGACAGTATCGTGATGAAAGTCCTTAGCAGCCATGGGGTAGTTTTTCTGTAGTTTGATATTTAATTAATTGTAGGTTGGGTTAAGCGACAGTGCAACCCAACAAAATGTAGCTAGGAGTCAGGTATAATATAGACAGGACTTATATCATGTCCGGTAGCATCGGTATTGTATAGTAAATAGGCAACAGCTCATCTGGCAACAGGCAAGAAAAAAGCTTAAATTTCCTGTAGATACCCACGCTAACTTTATCAAGACTTACACAAAATCTGAAATTATGCACTACCTATAAGGGCGAATGCCATTCGCCCCTACTGGGTGCTTCTCTCCTATTAATATTCTGATGATTTTTATTGTTATAATTATTCTCACAGAAAAAAATCAAACTCAGTATTTCCATCTTCCTGCTGATAACTGATAACTGATAACTGATAACTGAAAAAAATGACTACTATTGCCGCGATCGCTACTGCTATTATCCCCCAACAAGGAAGTGTGGGGATAGTCCGGATGTCTGGTTCTGAGGCAATGAAAATTGCTAAAACTCTATTTCATGCACCAGGGAAGCAGGTTTGGGAAACTCACCGCATTCTCTATGGTTATATTCGCCATCCCCAAACTGGGCAGTTAGTAGATGAAGCTTTGTTATTAATTATGAAAGCTCCTCGTTCTTATACTCGTGAGGATATAGTTGAGTTTCACTGTCATGGTGGAATTATTCCCATACAAAAAGTATTACAATTATGTATTGAGGCAGGGGCAAGACTGGCACAACCAGGGGAGTTTACTTTACGAGCTTTTTTAAATGGAAGACTGGATCTGACTCAGGCGGAAAGTGTTGCGGATCTTGTGGGGTCTCAGTCTCCTGCCGCTGCTCAAGTTGCTTTGGCTGGTTTGCAAGGTAAGTTAGCTAGTCCAATTCGTCAGTTAAGGGCTAACTGTATTGATATTTTAGCAGAGATAGAGGCTCGCATTGATTTTGAGGAAGATTTACCACCTTTGGATGAGTCGGGAATAAGTCAAAAAATGGATAGTATTTTGGTAGATTTGTCAAGAATATTAGCAAGTGCAAATCAAGGGGAATTGTTACGCAATGGTTTGAAGGTGGCTATTATCGGACGTCCGAATGTGGGCAAGTCGAGTCTATTAAATGCCTGGAGTCGTAGCGATCGCGCTATTGTGACTAATCTTCCTGGCACTACGAGGGATGTGGTAGAGTCTCAGTTAGTGGTGGGTGGTATCCCGGTGCAGGTTTTGGATACAGCGGGTATTCGAGAAACTGAGGACCAGGTGGAAAAAATGGGGGTGGAGCGATCGCGTCGAGCGGCTGAGTCTGCTGACCTTGTTTTATTGACTATTGACGCTAGTGCTGGGTGGACGGAGTTAGATGAGGTTATTTATCAGCAGGTAAAACATCGTTCTTTAATTTTGATAATTAATAAGGTTGACCTGGTTAAGTCGGAATTTATGGAGTCTATTTTTTATCCAGAAACTATTAAGAATGTTGTGACTACAGCAGTGATTAATAATCAAGGAATTGAGGAACTGGAAGCAGCAATTATTAATTCTGTAAATTTGGGTGATTTGCAGGCAGAAAATCTAGATTTTGCTATTAATCAAAGGCAAGAAGCAGCTTTAACTAGGGCAAAGGTGGCTTTGGAGCAATGTTTAAATACAATTAAAAATAATTTACCTCTAGATTTTTGGACTATAGATTTAAGGGGAGCAATTTATGCTTTGGGGGAGGTTACGGGAGAGGATGTAACGGAGTCTGTTTTAGATAAAATTTTTAGTCGCTTTTGTATTGGGAAATAATTTCTCAGAGTTTTACTTTTGAGTCTCTTCTATATTTTGTCTGTCATCTCGATATTTGGGTATTTGGGTCATCATTCTCTATGATGCGAAGGGTGAAAAAATAATGCTTAACTTAGGTGACACTTCAATTATTCTGAATAACTTTTTTTGATAATTAGCACCCCAGTTATACCAAATTGATAGATGTTTGCTACAAATATCTAGGGTATTTCTTAGAAGTCAACCCACCCTAACCCCTCCCAGGAGGGGAAGTCAGGAGTCAGGAGTCATAATGAATAGGTTCAATACCAGTTTTTACCTCATAAATTTTCTTTTTTGTCAAAGGGACATATACTGTTAAGTCTTTTGGTCGCGTCAGCGGAATGGAGTTCTATTGCACTTATTATTCGTAACATTCTTTTTTCACAATGGTATTATTGTTAATTATTCTGATGTTTATATGAAATACAAAAAATTATGCTACTTATGAATCTCCCCTCCTTATACCTTAAAACTCTCTCTTCTTAACTTCCTAGTGCAGGATGGTAGAAATAACTAACCAGTTACAAAATCCTAAAAGCCTTACCAATCAAGACTTTTGACTGTATTGAGTGTGTCTTACATTCTGAGGAAACCTCAGAATTACACACTCGCTTTTATAGCAGTCGAAGTAAAGGTTAGGACAGGTCAAAAGCTTAAAACTCAGACAACGTAATACTTTTCCTTCTTCCTTCTTCCTTCTTCCTTCTTTCTTCTGCTATAACTTTTGACTTTGAACTTCCGCGTAGCGGCACTGACTTCTGACTTTTGATTCCTGACTCCTGACTCTTTTTGGAAGATTGAAAAAATTATGAGAATATTTGTGAATATTTGTGATAATTTATGATAATATTTTACAAAGTAAGGAAAACTAACGAAGTACAAATTATTTAATCAAACTGTATTTCTGGTAAAGCAGTATCGGAGGGCATCCGAGAACTGAGGTTAACCACCTGAACGACTGGGGACAACTCCACCTCTGGCTAGCTACTGCGTGAGTAGAGATAGTTAAGTGGTCTGAATGATCCAGTAATCCCTGATGCACGAGTATGGGAGAATCCACTCACTTTAGGGAGTGGAGTATGTCAAATAACATAACAATATCAACATAATACATAAGGATAAAAACAAATGAGTGGATTTATCGGAGCATTGTTTGGACTATTTAGCGGTAAGAAGGCCGAAGATCAGGGTAGCGGTGAAGCTTTTTTCCTAGATGCAGATAGTGCAAGTAGTCTTGGTGATGTAGATTTTATGCGGAAATCTATCGCAGTTAAGAGGAGCTATCCCAAAGCAGCAGGTAAGATTAACTTGATAGAAGGAGAGACAGAAAAGAGTGCTTCTTCTATGCAAGTGAAAGAAATTATAGGAGAAACTAAAACTGCTTCTTCTAGCACATCTACTTCTAGTTCAACACAATCTTCTACATTTAACTCTACTCCTGTAAAACCTCGTACCGTTAGTAACTCTAATAGTGGACTAGATTTCAAAAGTATGGCTCGTGATATCAAGAAAAAGAAATAATTACTTTTGCTAGATTTAGATGGCAAAGTAATTATTATCAATTTGACTGAAAAATATAGCAATCCAATTTCAGGTTTGAAACTTTACCATTGAGTAAGTTTATTGCACAATGGCTAAGTTTTTATATCTACTGAGGATTACTATATTTTTTGTTTTCTGAGTAATATCATGTCCGGTAGCATCGGTATTGTATAGAGAAGGTAAGGAAGAAGTAGGGGCGATTCGCGAATCGCCCCTACAAAGCAAGGAAAAACCTTATATGACGGTAGATACTTCCCCAACTTTTACACAAACGATACCAACGGACACGATATAATAGACATCTCCAAAAATCAAAAATAAAATCAATTATCGTAAAGAAATTATCAGTTCTTTCCCCCCTATTCCCTATTCCCTATTCCCTATTCCCTCTTTTCTGGAGATGTCTAATATCAATTTGATAAATGTTTACTACAAATAGCTAGGGTATTTTTTAGGAGTCAACCCACCCCTAACCCCTCCCAACCCACCCCTAACCCCGACCGTGGAGGGGAGGGGAAGTCAGGAGTCAGGAGTCGTATGGGAATGGCTTCAGTACCAATTTTTAGGTCATAAATTCTCTTTTTTGTCAAAGAGATATTTCCTGTACTTGTATTTTAATCACACTTATCATTCGTAGCAAACATTTATCAAACTTGTATGATAAGTTCTTGCTGATTTTTAATTAAGGCTTGCTGATTAAATCTAAAAGCATTGATATATAAAGACTTTAGCCTTTTTGGTGTCGAAAGAAGTGCGCCTGTTTCATTCTAAAACGCTCTAAAAGTTAGTATTTTAGGCGCATAGTTGGGCAGAAAAATCAAGGGACAATTCTTACTTCTATCTCCTCGCTCATTCCCATTTCTCCTGTATTCCCCTCCTGGGAGGGGAGGGGCGAGGGGTGGGTTGTCTCCTGTCTCCTACCCCTACTAAAAGACTTTTGAGCGCAAACCCTAATTCTCGCCCAAACCTAACTGTCCCCAATAACCAGTAAATATCCGACTACCATCTTTCAGTACATGAATTTCTAGGCGATCGCTTGCCCAATTTAATTGATTTTTTAATGCTGGATTAAATACTCTCACTCTTTGATTACTAGAAGAAACTAAGGAATTAGGAGAATGAATAGCTAAAGTTTCTATAAATGGTCCGTCAATTAAAATATCTAACTGAGATAATAATTTTTCAGCTCCTTCTGGGGCATTTTTGGATTGCAATTCTCTGAGGGTAAACCCACTAAAAGACATTACATTTAAACCACGAGCTTTTAAGATTTCTGCTAATTCTGCTAGTGCTGATGCTTGTAAAAAAGGCTCCCCTCCAGAAAATGTAACTCCTGTATTCCGAGGATTATTTAGTATTTTATTTGCTAGTTCTTCAATACTTATTAATTGGTTAATATCAAAATACCAAGAATCAGGATTAAAACATCCAGTACATCCACGTTTACAACCTTGTACCCATACTACAGCACGACAACCAGGACCGTTGACTTCGGATTCATCAATATAGCCCATAATATTGAGATATCCTGATGGAATTTCTACTGGTGTTGTGGTTGATAATTTGGCTGTTAAGTTACTCATATTTCTATTTAATGCTTTTTTTATAGTCAAACAACCAGGATGTTATTTCTGTTTATAACGAACAGGAATGTTAGTATTTTTGTGAATTTCTTCTGCAAAATTTTGTAACTTTTCTGGGCTAATACACTTTAATTTTTGTACTGCATAAGGACGATCGTCTGTATGATTTCCTCTGCCATCTAATTGACGTTTTATGGGTTTAGGTCGAGTGGGGGTGTTAAGTTGAATTTCATCTGGTTTGAGAGATTTTATCAAGTTAATATATTCTATTTTGTTTTGAGTATTCCATGGAGATAAAATCATTGTTTGGATTGCTAATTTACCTTGATATTTATCTCGAAAATCTTTGATGTTTTGCCAGATATCTGACAGATTTAATATTTCTGCGGGTCGATTTATTCCTTGTAGTTGTTTGAAGGTTACTGCATCTATTTTGATTGATACTCGATCTACTAAAGCTAAGGCTGATTTAACTTCTGGATTAGTTAAAGTTGTGCCATTTGTTAATACTAATATTGGTTTGTTTGTTAATTTTTTCGTTTCTTGTAGAATCTCTTTTAAATTCAGAGCTAATGTTGGTTCTCCACTGCCACTCAGAGTGATAATATCTACATCCCACGGCGCAAATTTTTGTAGATTTAATAATATTTCTGTGGTAGAGACATAGACTGAGCGATCGCTTATTTTTTGTTCGATTTCTCCTAATTGACAGTAAACACAATTGAAGGAACAGGTAGAAATTTTGCCTATGGGGTCTATTCCTAGAGAGCGACCATATCGCCAAGATTTTACTGGTCCATAGACTGGTATAAATTCATCAGTTAATTTTGTAATCATTTGATTTGATATCATGTCCGGTTGAATAATTATTTATAAGTGATTAGGGAGCAGGGACCCACCCCTCGCCCCTCCCCTCCCAGGAGGGAATTTGGGAGTAGGGAAAATAAAAAGATTTGCCCTGTACAGAAAGGATAGTTTTTTCATAACTAATTACTAATTATCCGGACATGATATGATTGATTTAATTTTTATTTCTCGCATTTGCATTGATTTATTATCTATAAATAATTTAGCGCTTACGAGTTCTAAAAACCTCCTCCTTAATATTGCCTTTATTTATCCTCACCTATTTATTAAGAAGATAGATATAAGTAGATATTCTTTGAAGTATTGCAGTATACAAATATTCTTTTTTTACATAAATTAATAAACTGACAACATATAGGAAGTAGAGAGAAAGAATTATTCAGCAATTAACAATTAACAATTAATAATTACCTCTTCTTAAAACGGAATTGATTGACTAAAAGGATTTTTTTTGATTCTCTTGGTCGATTGGATATGGCGCAGGTTTCGGAGCCATCCCATCCTAGGTCATGCTCCGCAAACGACCGCTTTATCCCCTTAAAAGGGTCGGCTTCAAGGCGTGAATTGTTGAATGAATAATTATTAACCATCAACTATTAATTATTAATTATTAATTATTAATTATTCCGTAACTTCTGTGTGATAATTGATTTTATTTTTATTATTGAACAAGAGTACGGGAGCAAGATGCTCCCACTATCGTGTCTGGTAACAAAAAATAATGACAATACACGACCACCCTTAACGAAGTCAGAACTCAGAAGTTAACCCACCCTAACCCCTCCCAACCCACCCCTAACCCCTCCCAACCCACCCTAACCCCTCCCAGGAGGGAAGTAGGGGATTTGAACTCCGCTCGAAAAATATTTCGCCTTAAAAGGTGGGGTTGCGCCACCCAATCCTGTTTGATAAATTATTTTTTTGAGTGTGAGCATCCTGGTTTAGTGCCGCTACCTGGAAGTTAAAAGTTATGCATTTAAAAGTCAATCATTTTTGATTTGTAATTGTTCGCGCGATTTTGCAACCAGTTATTTCCCCCATCCTGCACTAGGAATAATACCAAATTGATAAATGTTTGCTACAAATAGTTAGGGTATTTATTCTAATGCGCGAATGCGCGAATGCAGAATGCATAGATTTAATACCATTTTTGATGTTTAAAATTACCTTTTTCGTGAAATAGACTTTATTTGAAAGTCTTTTTATGGTGCTTATTATTCGTAACATTCTTTTTTCAAAATGGTATAAGGAGACTTGACATCAGGAATAGTCTCTTTTCTCTTATGTGAGCATCCTGGTCTAGAAAGTACGGAAGCAACAGTACGGGAGCAACAGTATGGGAGCAACAGTACGGGAGCAACAGTACGGGAGCAAGATGCTCCCACTATCGTGTCTGTTAACAAAAATAATGACAATACACCACCACCATTAACGAAGTCAGAAGTCAGAAGCGGTGCGACCCCGCGACGACGCCAGCTCGCTTGCGGAATGCTGACCAAGAGAGGGAATGCGCACCAAGAGAGTCAGAAGTTATTTTTGTAACAGGGATTTGATCTCCGCTCCAAAAATATTTCGCCTTCAAAGGTGGAGTTGCGCGACCCAATCCTGTTTGATAAATTATTTTTTTAGTGTGAGCATCCTGGTCTAGTGCCGCTACGTGATAGAACTCCGTTCCACTTACGCGACAAAAAACTTTCTTCTTCTATTGCTGTTTCTTTTTCTTTCTTTCCTCCTGATATCAAATCCAGTGGGGTTGCACATAGAATCTGGTTATATAATATCTGTTTATACTTCTATAATTACTTCAATATTTAATCGGACCGACTCCCCCACTCCCCTACTCCCTACTCCCCCACTCCCCTACTCCCTACTCCCCTACTCCCCCACTCCCAACTATATAATAAGTATTCAACCGGATGTGATATGACTCCTGACTCCTGACTCCTGACTCCTATTTAAACTTACTTTCGCATGGATAAACCAATTCGTTTTAACTTTTCATTTATTTCCAAAACTCTTACTTTTACTACTTGCCCAACTTTCACAACTTGCTTTGGATCTTTAACAAAATAATCTGCTAATTGAGAGATATGTACTAACCCATCTTGATGTACTCCCACATCAACAAAAGCTCCAAAATTAGCGACATTAGTTACTATTCCTTCCAACTCCATTCCTACTTCTAAATCTTTAATTTCTTTAATTCCTTCTCTAAAAGTTGCATACTTAAATTCTGCTCTAGGGTCGCGTCCTGGTTTTTCCAATTCACTGATAATATCTTTGAGTGTTGGTTCGCCAATTTTATCGGTTACATACTTTTTTAAATCCAGAGATTTTACTCTATTTGAGATTTGATTAATCTGATTTATCGATACAGCTAAATCTTGAGCTATATTTTCTACCACTGAATAACTTTCTGGATGTACTGCGGTATTATCTAAAGGATTTTCACCACTCCGAATTCGTAAAAAACCAGCACAAAGTTCAAAAGTTTTCCCTCCCAATTTTGACACTTTCAAAATTTCTTGACGATTCTTAAAAGCTCCATTTTCATTCCGATATTTAACTAAATTTTTCATGATATTACTTTCGCATAGATAACCCAATTCGTTTTAACTTTTCATTTATTTCCAAAACTCTTACTTTTACTACTTGCCCAACTTTCACAACTTGCTTTGGATCTTTAACAAAATAATCTGCTAATTGAGAGATATGTACTAACCCATCTTGATGTACTCCCACATCAACAAATGCGCCAAAATTAGCGACATTAGTTACTATTCCTTCCAACTCCATTCCTACTTCTAAATCTTTAATTTCTTTAATACCTTCTCTAAAAGTTGCATACTTAAATTCTGCTCTAGGGTCGCGTCCTGGTTTTTCCAATTCACTAATAATATCTTTGAGTGTTGGTTCGCCAATTTTGTCGGTTACATACTTTTTTAAATCCAGAGATTTTACTCTATTTGAGATTTGATTAATCTGATTTATCGATACAGCTAAATCTTGAGCTATATTTTCTACAACTGAATAACTTTCTGGATGTACTGCGGTATTATCTAAAGGATTTTCGCCGCTCCGAATTCTTAAAAAACCAGCACAAAGTTCAAAAGTTTTCCCTCCCAATTTTGACACTTTCAAAATTTCTTGACGATTCTTAAAAGCTCCATTTTCATTCCGATATTTAACTAAATTTTTAGCGACTGTCGAACTCATACCAGAAACAAAAATTAGTAGTTCTTTTGAAGCAGTATTCAAATCTACTCCCACATAATTTACACAACTTTCTACTGTCTCATCTAACTTTTTTTTCAACAATTTTTGGTCTACATCATGTTGATATTGACCGACTCCTATAGACTTCGGGTCGATTTTTACCAGTTCCGCTAAAGGGTCTTGTAAACGTCTGCCTATACTAATAGCTCCCCGCACTGTAATATCTAAGTCGGGAAATTCTTCTATTGCTACTTTAGAAGCGGAATAAATTGAAGCACCAGATTCATTTACTATGACTTTTATTGGTTTTTTATCCAAAGTAGAAATTACTTCAGTCATAAATTCATCTGTTTCTCTTCCTGCCGTACCATTACCAATAGCAATAAGTTCAATTTTGTACTTTTGAATTAATTGCTTAATAGTTGTAGCAGCTTGTTGTTTTTCCGCCGCAGATTTATGGGGAAATATTGCTTGATATTTTAAGAATTTTCCCGTTTCATCTAACACAACAACTTTGCAACCCGTTCTAAATCCTGGGTCAATTCCTAAAGTAGGTTTCATCCCTGCAGGTGGAGATAATAATAACTCTTTGAGATTAGTTTCAAAAGTTTTAATTGACTCAATATCCGCCTCAGCTTTCTTTTGTCCTCGAACTTCATTGATTAAAGAATTTTTCATCAAACGATTCAAAGCATCTTTGAGCATTTCCTGATAAAAATTTCTGACTTCTTTAACTCTAGTTTTAATTTCTGAATCTGCTAAGTAAGACAGTACAAAATCTCGGTCAAAATCAAGTTCTAGATTTAATACCCCTTCACTCTCTCCTCGTAACAAAGCCAACATATTATGAGGAGCAATATCTTTAACATTTACCCGAAAATTCCGGTACATTTCAAACTTAGTCGTACCTTCAGGATAATCATCTTTAATTTTGGAACTAAAACAACCAGATTTGAGAAAATATTCTCTGATGTAAGAACGTAACTCAGCTTTTTCTGCCACTGATTCTGCCAAAATATCAGATGCTCCTTGAATAGCCTCTTCTATATTTTTTACACCTTTTTCTTCATCAATATATTTAACAGCTTCTTGCTCAATAGATGTAGATTTTGCTTGAGGGTTATTCAGAGATTTAATAAATTCTGCCAAAGATTCTAAACCTTTTTCCCTAGCAATTGTCGCCCTAGTCCGTCGTTTTGGTTTATAGGGAAGATAAAGGTCTTCAAGTTCTGTTTTTTGTAGACATAACTCAATTTTTTCCTGTAGTTCATCAGTAAGTTTACCAGCATCATTAATTGCTTTGAGAATCACCTTTTTTCTTTCTTCAAGTTCCTGAAGATAAGTAAATCTATCCCAAATATTTCGCAATTGAGTTTCATCCAAAGAATTTGTATATTCTTTCCGATAGCGAGCCACAAAAGGAATAGTCGCCCCTCCATTTAACAGCTCCAAAGAATTTTTAATACTTTGAGAATTGATATTTAATTCTTGAGCTAAAATTTTATTTATGTCCAGCATAAACCATCTATATAAATATATTTTTTTGATTTTACCGAATAATTAAGGTAAAAATCCTCTCCTTTAAAGGAGAAACAAGAAAAAATTTTCCTTTTATTCAATCCTCTCCCTAAAAGGAAGAGGTAATTATCCATTATCAATTATCCATTATCAATTATTTTTATAGCAATATGATTTAAGTTGTGAAATATTGGATAATTTTAGGGAACAGGGAACAGGGAACAGAAAAAAGAAAAAAAGAAAAAAATGAATATATATGAACATGATAACTGCTATATTCTCTACTTTGAAGGAACATTCAAAGGGGTGCATCTCAATGCGTGAATAAAGCCAAAAATTTATCGCTTTTAGGGAACAGGGAACAGGGAACAGGGAACAGGGAATATATAGGAAAAAAGTATTTGTGCACATAAGAGATGCACCCCATTCAAAGTAAGCAGTCAGCCGTCAGCTATTAGCTAGCCTCCTAGGTCGGAACTGCGGACTTCAGCTATTAATGTTGGGAAAGGTAAAAGCAGCCTTTGAAATTGGGTTTGAACAAAAAGTTACTGTCAAAGTCTCCTTCTCCAATCTGAGAAGTAATTATTCATTATTAATTGCTGTTTGCGTAGCATTTCGTAGGAATAGATGACTGCTAATAGCTGAATGCTTACCATTCAAATTCTCACATCTGAATTCCTGATTGCTATAGCTCGGAAAATGTTATAGCGCTAGGGAATAGGGAATAGGGAATAGGGAATAGTTAACTTTTAAAGGGTTTTCGGTGCGGAATTAGAAGGAAGAATAGTCCCTTAATTTTTCTGCACAACTATGCGCCTAAAATGCTAATTTTTTGAACCATTACGACCTAAAAGGTTGGACTACCTTCAACTAAAAAATTCTCAAACGTTATATATGTCAATACTTTTAGATTTATTCAGCAAGCCCTAATTAAATACGTTTACTCTCCCGGAATAACCATTCAATGATTAACACATAACTTCCATCTAATCTCTACGTTTTATGTTAAGAAAGATGTTTATAAAGCATAGCCTTTAAAGGGGAAAAAAATAATTTTTTTCCTTTTAGTCAATCCTCTCCCTAAAAGGAAGAGGTAATTATCCATTATCCATTATCCATTATCCATTAATGAATCCCCTACTTAAAAAAGTGTAGAAAAGTTTTTGAGAAATGGTATTATTATTAACAGGTTAAGCAAAAATAAAAAGCTGACCGCTGACCGCTAATAGCTAAATGCTTACAAAATTAATCATAATTCATAATAAACTTTTTAAAATAGGTAAAAATGGCTAAAATTCAATTACGACGTACTGAAAATATTCATGGCGATATATACGTTGATAGTACCTGTATAGACTGTGATACTTGTCGCTGGATGTCACCTACAGTTTTTCATCGAAGTGGAGATAAGTCGGCAGTTTATCATCAACCAGAAAACGACAAAGAAAGACAAGAAGCAATGCAAGCTTTACTATCTTGCCCGACAAATTCTATCGGTACTATTGAAGCACCAAAAGATATTAAAAAAATTCAGCAAACCTTGCCAATTTTAGTAACAGATAATGTTTATCATTGTGGATATCATTCAGAAAAATCTTTTGGTGCAGCGAGTTACTTTATTGTCAGACCAGAGGGAAACATTTTAGTTGACTCACCCCAATTTTCACCTTCATTAGTGAAGCGTTTAGAAGAAATGGGAGGAATTAAATATATGTATTTAACCCACCAAGATGACGTAGCAGACCATCAAAAATTTAGAGAACATTTTAACTGCGATCGCATCCTTCATGTAGATGATATTTCTTCAGATACTAATGATGTAGAAATAAAATTAACTGGTACAGAACCATTTTCCCTAAGTCCTGATTTATTAATTATTCCTGTACCTGGTCACAGTAAAGGTCATACAGTCTTACTATATGGAAAATTTTTATTTACAGGCGACCATCTAGCTTGGTCTAGTGGTTTAAATCAACTTTATGCTTTTCGTCGTTATTGTGGGTATTCTTGGTCAGAACAAATTAAATCTATAAGTAAACTCATACCTTATAGTTTTGAATGGATATTACCTGGTCACGGTCATCGATATCATGCTGATACAAAAACCATGGAACAACAGTTACAAAAGTGTATTAATTGGATGGAAAAATTATGAGTTTTTCTAACAGTTATGACGATTAGTAAAATAGATAGGATTTATCTCAATTATAGCGCTTCTCTAATTTATGAGATACAGTTTTAGATCCCCCCTAACCCCCCTTAGTAAGGGGGGAACCGCTTAAAAAGGGGGGAGGTTTCAAAGTCCCCCTTTTTAAGGGGGATTTAGGGGGATCGTAAATGTACCTCATCTTTATGAGAAATGCTATATCAAAAATAGCACTATAAAAAGAGGATTCAAAAATTAAGGTCAAGGTGGCTTTTTCCCTTCCTATTTTTTATCAAAATAATATGGGTCTAAAACCCCGCCTTGATTGGCGAAATATTTTTGGTGAGTCGCTCAAATCCCCGTTACAAAAATAACTTCTGACTTCTGACTTCTGACTTCTGACTTCGTTAACATCTCCTCTTTTATTTGAATGAAACAAATTCTAATCTATTCAATTAAGAAGGGTGCATCTCATATTTGCAAAAATACTTTTTTCCTATATATTCCCTGTTGCTTGTTGCCTGTTGCCTGTTGCCTAAAAGCGATAAATTTTTGGCTTTATTCAAAATTGAGATGCACCCATTAAGAAGGCGAATGTTCGTGTAACCAACTTTCTAAATCCTCCAAACTATTAAAATCCAAAATATCCTCCGTTAAACTTTCCAAATCAGACAAAAGCAAATCTTCAATCTGACTACCTATTGTCGCCGGAATTTCTCCAAAACGCTTTTTCAGTAAACGTATAACTAGAGCAATTGTTTGATTTAACCTTCCTTTTTCTTCTCCTTGTTCTTCCGCATAAGTTATCCGTCCTCTTTCATCTTGCATTGCAATTGCTCGACGCTCAACTATATCTAATTCTTCTACCGTCATATTAATTCTATTAGCAATATTTAAAGCCTTTTCTATTTCCGAAACTTCTCCTAAATTCTCTGGAATACTATCCAATCTGTTAGCCTCTTTCAGAAAATAAATCCATTTATCAGTCAAACTGTTTAACTCTGATAAAGCTTTCTTAAATTTCGGCAACTCTAAGAAAATTAATCGTAATTGTTTATCAAGACATTCAAAATTTTTAGTCTCCTCCTTAAACACAAACTTATTGATAAAATTATCTCTCTTTTCAAACAGAATAAAATCTGTAATTGTGACCGCTATGGCTGGATTTAGTAGCAGATAATCCTCTCCAGTTTCTAACTGATTGGCATAAGCTTTAGCCAGGTTGTAAGCAACTCGTTTGTTGAAACCAGCCATTCTAGCTACTTGCATTTCAATAACTACAATTGAGCCATCTACTAAAACTGCTTTGATGTCTAAATTAGGGGCGAATGGCCATTCGCCCCTACTCAATTGACCGGGATTAAAGGGATTAAGAATTGTTAGAGATTGAATTACTTTTTTGCCTCCATAAATTATCGCATTGAGAAAGCTAATTAAAATGTCTTTGCTTTATTCGGAGCCAAAGATTTTTTTAAAGGCATAATCGACCTTGGGATTGATAAATTTCATGGTGGTTTTAATTTAGTTTTATATTGGCATATTTTTTCCAGATTCACCATTAATAGGTTTGGTAACTATTATGATATAGCAGTTCTTTAATCTATGAGGTACTGATAACTGATAACTGATAACTGATAACTGATAACTGATAACTGATAACTGATAACTGATAACTGATAACTGATAACTGATAACTGATAACTGATAACTGATAACTGATAACTGAAATGACCCCCTGGGGTAGAATAATATTTCCATAAAGTTGAGGTAATAATTAAAGTAAATTTGTCTGATATAAATACTGGATAGGGGAAGTATTACTAATAACATTAGGCATTAGCCAAATCCTCAATTAATTCAGCTTCAGTTAGTTTAAAAGTGTTAACGCCATAATCCCCTAATTTTGTTAAAAATAACACCTTGGGAATACCAGCAAAGACTGCTGCAGCACCTGTAGAAATTCTACCCATTTCATAATATTTAATTGCAGCTATTAAACGAATTTCTGCACTCAAATTTTCGGGAGTAATTTCCAGTGCTGAGAAGCTTTCATCTGGTATAGTAATAGTAATTTCTTGTGTCATAAATACTTAGTATTAAGCCTAAATAATTTAGTAATAAAAACCTTAACTATAGGTTTGGTTAAGCACGCTTTGTAATTCAACAAGGCTAGATTAATCTAGATTTAGATTCAACAAGTTGTTGCGATCGCTTACTGTTACCAATCATTTCTTGGTTGAATAAAAAGTCATGTGTATGGGCGAACAACCCCCAATGTATATATCGTATCACAATTTTTTATGAAATACTATCTGAAAAAGTTCTGAATTTTTGTGGTGCTTTCAAAAATGACGAGGTAGCAACTTCAGGTACATAGACATAGAATAGATTAAGAGGATATCTGAAAAGTTTTTTGATACTGAATTTTGCCCCCCGAGCAAGCCAACTTTGGGGGGAACAAGAGTCAATTTGCTTCTCAAAGTCCCCCAAAATTGGGGGATTTAGGGGCGAGCGATGTAGCAAAATGTTAGGATATATCAAAAGCTCAAAACTCAGACAAAGCAAGCTTTTTACCCTTTTAAGGGGATAATCAAGAAAAATTTTCATCTCTTTGTCAATCCTATCCGCTTTCAAGGAGAGGTAATTGTTAATTATTAATTATTAATTATTAATTATTAATTATTAATTGTTGAATCCTTCCTTCTTCCTTATTTTAAATTGACCATTAAATATTATGGGATTACTAGATTTACAGAAATTTTATCAAGCGACAAACCCTAGTCAGGTTCTGAAAGCAGATAGCCCAGAAGACGAAAAGTATTACATAGATTTTTCTCAAGTGCGGGGTGGCAAAATTATTGAAGAACTTCGGGAAAACATCACATTCTTTTCTCCAGATGAACCTACCTGCGAACTATTTACAGGTCATATCGGTTGTGGCAAATCTACAGAATTATTGCGACTGAAGGCAGCTTTAGAAAAAGCAGAATTTCATGTGGTTTATTTTGAATCTTCCCAAGACTTAGAAATGGGTGACGTTGATATTGGGGATATCATGTTAGCGATCGCTCGTCGAATCACAGAAAGTATTGGGAGCTTAGAAAAAATAACTTTGCCCCAAGCAAGAGGTTTTCAAAGAATTATTGATGGAGCGACCAGACTTTTACAAACAGAGATAGAGTTGTCTGCGGAAGCTAAACTGCCTGGGGTTGGTGAAATTTCCGCTAGTTCCGAGGGTAAGTTTTCTGTGGAAGCAGGTTTGCCTGGTATTGGGGTGAAAGCTAGCGATGATGAGGGAGTTTCTCTAGCTTTGGGAATTGGTAAAATTACCGCTAAAACTAAGAAAAGTCTTGAACTGCGCAAGAAATTAAAAGATTATTTGGAACCACAAACAGATAATATTCTGGAAACTATCAACACAGAATTAATTGAACCTACCGTTGAGAAGTTGAAACAATATGGGAAAAAAGGCTTGGTAGTAATAGTTGATAACCTTGACCGTGTAGAAAATGTAATTAAATCTGGAAGTCGCCCTCAACCTGAATACTTATTTGTAGATAGGGGAGAAAATTTACGCCTACTCAAATGTCATGTTATTTATACTATGCCTTTGTCTCTAATGTTTTCCAATGATTACAATAGACTGACCAGTCGTCTTGCGGTGGAACCGAAAGTTTTGCCAATGGTGCCTGTGAGACTGCGAGATGGTAATGAATGTGCTTTGGGAATGAAGAATTTACGACAGATGGTTTTGGCGAGAGCATTTCCTGACTTAGACCCCGAACAGCGACTTTGTTTAATTTCGGAAGTTTTTGATGCGCCAGAAACACTCGATCGCCTCTGTCAAATTAGTGGGGGTCACGTCCGCGAATTATTACAACTGCTGCGTAGTTTAATAACAAAAGAGCGGAAACTACCACTTTCTCGTGAATTGTTAGAAAGAGTTATTCGGGACAAAGGTAATCAAATGAAGTTGGGAGTGGACGATCAAGAGTGGGAGTTGTTGCGTCAAGTACAAGAAAGTCAAGAGGTAAAGGGTGATAAAGAATATCAAATTCTGGTTGGTACTAGGTTAGTATATGAATATCGAGACAGTCAGGGGTCTTGGTTTCAAGTGAATCCAATATTGGCAGAATTGGGAAATTTAATTTAAGAGACCGTAGTGGCGTAACACGCCTAAAATGGTGCATCGGGTAGGGGCGGGTTCCCCGGGTAGGGGCGGGTTCCCCGGGTAGGGGCGGGTTCCCGGGTAGGGGCGGGTTCCCCGGGTAGGGGCGGGTTCCCCGGGTAGGGGCGGGTTCCGCGTTAAGTAAATGGTTTTACCCAGAACCTGGTAAACCCGCCCCCGCACCAATAATCGCTCTGCACAGTTTTAGTTGTGTCGCCCCAGTAGGTTGGGTTGACGCAGGAAATCCAAATGGTGCATCGGGTAGGGGCGGGTTCCCGGGTAGGGGCGGGTTCCCCGGGTAGGGGCGGGTTCCCCGGGTAGGGGCGGGTTCCGCGTTAAGTAAATGGTTTTACCCAGAACCTGGTAAACCCGCCCCCGCACCAATAATCGCTCTGCACAGTTTTAGTTGTGTCGCCCCAGTAGGTTGGGTTGACGCAGGAAATCCAAATGGTGCATCGGGTAGGGGCGGGTTCCCCGGGTAGGGGCGGGTTCCCCGGGTAGGGGCGGGTTCCGCGTTAAGTAAATGGTTTTACCCAGAACCTGGTAAACCCGCCCCCGCACCAATAATCGCTCTGCACAGTTTTAGTTGTGTCGCCCCAGTAGGTTGGGTTGACGCAGGAAATCCAACAAATTTAGGTGTTGGTGAAGCGGGGGCGGGTTTACCCAGTCCTGGGTTACACCACTAACTTAACGCGGAACCCGCCCCTACAAAATCTAATTACATCAATGCTAGGGGCGGGTTTTCCTACTCCTGGGTTACACCACTAACTTAACGCGGAACCCGCCCCTACAAAATCTAATTACATCAATGCTAGGGGGCGGGTTTTCCTACTCCTGGGTTACACCACTAACTTAACGCGGAACCCGCCCCTACAAAATCTAATTACATCAATGCTAGGGGCGGGTTTTCCTACTCCTGGGTTACACCACTAACTTAACGCGGAACCCGCCCCTACAAAATCTAATTACATCAATGCTAGGGGCGGGTTTTCCTACCCTGGGTTACACCACTAACTTAACGCGGAACCCGCCCCTACAAAATCTAATTACATCAATGCTAGGGGACTTAATCTAACACAATGACAAACCTAAACAAATTAGAAAATCTTTCACAGAAAAATCAAAATTCTTTACAGGAATTAGCTTTTGCTCTTGAAGCTGAAGGGAAAAATTTTTCTTTGATTTTAGCTCGTTGTAATTTTAAGAGTTTGCAACATAATCTCATACAAATATTGGCTAATATCTGTTCTCTAAAAATTCAGCAACTTAATTTAGAACCATCTGCAATTACTCTCTATACTACTATTGAAAAACAAATAGGAAATGAACAATTTCAAGCTTTAATGGTATTGGGTTTAGAGTCTGTGAAAGAAATTTCTCAACTTTTGCCTAGTGCTAATCAAATTCGGGGAGAATTTAGCGATAATTTTCACTTTCCATTGGTGCTGTGGGTGACGGATAATGTGTTAGCTGAAATGATTCGTTTAGCTCCTGATTTTTATAGTTGGGCAGTGACAATTGATTTTGAAGCTTCTACTAATAATGTAGTTGATTTTATTCGGTCAACTAGCGAAGATGTTTATCGCAAAACTTTCGAGTCTGGGAATATTTTTCTGGGCAAAGATGATTTTGATAGTTGCACTGGTATCCAACTTAAGGCTGCTTTTCAAGAGTTATTAAATAGTGGGGTAAAAATAGAATCGGAATTAGAGGCAAGTTTTGAATTTGCTCTGGGAAGATTAGGTGATGATTTGGAGGAATCTCGGCAGCACTATGAGCAGAGTTTAGAGTTGTGGAAACAAAATAATAATCTGGTAAAACAAGGATATTTGTTATTTTATTTGGGTTTATGGTGGCGAGACTATGCTGAAGGAAATCGTCAGGAATATCAGCATAGTTGTCTACGGGCAAAAGATTATTTTCAGGAATGTATAGATTGTTTTGAATTTGCTCAAAGGAGCGATTTAGTTGATAGATTTATTAATTATTTGGCAGAGGTTAATCATCGACTTTTGGATTGGGATGAGTTGGAAAAAGTTGCTGAAAAGGCTTTAAATATTCATCAAAATCATCAAACCAAATTTAGGATGGCAAGAGCTTATGGATTTTTAGCAGAAGTTAAGTCGAATCGAAAAAATTGGCATGAAACTCAAGAGTTAGCTGAACAAGCATTATCTTTACTAGCAGAAGCTGTTACTGAAATATCCAATGATTCTGAAAAAAATAACCAAGTATTAGATTGGGAACTCCACTATCACAAAGGTTGGTATTTATTTTCTTTAGCTAAAGCTCAAAAAAATCTTGACCAAGTAGAAACAGCAGTTACAACTTTAGAGGAAGCAAAAAATATTACTAAGCCTAGTTACGACCCCGAACTTTATCGGTTAATTTTGAAAGAATTGGGAAATTGTTATTTCCATAGAGGAGATTATTTACCAGCATTTAATCAAAAACTAGAACAACAAGAAATTGAGACTCAATTTGCTATTAAAGCTTTCATTGGAGCCGGGAAATTACAGCCAAGAAAACATCGTTCTAATCCTGCTTTATCCTCGATTCAAGCATCAAAAAAACTAACTCAAGAAATAGCTACTTCTGGTAGGTTGCCGGATGTGGAGAATTTAGTCAGTCGGATTAAAGTTTCTCACCATAGATTCACAATTTTGTATGGTTCTTCTGGAGTTGGTAAAAGTTCTTTAGTAGAAGCTGGATTAATTCCTATTTTGAAAGGAGATTCTGTAGATGCTAGAGATATTTTGCCTGTTTTGCAGCAAGTTTATACTAATTGGAGGCAAAACCTTAGTGATAGTTTGGCAAAGGCTATTTCAGAGTTAGAAAATAGGGAATATAATCCCCCTAAATCCCCCTTAGAAAGGGGGACTTTGAAGACTTCTCCCTCAGAAATGGAGTGCTTTGAAGACTCTCCTCTTAGAAATATGAGGCACATTGACGATCCCCCTAAATCCCCCTTAGAAAGGGGGACTTTGAAGACTTCCCCCTTAGAAAAGGGGACTTTGAAGACTCCCTTAGAAAACTCCCCCCTTAAGAAGGGGGGTAGGGGGGGTTCTAAAACTGTACCCCATAGATTAAAGAACTACGATAGTTTTATTAATTCTAATGATGACTTACTGTCAATTTTAAGAAGACTAGAAAAGCAGAATAAAGTCACTGTTTTAATCTTCGACCAATTTGAGGAATTTTTCTTTAATAATAAGGATATAAATCAACGACTACAATTTTATGATTTTCTTCAAGAATGTTTGAAAATATCTTTTGTTAATGTAATTATTTCCCTGCGAGAAGATTTCATCAACTATCTTTTAGAATGTAATCGTCTGGTCAGTTTAGATATTATTAATAACGACATTCTCAGCAAAAAGCATATCTATTATATTGGTGATTTTTCTATCGAAAATGCTAAGTCGGTAATTCAAGGAATAACATCCCAGACTACTTTTACTTTAACCCCAGAATTAATAGATGAATTAGTGAAAGATTTAGCAGGAAGTTTGAATACTGTACGACCAATTGAGTTACAAATTGTGGGGTCGCAGTTGCAAAATGAGAATATTACTACTTTAGTAGAATATCAAGAAAAGGGTCCGAAACAAGCATTTGTCGGGCGGTATTTAGAGGAGGTAATAAAGTATTGTGGACCGGAGAATGAAAGGTTAGCAAAAGTAGTTTTATATTTCCTCACAGATGAGAATAATACTCGCCCTCTCAAAAGTCGGGTAGAGTTGGAGGAATATACTGAGGAACCGGAACGGATGGAATTAGTTTTGACTGTGTTAGTTAAGTCTAGGTTGGTTTTTATAATTCCCACAAGTCCGTCAGATAACTATCAATTAGCTCACGATTATTTGGCATATTTTGTCAGAAAAGAAATGCCTGAAGCAGCTCAAATATATGCTGAGTTGGAGAAGGAAAGAGAGCTGCGCAAACAGACAGAAAAAATGTTAAATCAGGCGTTACGAAAACAACTAAATACTGCCCGTCGTGCGGCTATTACTTTAGGGGGAATGGTGTTAGCATTTGGGGGAGTTGCTGTTATTGCAGCGTTAGTAGGAGTTAACACTTATTTGTCAGGTTTAAGTGCTGCTTCTAAGCCAAATACAGAATTAGATCGGTTAGTATCTGCTATTGAAGCGGGAAAAAAATTAAAATGGTTATCTTTTGCAGCAACTCCAGGAACTAAACTGGAAGTTTTGTCAGAATTAAGTACAGCAATTCAGGAAGTCAAAGAGTTTAATAGATTTGAAAAACATAAGGATGATGTGACTCACGTTAGCTTTAGTAACGATGAGAAAATGATTGCTACTGGGAGTAAAGATGATACGGTAAAACTTTGGTGGATTGATGGTAGTCAAGAGGAAAAAACCTTTGATGAACATACTGATGATATTACTCAGGTTGACTTTAGTTCTGATGGTAAAATAGTTGCTTCTGCTAGTAAAGATGATCGGGCAATAATTAGGTGGATAGATGGGAGTAGAAAGCCTATAGTTTTAGAACATAATGATGATGTCTTGGATATTAGTATTAGTTCAGATAATCAATTTTTAGCTACAGCTTGTAAAGATAAAATAGTGCGAATTTGGAAGATTAAAAATGGTAATTTAGTTAATTTTTTTGATAGTCACACTGCTCCTGTTGCACAGGTTTCTTTTAGCCCTAATGGTAAAATTATTGCTTCTGCTGATGATTATGATAATGTCAAGCTTTGGTTTATTGATGAGGAAAAATAAGATGTAAATATCAATAATTATGCTACAACTGATATTGAATTTATAGATAATGAAACTGTTATTTTATCTAGTCAAGGGAATGATTTTAAAGTTTATCAAGTGGATGGAAAGTTGATTAAGAGATATGGCAAATCTCGAAAAGATTATATTGGTAACGTTATTAGCAAAAATCGAAGATTTATAGTGACTGTTGATGAGGATGATCAAAATAATTTGCAAATAATAGAACGACAAAAAAATCTACATTATTTTACTTCTTATTCTTCTTCAATTCCTTTTAATAAGCATAATGATAGTATATCTCATCTTAGTTTTAGTCCTAATAATAGATTTCTAGTATCAGCAAGTGAAGATAACACAGTTAAACTTTGGAAACTTGATAATTGGTTGAAAAATTCTTATGCTCATAGAGATTTATTTTTTAAGGAGCAGAAAAATAATTTTGACAAAAGTTTAAGTGTAATTATTACTCCGGTTAATCAAGATTTGGGAAAACTAAAAGTAAGTATCTGGCAAAATGGTCAAAGTTTAACAGCGAGAAAACCAATTGTTATGTCAAATTTTTATCGTCTAAGTTTCAGTCCTAGCAATCAACATTTTATTACTAGCAGCACTCTGGATTATTCTTATGCCACAATATTAAAAAATGATGGGAGAGAAACAGCTTTAAAGACTGATAACAACTCAGTAAGAAAACTCATAATTAGTCCTGATGGAAAGACAATTGCTACTATTAGTAGTAATAGTGATGGTAATGAAAAGTTTATTCAGTTATGGAACCAACAAGGAGACCCTATCAAAAAATTAAAACATTACCAGGTAGAAAAACTGCATTTCAGTCTAGATAGCAAAACCCTGGCTTCTATCAGTGAAAATCAAATTAAATTTTGGACTAAAGATGGTAGGTTAATTAATTCTTTTGATGGTCATAATGAAAAAATTGAGGGAACAATTTTCAGCTTAGATGAACAATTAATTGCCACTAGAAGTCACAACAAAATAAAACTCTTAAATCTGAATAGCAAATTAGTTATAAATTTAGAGGGGCATTATCAACAATTTCAAGCAATAGGTTTCAGTCCAGATAGTCAAATTATTACTTCTATTGGTGATGATAATTTTGTCAAGCTTTGGAGAAGAGACGGTACTTACATTGGCACATTAGAACACACAGATCAAATAACAAGTCTGTCTTTTAGCCGTGATAGTAAGAGAATTATTACTTTTAGTTCTAACTCAGACAGACCAGAAAAGAGAATGATTAAACTATGGCAAAGCAATGGGACTCTAATCAAGCAATATCAAATTGATGATTACGTTATTAATTTTCTTCGCCTAAGTCCAGATGCTAAAGCTATTGTTTACGGTTCTAGTAAACTTGTCAAACTTTGGAATCTTGATAGAAAATCAACTAAGACTATAGAGACTATGGAGAAGAATTATGGAAAAACTAATGACGTAGAGTTTAGTTCTGATGGTGAAATAATTGCTATAGCTAATGACGATAAAACTATTAGGCTTTGGAATAGCGAGGATGGTCAAGAAATAAAAACGCTTAGAGGACATAAACACCCTGTTAAAAATATAATTTTTAGCCCTGGAGGAAACTTTTTTGCCTCTATGGATAATGATGGTGAATATGCTAAGAAGGAAGAAACAATAATTTTTTGGGATATAGAAGGTAATAGGCTAAAAAATATTGAAGGAAATCAGCTTTCTTTTCTAGACTATAACAATACTATTAGTTCCGTTAGTTATAATCCAAAGTGCGGAACTTTGATATTTTGGCAGCGTGATGGTAAAAAATTAGAAACTCCTGAAGAGTATGAGTTTTGTGAGGAGTTTGCTTCATTTCTAGATTACACTTCTGATGGCCAGATAATTGCTTGGAGTAAAAGAGAATATCCTTTAAGACTCTGGAATATTAATGGTGAGTTAATCAAAACTTTTAAAGGTCATAATGCTAGGGTGAGTAGTGTAAGTTTTAGCCCTGATGGAACAAAAATTGTCTCTGGTAGCTACGATAAAACTATTAAAATTTGGAACAGCAAGAATGGCGAAGAAATCAATACTATTGAAGAAAACGATGAAGTAAACACTGTAACTTTCAGCCCCGATGGCAGAACTATACTTTCTGGCAGTGATGATAAAACGTTAAAACTTTGGAGTTTAGATGGAACACTTATCGACACTTTTAAGGGTCATACGAGTACGCTTTGGAAAGCAACTTTTAGCCCTGATGGTAAGATGATTGCTTCAGTTGGTAATGATATTGATGACATAATATTGTGGGATAGTAAAACTAGGGAAATCAAAAAACGGATCAAGAATAACGAGGGAGTTAAAAGTATTAGTTTTAGCCCTGACAGTGATATCCTAGCCATCGAACGCAAAAATGGTAAAGTAACACTCTATCTACTCAATGGCATATTTACCCAAAAAACCCACCTCTACACAACCAATTCATTCTTAGGGGAAAAATTTAGTCCTGATGGGAAAGCGATCGCCGTACAAAACCAGTCAGGAGTCTTACTTTTAAACGCAGACTTAGACGACTTACTCAACCGTGCTTGTAATTGGGCGAGTGCTTATCTGAAAACCACTGAAAATGAAGATATAAAACATCTTTGCGATTAAAACCTTCCTCAAAAACCCTACAATATTCATTAACTTCATTATTATTCGAGTGTATGGAAAACATAATAATTTCTCTACCCCACTCCCTGCGAGTCTACGTCGAAGAACAACTACAACTTGGTAGTTATAAAAATGCCAGCGAGTATTTTCTGCTCCTAGTGCAGCAATATCAACAACCCCAAACCAAGCAACCCTAAGAAACAAAATTAATCCAAGGTATAGAGTCTAGTCCCTCCGAACCCATGACTGCACAAAACTGGGATGAAAATCGTCAAGCAGTGCGAGAAAGAAGTGTCAAGCGATCGTAAAAATAAAACTAAACAGGACTTACGCATAACCACCACATATAGTAGGGGCGAATGGCATTCGCCCTACAATTGGTGTATAGTTTCACATTTTGCGTAAGTTCTGACTAAAGTATTTTTCTTAAAAGAGCGATCGCCAGTTTTGGCTATAATAAAAAATACACCTTTTCAACTTTTCCCACAAAACCCATGAACAAAACCCAAACCGAACTACCCACAGACACTTGGATAACAGCAACTTGGGAAGAATATATCCAAATTATTGAAGACCCAAGTTACGAAAAAGCCAAAAGTTATTACAACAACGGAAAATTCAGAATCGAAATGTCACCAGCAAACAAGCACAGTAAAGACCACATGGTTATTACTACCATAGTTAACTTATTTGCAATGGCAAAAAAGATTAAGGTAGATGGCAGAAATGAGTGTATTTATCGCAAAACAGGACTTCGAGTGGCTCAACCAGACGCTTCCTATTATTTTAGAGAAAATGCAGATGTAGTTTCTTGGGAAGCATCTATTATTGACCTAGATATTTATCCTCCACCAAATCTAGTTATAGAAGTTGCCAATACTTCCCTTGCTGATGATAAAGGGGAAAAACCTTTGCTGTATGAAGCAATGAATGTAGCTGAATATTGGATAGTTGACGTACAGAAGCTAGAAGTTATTGCCTTTGCCATTGCCAAGGTCGGTAGTCAAAGAATTAACCAATCTCAAGTTTTGCCTGGTTTAGCAATTTCTTTATTAGAGGAAGCACTGCAACGCACTCGTCAAGAAAATCAACTCGAAATTTATACTTGGTTATTCAGTCAGTTTCAATAGTAGGGAATAGTTGAAACAACATTTCCGAGATTTTGAGATTTACAGCAAATTCCAAGTATATGAAGTACAGATATTAATAATTAAATCTTATCAGTGCGAGCATCTTGCTCGCGTGATTGTACCTAACTAAAGTGTAATCCGCTGTATCATTAGAGAGTGGGGTGCTCAAGCGCAATAGCGTAGCGCACCAGGCAACATCAAAAATGGTGCGTTACGCTCCACTTCGTTCCGCTAACGCACCCTACTGGACTGAAATTCATCATCCGCATAAGTCTTAACCAATTTTTTTTTAGCTTCAGGATTTTTATATAGCGATCGCTCAAGATTAAATAATCCTTATGAAAAACCAAAATTTTTGGCATTGCTGAGGGGTGGGATTAATATAAGTTCAGAAATAATCTTGAATCATAAGTATTAACTTCGATTATACCACAATTAGACTATTTCTTTCTTCCTTATTTAAAGATTAGATAATTTATGCTAATATACTAAAACTTGAAATGTTAGAGCTATTTAAAGTAGTAGCCAAAATTGGCTAACCTTGCTTTCTATTAACTGAACTAGCAAAGAATAACTACTTTTGCTCCACAAAACAACAAAACAAAAATAAAGTAAAAATATCTATTAGGAGGATAATGCATAGATGACCCAAGTGATACTAGGAGAAAATGAAGGAATTGAATCTGCATTACGTCGGTTTAAACGACAAGTTTCTCAAGCTGGAATATTCCCAGATATGAAAAAGCATCGTCACTTTGAGACACCCATTGAAAAACGGAAGCGTAAAGCAATGGCTTTACAAAAACAAAGGAAAAGACGTTCCCGCTATTAATCTTTATTGCTTTATTGTAATTTGAATTTGTTGTCAATTAGTGTCTTTCTAAGTCTATTAGTCATTAAGAAGCTATGAAGATAACTGTTGCTGAGACGCCTGGGTGCGTCTCCCTGACACTATTAATACCATTTCTCAAAAACTTTTCTACATTTTGTTGAGCAGGGGAGTGAGGGAGTGGAGGAGTGGGGGAGAAGCAAACACAAGGATAATTAACATGAACTTAGCTGAAATTAGTAAAAAAGTGATTTTACTTTTGCTAATTAGTTAATAACTGAAGTACTGTCCAAGTATAGCAATACTTTTGGGAATTGGTATAACAACAAAAGAACTAAACATCCGCAATTACTAATATTTGGTGAGGTACAAAATTATAAGTTTTAGGCAACAAGCTACAGCAAATAAAAAGATAATTGTACCTCACCTATGGTGAAAAACCCTATATCTTAAAAATCATTTTTACAAGTAAGAATTTTCTGTTAAATTAATATTAATTTAATAATTGAATTTGACACTATATTTTGGGAGAGAAAAAAATGGCTGTAGAACAGCCGGAACTTATAGATATTTCCCCTTTTATTGACCACTCTTTATTAACAATTACCGCAACCCCAGAACAAGTTTCAAAATTCTGTACGGACGCTGAAAAATTTAAGTTTCCATCAGTTTGCGTATATCCTTACTACGTCAAACAAGTAGCTGAACTTCTCCATGGCAAACATCCAAAAGTTTGTACTGTGATTGGTTTTCCTCATGGTCAAACTACTGGTAAAGCTAAATTATATGAAGCTTCAGAAGCTGTAGAAAATGGCGCTTCAGAATTAGATGTGATGATTAATTTGAGTCAAATCAAAACAGGCCAAACTAATGAATTACATCAGGAAATTGCCGAAATTTCTGAGGAAACTGGTAAAGCAGTTAAGGCCATTTTAGAGATGGCATTACTTACAGAAGCAGAAAAGCGATTAGCGACAGAAGTCTTAATGGATTCTGGTGTGGCCTTTATTGTCACTAATACGGGATGGTATGGTGGAGCAACGGTGGCGGATGTACAACTGCTCAAAGAAATGACCAAAACTAATGTGGGAATTAAAGCTGCAGGAGGAATTAAAAGTTATGAACAAGCAGTGGATCTAATTTCTGTGGGTGCTACTCGGTTAGGTACATCTCGTGGTCTAGAATTGCTCAAGGCTTTAAGTGATAGGTTTCAATAATTAATAATTAATAATTAATAATTAATAATTAATAATTAATAATTACCTCTCCTTGAAAACGGATAGGATTGACTCAAAAAAAAATTTTTATTTATTATCCCCTTAATAAGGTGAGGCTTTAAACCACAATTTTTAGGTAAATTTAACAGGGAAAACTGGAGCGATCAAAAGTTTCGGATATTCCTTAAATTATGTAATTACAGCGCTTTCCGTTGTTATGAGGTACACCCGCGCGGGCAAGATGCCCGCACTACAATATTTTCACGATTTATCCTGTACATCATTTGCCCAAAATCTGCTGTAAATATTGATATCCTGACTTTTGACTTCTTAATTTATTCACTTTTGACTTTTGACTTCTTATTTATTCACTTTTGACTTTTGACTTTTGACTTCTTAATTTATTCACTTTTGACTTTTGACTTTTGACTTTTGACTTCTTATTTATTCACTTTTGACTTTTGACTTCTAACTTCTTCTTCCTTCTTCCTTCTTCCCTCTTCCTTCTTCCTTGTTAAAATATGTCCCGAACCTACAAAGCAACTGGAATAAATCTTAAAGCTATACCCATAGGCGAATCAGACCGTTTATTAACGATTTTGACACCAGAATATGGTTTGATTCGAGTAGTGGCACCAGGAGTGAGGAAGCCAAAATCCAAATTGGGCGGCAGAAGTGAATTATTTGTCGTAAATCAATTATTAATTTCCCAAGGGCGATCGCTTGATAGAATAAATCAAGCAGAAACTATATTATCCTACGCGGGTCTTAGTCAAAACCTCGGAAAACTAGCAGCAGGTCAATATCTAGCAGAATTAGTTCTCCATCAAGCCTTAAGCGGACATCCTCAAACAGAACTTTTCTATCTTCTCAGCGAACATTTGGAACGTATCGAAAAACTAAAAAATAAAACCGACCGTCTCTGGCATACCCAACTCATATCATATCTCGCTCATGGCATTTATCATCTATTAGCCATAGAAGGAATTGCTCCCCAAGTACAAATCTGTTGTATTACTGGACGTCCATTACAGCCAAACTTTAATCATCCTAATTGGCAAGTAGGATTTAGTATAGATTCAGGTGGAGCCATTAAACTTGCCGATAATTCTGTAATTTCATCTTCACAGCAGCAAGTTAGGATGAATACTATGCTAAATGCCAATCAACTTTCACTATTTCAACAGTTAGCTCAACCTCAGCTCAATGCTCAGGTAGAACTGACTTCTCATCAAGATTGGGTCATCGTTGAAAAACTTTTAAGAAAATATACCCAATATCATTTGGGTTACTCTATCCGCTCTGCGGCTCTTATTGATACCTTTTTAAATGGATAATTGACAATTGATAATTGATAATTAATCCATTCGGTTTAAAGCCTCTCCTTTTAAGGTTTATAAATAAATCTGATTTCTTTATATTCAATCCTCTCGGTTTTAACCAGAGGTAATTATCCATTATCCATTGATGAAAATCTATATCTCCTTTAATAAAAAATGCAATTGTCTGATTCAGAGTTAAATACAGAAGAAAAACAACAAACACAACCAAAAGTAGATCCTATTTCAGCTACATCCTTAGCAGACATGGAACCCGAACGTGGACTTTTGCCAGTACTGAAAAATGGTAAATTTTTAATCCTCTGGAGTGGTCAAGTATTTTCCCAACTTGCAGATAAAGTTTACCTGGTACTGACGATCGCTATTATTGCTAATCAATTCCAAGCAGCAGACCAGACTATAAGTAGATGGGTATCGGCAATTATGATTGCTTTTACTATTCCTGCGGTGCTATTTGGAGCTGGAGCTGGTGTCTATGTGGATAGGTGGCCGAAAAAGATAGTATTGGTGGCCACAAATTTACTAAGAGGAGGATTAGTTTTGATTCTGCCACTGATATTGTGGCTGTCTAATGATTTTAATCTGGGCAATTTACCTTTGGGATTTTGCTTAATGTTGCTTTTGACTTTTCTAGTTTCTACCCTAACTCAATTTTTTGCCCCTGCTGAACAAGCAGTTATTCCTTTAATTGTGGAAAAGCGACATCTTCTTTCGGCTAATTCTTTATATACAACTACTATGATGGCTTCTGTAATTATTGGCTTTGCAGTGGGAGACCCATTATTAGAATTAGCTGATAGTTTAGTAAGCAAAATTGGTATAGGGGAAGCTATAGGTAAAGAGTTAGTTGTGGGAGGGAGTTACGCGATCGCTGGTTTATTACTAATTTTAATCAAGACTGGGGAACAGAAGGACTTAAGTGAAAAGGAACAACCTCATATTTTGGCAGACCTGGGGGATGGCCTAAATTACCTGAAAAATCATCTTCAAGTTCGTAACGCGATTATTCAACAAATCATTTTATTTTCTATTTTTGCAGCTTTGGCAGTTTTAGCTGTACGTCTGGCAGAGATTATTCCTGGTATGGAGGCTGAAGAATTTGGATTTTTATTAGCTGCTGCGGGTATAGGTATGGCTATAGGCGCTGGAATAGTCGGTCAACTTGGACATTGGTTATCCCATTTCCAACTCAGTCTCATTGGATCTATAGGAATGGCAATTTCTTTAGTTGGTTTGTCGATATTTAACCAACAGTTGTGGGTGAGTATGGGTTTGATTGGTCTTTTGGGAATGTTTGGTGCAATAGTGGGAGTGCCGATGCAAACTACTGTTCAAGCTGAAACACCTGAAGAAATGCGGGGTAAGGTATTTGGTCTCCAGAATAATGCGGTTAATATTGCTCTTAGTTTACCTTTGGCTTTAGCGGGAGTTGCAGAAACTTTTTTGGGTTTATCGACAGTTCTTCTTGGGTTGGCAGGGGTGGCAATATTAGCAGGTATATTTTTCAGTACCGTTCATAGCTCAACTAATCAAGGCCAGCATTGAGAGTCTTAACAATCAGCGAGCTAATAGACCTTAGTTGAATAGTTCATAAAAATATAGTCAAATACGAATCTTTGGTTGAGAATGTAGTAGAAGCTAAACAAATCCGGAATACTTTTTACCGGGAGCAGATTTTCATTTTGTTCTTTTAATTGTCTATTCTTACATTTAATTTTCGTCGGGGTTACTACCTAGGTTTTCCATTCCGGAATACTTTTTACCGGGAGCAGATTTTATAGGAGGGGTTACTACCTAGGTTTTCCATTCCGGAATACTTTTTACCGGGAGCAGATTTTCATTTTGTTCTTTTAATTGTCTATTCTTACATTTAATTTTAGTCGGGGTTGCCCCTAGCTTTTCCGTTCCGGAACACTTTTTTTTCGGAGCATACTTTAACTGTCTATTCTTACATTTAATTTTCGTCGGGGTTGTTCTCTAGTTTTTATGTTCCGGAATACTTTTTACCGGGAGCAGATTTTCATGAGCAGACTTTAACTGTCTATCAGTCATTTAATTTTCGTCGGGGTTGCCCCCTAGCTTTTCCATTCCGGAATACTTTTTACCGGGAGCAGACTTTAACTGTCTATTCTTACATTTAATTTTCGTCGGGGTTGGTCTGTAGTTTTTATGTTCCGGAATACTTTTTTTTCGGAGTATATTTTCAAAGATGTTCTTTTATATTGTCTATTCTTACATTTAATTTTCGTCGGGGTTGGTCTGTAGTTTTTATGTTCCGGAATACTTTTTTTTCGGAGTATATTTTCAAAGATGTTCTTTTATATTGTCTATTCTTACATTTAATTTTCGTCGGGGTTGCCCCTAGCTTTTCCGTTCCGGAATACTTTTTTTTCGGAGCAGACTTTAACTGTCTATTCTTACATTTAATTTTCGTCGGGGTTGGTCTGTAGTTTTTATGTTCCGGAATACTTTTTTCGGAGTATATTTTCAAAGATGTTCTTTTATATTGTCTATTCTTACATTTAATTTTCCTCGGGGTTGCCCCTAGCTTTTCCGTTCCGGAATACTTTTTTTTCGGAGCAGACTTTAACTGTCTATTCTTACATTTAATTTTCGTCGGGGTTGGTCTGTAGTTTTTATGTTCCGGAATACTTTTTTTTCGGAGTATATTTTCAAAGATGTTCTTTTATATTGTCTATTCTTACATTTAATTTTCCTCGGGGTTGCCCCTAGCTTTTCCGTTCCGGAATACTTTTTTTTCGGAGTATATTTTCAAAGATGTTCTTTTATATTGTCTATTCTTACATTTAATTTTCCTCGGGTTGCCCCTAGCTTTTCCGTTCCGGAATACTTTTTTTTCGGAGCAGACTTTAACTGTCTATTCTTACATTTAATTTTCGTCGGGGTTGGTCTGTAGTTTTTATGTTCCGGAATACTTTTTTTTCGGAGTATATTTTCAAAGATGTTCTTTTAATTGTCTATAAGAAACAGAAAGTCTCTAACAGTGATGCTAGGGAATCCCGCGCTGTCACGCAAGTGCAGCGTCGGGAGGATGTCAATCTTCCAAGATAATCATATTAATAACTTATAGCTGATAGCTGACGGCTGACTGCTGTTTGCGCAGCATTCCGAAGGAAATGCTTACTTTAAAATTAATGCAACTTCCTTAGCAAAATAAGTCAAAATTAAATCCGCACCAGCTCGTTTCATACTGGTTAAAGTTTCCAACATCACCTTTTTTTCATCTATCCAACCCTTCTGACCAGCAGCCTTAATCATGGCATATTCCCCACTAACGTTATAAGCAGCTACAGGTAGATTTGTTGTCTTTTTTACCTCACAAATAATATCTAAATAAGCGAGCGCTGGCTTGACCATCACCATATCTGCACCTTCGGCAATATCCAAAGCTACTTCTTTGATGGCCTCCCTAGCATTAGCAGGGTTCATTTGATAAGTCTTTTTGTCCCCAAATTTTGGCGCAGAATCTAAAGCATCGCGAAAGGGGCCATAATAAGCTGAGGCATATTTAGCAGAGTAGGCAAGTATTCCCACATCGAAGTATTCAGCAGCATCAAGAGCTTTGCGAATCGCTCCAATACGCCCATCCATCATA
The DNA here is from genome assembly GCF_014132355.1 of Okeania sp. KiyG1. Classification (GTDB taxonomy): domain Bacteria; phylum Cyanobacteriota; class Cyanobacteriia; order Cyanobacteriales; family Microcoleaceae; genus Okeania. Next base: position 100,715 of record NZ_BLZO01000057.1, read on the forward strand.
TCTGAGGGAGCGACAATATCAGCACCTGCTTCGGCCTGGGATAGTGCTTGTTTGACCAAAACTTCTACAGTCGAGTCGTTGAGAATGACTCCATTTTCCCCCACAATACCGTCGTGACCTTCGCTGGAATAGGGGTCGAGGGCTACATCAGTAATAACGACAATATCTGGTATTGTTTGTTTAATCGCCTTTACAGTTCTTTGTATTAACCCGTCTGGGTTGTAGCTTTCGGTGCCAACATTGTCTTTTTTAGCTTCCTCAACTAGGGGGAATAAAGCGATCGCATTAATTCCTAAATTATAAGCATCCTCTATTTCTTTGAGCAGTAAATCTAGAGTATAGCGATAACTTCCTGGCATCGAAACAACCTCGACTTTTTGCCCTTCTCCTTCCATCACAAACAATGGATAAATTAAATCATTGACTGTCAACTGGGTTTCCTCAACCATACGTCGCAAAGCAGGAGTGCGACGGAGACGACGGGGGCGTTGTACAACTGGAGATGCTGTAGACTGATTTCCTTCTGTCATGGGTAGATAACTTGCTTGGTAATTACGACAATCATCATAAATCAGAAAATAACACCTAGTCAATGGAGATTTGGGACAATCTCCGTCCGGTCTCAAGTTAAGTACGATTGCTATAATTATTGCTCTGCTGATTAATGTCCAAAGTATTGATAAATAAAGGCTTTAGTCTTTATTAGCACGAAAAAAGTACCAGCTTTTCGATCGCTGAGAATCTACAAAAAGTCAGCATTTTCAGCAAAGAAGGGAGCTTTGTTGCATGAAAGTATATAACTGCCACACTTGCTTGTGCATATGTACTTCATAACGTGCGGAAACTGCTGTTACTATTGGACAATAGTTACATAAAAATTCTGAAACTTTTACCTGTAATAGCTTTGAGGTTTAATCAGTACCATCAAAGCATATAGCTGCCACACTTGCTGAGTATATGTACTTCATAACGTGCGGAAACTGCTGTTACTATTGGACAATAGTTACATAAAAATTCTGAAACTTTTACCTGTAATAGCTTTGAGGTTTAATCAGTACCATCAAAGCATATAGCTGCCACACTTGCTGAGTATATGTACTTCATAACGTGCGGAAACTGCTGTTACTATTGGACAATAGTTACATAAAAATTCTGAAACTTTTACCTGTAATAGCTTTGAGGTTTAATCAGTACCATCAAAGCATATAGCTGCCACACTTGCTGAGTATATGTACTTCATAACGTGCGGAAACTGCTGTTACTATTGGACAATAGTTACATAAAAATTCTGAAACTTTTACCTGTAATAGCTTTGAGGTTTAATCAGTAGTTCAATAACTATTGGACAATAGATGATATAGAACATCAATCTATAGAAAGAGAGCGATATAGCTGCGGAATGGATGTTAAGAACGCTACTTTCATGCAACAAAGCCAAAGAAGGGCGGAAAAATCAAGGGACAAATATATCCGACTACCTCCTCTTTACAGTTATCAGTTATCAGTTATTAGTTATCAGTAAAGAGTTTACAGTTAACAGCCTTTAGTTTTCAGTATTCAGTTAGTTTTTAGTTTTTGTTTCTAGTAACTGTTATAAATAACTATTAACTATTAACTATTAACTATATTTTTTGATAGACTACAGTTCTAAAGGAAACTTGATTAGTATTCGGATTATAAAAAGTATAGGTAGCATTTCCCGGCAAACTTCCCACATTACCTACCCCTATAACCTGACGTAGTTTTGTCAAAGTTTGAGTAGATGATGTTGTCTCAATAGCACCTACTTCAGCTCCCAACTTTGTCACTCCACTACTCACCGAACCATTTTCCAACTGATATTGAAAAGCTAAACCAGAGCGACCACAAAATAAAATTAAGATTAGCAATCTTCTTTAAAACCTTTCTAAACTGAATAGGCAGTGTAAATAGTTTGTAAGGCTCTTTGCACAATATCTTCATCTGAAAGTGCCGATAAAGCTAAAGCTGGGGGCCCCCCATTTAAAACCATAATGATAGGTTCTTTAATGTATGGATAAAGATTAAACCATTGGTTAAACTGCCCCCGAGGAAGATCGTTTTCTGGAGTTAATATCCAGGTAGTTGATAAATCCCAGAATGGCCGATCGAATAACAAATAAACTTTGTCTAAAGTCCCCATTCCGAGTCTATCGATAGCTCGCTGCTTATTTGTGGGCAATACAGGATTGAACTTGATATCTCCTCTTTTGAGTACACCAAGGGGGACTGTGACCAAAACCGCATCAAAAGATTGATTATTAATTTTCTCAAAACCCAGTGTTACCCCTTTTTGAGTTCTCGAAATTTCCTTAACCAGTGTATTCAATTTAATTTTGTAGTCACCCTTGAAAGCTTCCAAAATGCCTGCGTATCCATTTGGGAATATGACATCGGGACCATCATAGTCGTTCACAAATAGATAAGCCAACTGATTGATTTGATCTTCATTTGTTCCAGCCGTGTGCTGGATACTAACGACATTTTCCAACCATCTTGGGGCATCGCGGTCTCTAATTTTACGCCCACCACGTCCTCGAATAATGTAATCCTCTTTTTCCGTTTGGATAAGTCGCTGACCTAACCCCTCGGCCAAATCCACAAGGGGGTGATTAACTGTTGAATGAAAATTGTAAAAGCGTAGTTGCTATTATAAGAAAAGTGTTGTAATATTAAACAGGTACAGGACTTAAAATGAATTATAGCGGGTGAATGCGACTTGTTGACAGACATATTATTAACCGAACACATCAGTATTGGCGAGTGTGTGATGAGTTAGCCTTTAAATCAAAAAACTTGTACAACTTGGCTAACTATTATTGTCGTCAGCATTTTTTCAAGTGTGGAAAAAGTCTAGATTTAACTAAACTGTACCACACCACCAAAGATAGCGATGCCTATAGAGCATTACCAACTAAAGTATCAAAACAAATAATAAAATGCTTGGTTGCAACTTGGCGTGGTTATTTTCAGGCAATCACAGAATGGTCAAAACATCCAGAGAAGTTTTTAGGTAAACCAAAAATACCAAAGTATAAGGACAAAACCAAAGGTAGAAATGTAGTTATATATTCAAAGGAATCAGTCTATAGAGCAAGTCTAAAAGATGGTATTTGTCACTTATCAATGAGTGAGATCAAAATACCTGTAGTTGTGGAAACAGTAATCGAAGTCAGGATAGTACCTGCTACTAGCTGCTATATAATTGAAGTAGTGTATGAAAAAACGAATCAGCCACAAATACACTCAACATATGTAGCCGGAATTGACTTAGGAATTGACAGATTAGTTGCTCTATCTACAAACAAGCCTGGTGTTAAGCCTATGCTTGTTAACGGGAAGCCACTAAAAAGTGTTAATCAGCTTTACAACAAGCGTAAAGCCAAGTACCAAAGTTATCTCAAAGGGAACAGAAAAACCAGTCGTAAGATTGAAGCATTAAGTTATCATAGAAATCGTTTTGTGGAGAATTATCTGCATAACACCAGTAAATTAGTTGTCAATTATTTAGTGATTAATAATATTGGTACTGTAGTCATAGGAAAAAATGATAACTGGAAACAAAGTGCAAATATAGGCAAAAAAAACAACCAAAATTTCACCCAAATACCACATAATAAGTTAATCAAGCAAATTACTTATAAATGTCAGCTAGCAGGAATCAAGGTGATTGAAACAGAGGAAAGCTATACAAGCAAAACATCTGCCCTTGACCTTGAGAAACCAATTAAACATGAAACTTATGGGGGTAAACGAGTCAAACGTGGTTTATTCAGGAGTAGAACTGGTATAGTCATTAATGCCGATATCAATGGCAGTCTTCAAATAATTAGAAAGAAATTCCCAGGGGCATTTACTGCCGAGGGAATAGTGAGCTGCGCCGTACAGCCAGTATTGGTTAATCCAGTATCAAGATAAAAGCTGTCACGATTTTCTACAGTTTTTTTCGTACGGTTTCCATTTATCCCATGAATCCAACTAGCTCCCAGTTCCAATGGTACTCCCAGTCGGTCATCTGTCCATATCCGTCCCCCAATGCGATCGCGTGCTTCAAACACAGTAACTTCTCGACCATTTGTAGAAAGTTTATGTGCTGAAGCAAGGCCACTCATTCCCGCACCAATAATTGCAATCCTATCAGCACTACCTTGCAAAATTGAGTTAGCTGCCCGAAGCCCGGATTCGTAGGCAGCATGAACTGTACTGTTGTGCTTTGGAAAAGTAGCTTCACCAGCAAAAAATATCTTCTTGTCAATGGGCTGCTCCAGGGCACCAATGTCACTGCGCGAAGCTCCCTTTGGGATGTGTGAATATGAGCCATAAGTGTAGGGATCGCGACTCCAATTGGTTCGGATGTAGCCCAGAAGCTTTTGTTTTTTTGCCTGAAAACTTTGCCAGGGCAAGAAATTCAAAAGTAAGCCACTTGTAACTCCATGTAGTAATAATCGTCGATTCATTTTTAGCTAGATTTATCAAAAGATCATTAGTTACTTTAGCCTAAATTTGATAAACATTAAGTATAGTCAAAAAGTGTTTGGGGAAGGGTAGAGCGATCGCTTATCTGCTATAATTTTCCTTATTTAGATTCCACAAAATTGTCAATCTGTCGAACTACTGATTAGAGAGCTACAAAAAGTCAGCATTTTCAGCACAGAAGGGCGGAAAAATCAAGGGACAAATATATCCGACGACCTCCTCATTTTTTGGTGAAAAATTTAACCTTTTCTTCCACTAAATAAGCTAGCCATTTTTATAAGTTACGGTTCTAAAAGAAACTTCATTAGTATTAGGATTGTAAAGAGTATAGGTAGCATTCCTCGGCAAACTTCCCACATTACCTACCGTCAGTCCCGATCTAGAGAGAGTTCGGAGTTCCGCTCCAGTTGCCAAATCCCAGACTTTGATGGTGCCGTCTTCACTGCCAGAAACAATGGTCTTGCCATCGTTGCTGATACTGACGCTATAGACTGAGTCTTCATGTCCAGAGAGAGTGCGGAGTTCGGCTCCAGTTTCCAAATCCCAGATTTTGATGGTGTTGCCATAACTGCTAGAAACAATGGTCTTGCCATCGTTGGTGATACTGACGTTATTGACTCCGCTTTCATCTCCTGTGAGAGTGCGGAGTTCCTCTCCAGTTGCCAAATCCCAGACTTTGATGGTGCCGTCACTACTGCCAGAAACAATGGTCTTGCCATCATTGCTGATACTGACGCTCAAGATACTGATTCTAAACCCCGTATAGACTGTGCTTTCATTTCCAGAGAGAGTGTGGAGTTCCGCTCCAGTTGCCAAATTCCAGACTTTGATGGTGTTACTGCTAGAAACAATGGTCTTGCCATCGTTGCTGATACTGACGCTATTGACTCTGCGTTCATGTCCTGTGAGAGTGCGGAGTTCGGCTCCAGTTGACAAATCCCAGATTTTGATTATGCCGTCATAACCGCTAGAAACAATGGTCTTGCCATCGTTGCTGATACTGACGTTATTGACTGTGCTTTCATGTCCTGTGAGAGTGCGGAGTTCCGCTCCAGTTGCCAAATCCCAGATTTTGATGGTGTTGTCATTACTGCCAGAAACAATGGTCTTACCATCGTTGCTGATACTGACGTTATTGACTGTGCTTTCATGTCCTGTGAGAGTGCGGAGTTCCGCTCCAGTTGCCAAATCCCAGATTTTGATGGTCTCGTCATAACCGCCAGAAACAATAGTCTTGCCATCGTTGCTAATACTGACGCTATAGATTGGGCTATCATATCCAGGTAAAGTGCGGAGTTCGGCTCCAGTTGCCAAATCCCAGATTTTGGTTTTGTATTTACCGACAAAAAAAATGGTCTTGCCATCGTTGCTGATACTGACCCTTCCGCGTTCATCTTCAGTAAGAGTGTAGAGTTCGGCTCCAGTTGCCAAATCCCAGACTTTGATGATGTTGTCAAAATTGACAGAAACAATGGTCTTGCCATCATTGCTGATACTGACGCTTGTGACTGTGGTTTCATTTCCAGAGAGAGTGCGGAGTTCGGCTCCAGTTGTCAAATCCCAGACTTTGATGGTTTTGTCACCACTGCCAGAAACAATGGTCTTGCCATCGTTGCTGATACTGACGCTCATGACTCCGACCTCATGTCCAGAGAGAGTGCGGAGTTCGGCTCCAGTTGTCACATCCCAGACTTTGATGGTGTTACCAACGCCAGCAACAATGGTCTTGCCATCGTTGCTGATACTGACGGTCTGGATGGCATCAAGTGCATCATTAGGTCCAATAAGAGTGAGGAGTTCGGCCCCAGTTGCCACATCCCAGACTTTGATGGTGCCGTCTTCACTGCCAGAAACCATGGTCTTGCCATCGTTGCTGATACCGACGCTAAAGATTGCGCCATTATGTCCAAAGAAAGTGCCGAGTTCGTCTCCAGTTGCCAAATCCCAGACTTTGGTTTTGTCTTCACTGCCAGAAACAAAGGTCTTGGCATCATTATCCCAGACTTTGGTTTTTTCTTCACCGCCAACAACAATGGTCTTGGCATCATTGCTGATGCTGACGCTAAAGATTTGGCCATTAAATCCAGTGAGAGGGAAAGTGCGGAGTTTGTCTCCAGTTGCCAAATCCCAGATTGTGATGGTGTTGTTACGAATCCTGAAAACAATGGTCTTGCCATTGTTGTTGCTCATACTGACGCTTGAGACTAGGCCATAATCTCCCTGCGTATAGTTGCGCTGACTGCCTTCATAAATATTGCTTGTCAATTTTCTTTGATCCAATAGAGACATAGAAGCAATAGCTAAGGAATCTACTAGATTAAGTTTTGCTTTTTTTGTCTGATTCAAAGCCCATCCAGGACCCCCTAAAGTGATTAAGAATAAAACACCGAGAAATGTGGCTCCCAAAGGCAGATGCAGATAATCTCGCTTTTGTTGTTTTTCCCTATTAATTTTTTCTAACAATTTTCTAGTTTCACTATACTGGGGATGATGTAATCGGATATTAGTTTTCATAAGTGAAAATTGGCAATTTTTTCTAAATTTTTGTTAATTCTAATTTTAAGCTGTTACGACCAATCCCGAACTTCGTAGTTATAGCAAAGTGCAGGATTGTAATTTTTTGTAAAGTTAGCTTGATATATCTTTGACATCCTCCCCGGCCTAAAGGCGCGGGGATTCCTACCGAGCCGAAGCTCCTCGGTGGGTTGACGCTTCACAGGCTGCTGCTGCCAGATGCGGTAGTCTTACGCTTGCCTCCACGTCCGTTTAATGTCTCGGACTGCCCGCCCGCGACTAATATATTTATGGCTGCATTTTCGTCTCTATCATGTTTTGCACCGCAGTTTAGACACTCCCATTCTCGCACCTTCAAGGTCTAACTTTCCACCTTTGAATCCACAGCTAGAGCAAGTTTGAGATGTGGGTTCAAGGGCGACTAATTACTCTGAAATCGCGACCATATTTTTCTGCTTTTCCTTCTAGGAATGTTCTGAAAGTGTCTCCACCCTAAATCTGAAATTGCTCTGGATAATTTACGGTTTTTCACCATACCAGATACATTCAAATCTTCTAAAACAATTGTTTGGTTTTCACGAATTATTTCAGTGGATAATTTATGTAGAAAGTCTGTTCTTGTATCTTTCAGTTTGCCATGGAATTTAGCTACTCTAATCCGTGCTTTTTCATACCTTTTAGAGCCTTTAGTTTTATGAGATAATGACAAACTTTACCTTTCTTAATTTCTTAATTCGTTTCTTCAGTGGCTTAGGAGCATCAACCTTTGTACCATCACTAAATGTAGCAAAGGTTTTAATACCTAAATCTATACCTACTGAATTATCAGTTTGAGGTAAGATTTCTGGTTGTATTTCTACTACAAAACTCAAGAAATATCTATGTAGGGGCGAACGGCCGTTCGCCCCTACGTCTTTAATTACTGTTACTGATGATGGAGCAGCAGGTAACTCTCTTGACCATACAATTTTCAGCTTTCCTATCTTTGCTAAATAAACTTTATGTTGACCAACTTTAAACCCTCCCTTTGTAAATCTAGCAGTTGCGAGCGACTTTTTACTTTTAAATTTAGGAGGTTTAACAGGTTTACCTTTTCTCTGGCCTTGAGTTGATTTAAAAAAGTTTGTAGGGGCGAACGGCCGTTCGCCCCTACGGTTTAAATCATTCAAGGACTGCTGCAGTGGTATATTAGAAACCTCTGACAACCATTCTCTGCATTCAGTCTTTTTAGCTTGAGTAATAAAAAGCTTTTGTAGTTCAGAATTAGTGGGCTTATTTTCTCCCGATTTATACTTCTGTTGGCAACAAGCTAGACTATCATTCACTCGCCACACGGACACAGCCAAATAGCTTGGCTAATCGGTATTTTTGTCCCGGCGTTGGATATATACGGTACTTAAATCTAGCTTTCATAACTTGACGCATCAAACTAACAACATAATAACATATTTATTGAAAAAAATCAACCCGCAAGCAATAAAAAGTCGCCCTAGAAGGGCGAGGCTTGAGACCCATTTTTTCGGTCACCATTAATTTCATCATAAAAATTCGGTAAGTGGGAAACCACCGTCTTTTAAGCGGTGGATGGAAACGACTCGACGGGTTTTAACCCGTAGTCAAAAAAATGTGTTATTATTAATGAATAATTGAAAAAGTAGCCTCAATGGCCTTTTGGCCGGAGAGAGTAGTGGCAATTGACACCGTAAGCGTGGACTGCTGCTGTATACGTACTACGGTACGGTACTGGCAATGTGGTTGTTTTGCCTGAAGGCATACTTCGTAAACGAGCAATGTGAAAATCGTGGTTTTAACCCGATTTATAGCTCCTCTGAAGAATCCACGCGACTTTAGTCCGTGGAGTGTCAAGCATACAGTAAGACCATAAATATAAACTGGTCAAATATTCGTGAACTGGAGGGTAGAGAGAGAACCACGGATCAATCAAATTTGTCGCTCTAAATCTCTTTCGTCTAACTGCTGTAGGCGTTTTTCCACTAATTCTATACCAGATTCCTCAAAAAAATCTCGGTACAAATGGTTATCGCTGGCAACTAAATCTCTAGAGTTAGCACAAGTAGTAAACATGGGGATGTCGCCCTGCCACAAATCTCTCTGTTCGGCAGGAATGACTTTAGCCAGCTCTTGGATCCCCTGAGTGGAGTGAACTAGATTTCAACTTTGTAGCTCTTGGGTTTAGCTGTTTGAATCATACGGTTAAGCATGGCGCATTGTATGAACAACTCCACTGCCTGATTATCAAATTTTCGTCGTCGCAACTTACCTCCAAATATCACGAAGAAGTCTAAACATCGTGGCCTCAGATAGGGAACGTCGATGGTAGCCACTTTCACCCTTCCATTTTTTCCCCCCACAGATGCGAATCCGCATTTGGTATAATATCCAGCAAAAGTCAAGATATCATCGGCAAGAATAGTCTCAGGTGAAATGATAACTGATAACTGAAATTACAGTTCTGGAGGTAAGAGCAAGATTATGAATATGCCTCCCTAACTGTTCTAAATTTCACTTCATTAGTACCAGGATTATAAAGAGTATAGGTAGCATTTCCGGGCACACTTCCCACATTACCTACTCCTATAACCTGACGTAGTGTTGTCAAAGTTTGAGTAGATGATGTTGTCTCAATAGCACCCACTTCAGCTCCCAACTTTGTCACCCCACTACTCACCGAACCATTTTCTAACTGATATTTAAAAGCTAAACCAGACCGACCACAAAATAAGTTATTAACGCCAAAACGCATTAATCTATCTAACATTTGTATTGGTGGAGTATCGGGAGTCAATTTATCGCTTACCCCCAGAGTGCTGCCGTGAATTAATAAACAGTCAAGTTCAGAAAAACCAAAGGGCAAATTTCTCAACCATTCTACTGTTTCTCTATCCACATTATCCCATAATATTTTCACAGTATCTATGCCATATTCTGCTATTAATTCTGTCGGTTCAGCTGTGGTAGTTAATCCATGTAAAATCAAACATTGTTCTTCCCACCATCCCGTACAAATTTGGGGTTTAAGTTCGTTTTCTTTGGGATAACGTACTCGCTCTACTAATTTTTTGCAATCTATATTTAGCCCGACTATATCGCCTAAAATATATAAAGCTTCTACAGAATATTTCTGCCGTTTAATATCAGCAAGTACTGCTTCATAAGCTGTGATGTTTCCTTGGATTCCAGTTAAAATTGCCCAATAATTCATATAATTTTTTGCTTTTTTAGGTTAGATAAAGTGAGATTAATTAGGGTTTGCTGATTAAATCTAAAAGCATTGAATATAAATACTTTAGCATTTTTTGGGTCGAACAAAGCGCCTGGTATCACGTGTAAAACGCTCAAAAAGTTAGTATTTTAGGCGCATAGTTGGGCAAAAAAATCAAGGGATAATTCTTGCTTCTACCTCCTTGCTCATTCCCATTCCTCCTGTCTCTTGTCTCCTGTCTCCTACCCCTACCACTCATACTTTATTCAGCAAACCCTAATTAGTTTTCATCAGCCATAAAAAAATAATACCTGTTTCAAAAAATATTGCTTTGCTTGGTTATAAGTCAATACGGTTCAGATAAGATTCAAACTCCCATGGTATGAAACCATTAGAGTAGAACTTCAGATTACCGAAATGTAAAACAAAATTCTTAACTGAACCGTATCGTTATTCTAACTAACCCCTAAAACATGAATAACCATGCGTTGATTTTCATAAACAAAATAATCTATGGGTTTTAATCCTCCTTCTATAGCCAGATTTTGAAAATAATCCACTGGATATTTATAAGAACTCAAGAGATGAAATTTTGTGCCTTTCTTGATATTTATAGGAGTACCATCTAGAACAAAATTTTGTTCTGCAGTTGCTCTGACATTATGTTCTACACAATGAGTTTCAGCTACCCAATTAAATTCATAATTAAATGCAGTTGGATCGAAGCCAGAAACTGGTAAATCACGATTGATGAAAAATAAAATACTGAGTGTCAATTTTGCCATTCTTCCTTCATCATAAGCTTCTCTTAATGACGACTCATTTTGATTAGAATCAACACCAACAATTAGAATGCCATCTGGTTTTCATGCTTGTGAAATTCTTCGGAAAAACTTCAGGCAATTACTGGTAGAAAGATTACTAATTGTGCTGCCTTTAAAAAAACTACAGGTTTAGCAAAGTTTTGCACGAGTTCGACATTTTTAATAAAATCATCTTGCATTATTTGAACTGGTATTTCTGGTAACTCCCGTCCTAATATTTCTTGAGTTTGGTGCAGATAAGTTTCGCACACATCTACAGGAATATAACTTTGAAATTTTTCAACTGCTTTTAGAAAAGGTAAAGTTTTATTCTGGAAAGCTATATCTGTACCCGGACCAAATTCTATAATATTAGCTTCTTGTGGAACATAAGTAGCGATTTTTTCAGCTACATTATTAATTAATTGGATTTCTTCTTTGTAAAGATAGTAACCTAAATTTTAAGATATTAGTTCCATATAACATACTTCCCCATTGGCAGGATCGTTCTCAATATTTGGGTCAGGAGTGCTATACAAATAAGCAGCCATATTTTCTTCCTGTTGTCCTAAAAATAGGGATTTTGCATCGGAAAGGAATAAAGCGCTAAAGTCCATCATAATTTTTTCTGTTGAGATATACTAACGGCCAATACATTTGAGTTAAAACGAAAACTCATAAGATATCTAACCATTATATAGGCTTTTGAGACTACAAAACTGCCAAAAAAATCCTTAACTGAACCGTATTGGGTTATAAGTTTTAGGTAGTAGGTGGACTTTCATTAATGGATAATTGATAATTACCTCTGGTTAAAACCGTTACGGAATTGAATATAAGGAAATATTATTTCTTTTTTCCTTTAGAAGAGGAAGCTTTAAACCAGAAATATTCAATTATTAATTATTAATTATTAATTATTAATTATTTACTTATCTCTCACAAATATGAGTAGGGTCATCAGCTTTTTCAGCATATTCTAAACCCCTAGCCAAACGCCAAGCAAAAATTTCTGGCAACCCCTTATTAACTATAGCTTCACAAGTAAGTTGATAATTGTATGGAATCTCTCGAATATTTACTTCCCCTGTTTCATTGTCATAAATAACATAAGTAGCATTCGGTCTGCCATGACGAGGTTCTCCTACAGAACCAACATTAACAATTTTTTTCAGAGGAGCAATACAACTCTTTGACTCTAAATTTTCGCTCCCAAAACTACTAACTTTAACTAATAATTGACCAGCATCAAGAGTACGAACATAAGGCACATGAGTATGACCGCAAAACAATACATCAGCACCACTACTAATTACCCTTTCAACTGCTAAAAATCCATCTAAATCTGGCAATAAATATTCATGGTTACTATGAGGACTACCATGAACAAA
>NZ_BLZO01000058.1 GCF_014132355.1 Okeania sp. KiyG1
AGACAGTCAAGTTAACTCTTGATATAGACCTTCAGAAAACAGCAGAAAAAGCTCTGGGTTTTCGCAAGGGAGCAGTAGTTGCTCTGGATGTGAATACGGGGGAAATTTTAGCAATGGCAAGTTACCCCAGATTTAACCCCAATGTGTTTACAAAACCTATGCCTCAAAGCAAATGGCAAAATATTCATAGTCAGGAGCAATCTTTTTTAAATCGGTCTCTCCAGGGTTATCCTCCAGGCAGTACTTTTAAAATAGTTACTTCTTCAGCAGCTATGGGGTCTGGAAAATTTTCACCATACTCCCTTGTATATACCTCTGACTCAATTTATGTTGGAGGTATTAGTTTCAATGAGCATAGTGGAGGATATGGTTCAATTGGTTTTAGAAGTGCATTAGCCTACAGTAGTAATACTTTCTTTTATCGAATAGGTATGGCTATTGGTCCTCAAGAAATAATTAAATGGGCACATCAGCTTGGTTTGGGTGGTGAAAATTTAAACCTTCTGGGTATACCTGCTACATATAATGGTTTAATCCCTACGGAGGAAGATAAACGTAGGATTTATAACGATGATTGGTATTTGGGTGATACAGTAACTATGGCAATTGGCCAGGGTCTGGTTTTGGTGACACCATTAGAGTTGGCAGCAGCAGTAGCAGCGATCGCTAATGGTGGTAAACAGGTTAAGCCTCATTTGTTGGCCAATGAAACTAATAGTCCAAAAATGAAGCCTACTCCCACAGGGTTGAAACCCGAACAGATAAAGATGATTAGGGAAGGGATGATTGATGCGGTTTATTATGGTACGGCACAATCTCTTAATGATGGTACTATTCCTCTGACAGGAGGGAAAACAGGAACCTCAGAAGTAATTGGACAAAGGTCTCACTCTTTATATGTGGGTTTTGGGCCAGCTTATCAGTCAAAAATTGCGATCGCTGTGATTGTGGAGAATGGAGGTTATGGTTCTGTTGCTGCTGCTCCTATTGCTAAACAGGTTTTTCAAACTTATTTTGGCAAGTATGCTCAAGCTCAATCAAAGTAGATATTCAACAATTAATAATTAATAATTAATAATTAATAATTAAATAATTCAGCTTGATTAGCCTCCCCTTGGCTGCGCCGCGAGCTGTCGCTCTACAAGGGGAAAAAGCGGTCGAGGGATGGCGCAATTCGGAGCGGCTCACCTCAAGAGCGGGTTTCCTCGCCATATCCAATCGACCAAGAGAAAAGTGCTAGGATATTTCCTTATATTCAATTCCGTAACGGTTTTAACCAGAGGTAATTATCCATTATCCATTAATGAACCAGTTAGCGTCACTACCCACCCCTCTTGCTCCCCTCCCGGGAGGGGATGGGGGTGGGTTATGATTCTTGACCATGTTTTTTACGGCTAAATCCTCAACTACTATCGTTTGGTATCTTTTGATTAGCTGTAGGGGAGCCGTCGGATTGGCGACGTATGTTAACTTATGGGTGTAATCAAGTCTTGAGTCTTTAATTTTTGTGTGTATCCAGGCTACTTTCAACCTAGCTTTCTGATAGTTATGAGACCCCTTAGTTTTTCTCGTCATAGACTTCCCCGCTAACCTCAGTTTTTTGTGTAACTTTTTGAGATTTTTAGGGTTAGCTACTTTTTTACCATCACTTGTAGTTAGTAAACTACTAATTCCTAAGTTAATACCAAGCTTTATTCTGTTGGTAGGAGTTTTGAGATTAATACTGTAGCGACCTTTTTGAATTTGGTATAAAACTAAGTTAATTTATCCTATTCCTGGAAACTATTAATTATATCAACGGAATCTTCCCCTAATCGAACAGTAAAATCAGAACCTATTTCACCAATAGAAGTAGGCTCAATCTTACCAAAACCCAAAGCATTTTTCACAACTTCAGCAGACTCCAAATAATCCCCTTGAACAAGAATTTAAATCAAAGGTTCTTTGTCAGATAAATCAGAAAATAAAAACTATTAACTTAACTAAAACTAAGGTAATTTATCCTGTTCCTGGAAACTATTAATTATATCAACGGAATCTTCCCCTAATCGAACAGTAAAATCAGAACCTATTTCACCAATAGAAGTAGGCTCAATCTTACCAAAACCCAAAGCATTTTTCACAACTTCAGCAGACTCCAAATAATCCCCTTGAACAAGAATTTAAATCAAAGGTTCTTTGTCAGATAAATCAGAAAATAAAAACTATTAACTTAACTAAAACTAAGGTAATTTATCCTGTTCCTGGAAACTATTAATTATATCAACGGAATCTTCCCCTAATCGAACAGTAAAATCAGAACCTATTTCACCAATAGAAGTAGGCTCAATCTTACCAAAACCCAAAGCATTTTTCACAACTTCAGCAGACTCCAAATAATCCCCTTGAACAAGAATTTAAATCAAAGGTTCTTTGTCAGATAAATCAGAAAATAAAAACTATTAACTTAACTAAAACTAAGGTAATTTATCCTGTTCCTGGAAACTATTAATTATATCAACGGAATCTTCCCCTAATCGAACAGTAAAATCAGAACCTATTTCACCAATAGAAGTAGGCTCAATCTTACCAAAACCCAAAGCATTTTTCACAACTTCAGCAGACTCCAAATAATCCCCTTGAACAAGAATTTAAATCAAAGGTTCTTTGTCAGATAAATCAGAAAATAAAAACTATTAACTTAACTAAAACTAAGGTAATTTATCCTGTTCCTGGAAACTATTAATTATATCAACGGAATCTTCCCCTAATCGAACAGTAAAATCAGAACCTATTTCACCAATAGAAGTAGGCTCAATCTTACCAAAACCCAAAGCATTTTTCACAACTTCAGCAGACTCCAAATAATCCCCTTGAACAAGAATTTAAATCAAAGGTTCTTTGTCAGATAAATCAGAAAATAAAAACTATTAACTTAACTAAAACTAAGGTAATTTATCCTGTTCCTGGAAACTATTAATTATATCAACGGAATCTTCCCCTAATCGAACAGTAAAATCAGAACCTATTTCACCAATAGAAGTAGGCTCAATCTTACCAAAACCCAAAGCATTTTTCACAACTTCAGCAGACTCCAAATAATCCCCTTGAACAAGAATTTAAATCAAAGGTTCTTTGTCAGATAAATCAGAAAATAAAAACTATTAACTTAACTAAAACTAAGGTAATTTATCCTGTTCCTGGAAACTATTAATTATATCAACGGAATCTTCCCCTAATCGAACAGTAAAATCAGAACCTATTTCACCAATAGAAGTAGGCTCAATCTTACCAAAACCCAAAGCATTTTTCACAACTTCAGCAGACTCCAAATAATCCCCTTGAACAAGAATTTAAATCAAAGGTTCTTTGTCAGATAAATCAGAAAATAAAAACTATTAACTTAACTAAAACTAAGGTAATTTATCCTGTTCCTGGAAACTATTAATTATATCAACGGAATCTTCCCCTAATCGAACAGTAAAATCAGAACCTATTTCACCAATAGAAGTAGGCTCAATCTTACCAAAACCCAAAGCATTTTTCACAACTTCAGCAGACTCCAAATAATCCCCTTGAACAAGAATTTAAATCAAAGGTTCTTTGTCAGATAAATCAGAAAATAAAAACTATTAACTTAACTAAAACTAAGGTAATTTATCCTGTTCCTGGAAACTATTAATTATATCAACGGAATCTTCCCCTAATCGAACAGTAAAATCAGAACCTATTTCACCAATAGAAGTAGGCTCAATCTTACCAAAACCCAAAGCATTTTTCACAACTTCAGCAGACTCCAAATAATCCCCTTGAACAAGAATTTAAATCAAAGGTTCTTTGTCAGATAAATCAGAAAATAAAAACTATTAACTTAACTAAAACTAAGGTAATTTATCCTGTTCCTGGAAACTATTAATTATATCAACGGAATCTTCCCTAATCGAACAGTAAAATCAGAACCTATTTCACCAATAGAAGTAGGCTCAATCTTACCAAAACCCAAAGCATTTTTCACAACTTCAGCAGACTCCAAATAATCCCCTTGAACAAGAATTTAAATCAAAGGTTCTTTGTCAGATAAATCAGAAAATAAAAACTATTAACTTAACTAATACCATTTTTAAAAAATACTGTTACAGTGCTTTATTCTGTTGGTAGGAGTTTTGAGATTAATACTGTAGCGACCTTTTTTGAATTTGGTATAAAACTAAGGTAATTTATCCTATTCCTGGAAACTATTAATGATATCGACCGAATCTTCCCCTAATCGAACAGTAAAATCAGAACCTATTTCACCAATAGAAGCAGGCTCAATCTTACCAAAACCCAAAGCATTTTTCACAACTTCAGCAGACTCCAAATAACCTCCTTGAACAATAATTTGAGTCAAAGGTTCTTTGTCAGGCCAATCAGAAACTACATAAACATTGTAGAATCCTTTATCGCGCAAATACTGAGCAAAATTTGTCGCTGCTTGAGAATTACTAGAGGCATTTTGAACTGCTATTTTAGCCTCAAAAGACAAAGTTTCATTAACTTTTTTCGGATGAAATAGATCGTTATAATTAAAATCTTCTAACTTGAAATTAAAATATTGTTCAAGAATTCGGTCTCGACCAGGTTGGTCTATAATCCAATAGCTAGTCAAATACTCATTACTAGAACTAGCTCTTCCTGGCAACATTACCATTCTCAAATCATCTCGTTCTAAATCAAGACTAAAACTCACCAAAGCCAACATTTCTGGAAAACTTAAATTAGTATCAACATACTTCAGCATTACCTGAATAATATGAGGCAACCGAGGTAAAACTGCCACATTAGTAACGCGGTTTCGGAGCGCCTTGAGCAAAACTTGTTGTCGTTGAATACGACCAATATCTCCATGAACTTCATCTCGGAAACGAGCAAATTGTTCTGCTTGTTCTCCATTGAGAGTTTGCCAACCAGGCTTTAAATCTATTTTTAGCTGCTGAGTATTATCAGTATAAGACATAGGTTGAGGGACAAAAATTTCTACCCCACCTAGTTGTTCAACTAATTCTCGAAACCCTCCCTTACTAACTCGCACATATCGGTCAATCTCAAAACCACTTAAAGTATTCTCTAAAACACTTTCTACCAGTTCTGGCCCACCATAAATATTAGCTTCATTAATTTTAGCAATACCAATTTTGGGAATTAGGACTTGAGTATCTCGTGGTACTGAAAGTAAACTCACAGTCTGAGTAGTAGGATTAGCTTGTACTAATAGTAAAGTATCGCTACGACCCTCAAACACATCTGGAGAATTTTCTGCCACTCCTGAAACTTGGTCAATTCCCATAACTAGAATATTCATAGGTTTTGATAGTTGGTAAGGCAGACGCTTACGCCACAAGACATCTGAGGTAAATTTCTGGAGTAGTTCGCTGAAAAACTGTGGTTCAACCGGAGCAAATAGAGCAGTTATTGCCCCAAAAGAAGTAGTTGTAGTTCCACTCAAAACTAATACAAGTATCCAGAACCACAATTTCTGCAAAATAGACCGGGACTCAGTAGGAGAAGTATTATTCATAATAAAAGTTAATATTTAAAAGTAAGATTATTGCTGTAGCTATAGAAATCTTATGGGATCTATGTAGGCATCTCCTCCAAAGGAGGGACAGAGGGAAATAATTGATTCAGAAAAGAGGGAGTAGGGAGTAGAGAATAGGGGGGTAAATTTCCACCTTTCTTCTATTCTATTTCTCGAACTCCTGAGTCGGTCCTCCGGTAGCCAAAAACCCCTATCTTTGTAAAGATACCAAATAGGTTCTATAGAAGTTAATGGTTATAGCAGTTCAATAATTGATAATTGATAATGGATAATTGATAATTGATAATTACCTCTCCATAAAACGAATAGGATTGAATAAAAGGAAAATTAATTCATTGTTTCTCCTTTAAAGGAGAGGATTTTTACCTTAATTATTCGGTAATAGTGAACAGAGAACAGGGAATAGCAGGAAAAACATTTCTCTGTCTAAGGTTTATCATCCGCATAAGTCAAACACCAACTCTTTCTTTGGTATAGAAATGGAACAAATAAGGATAGATATAGACCGCTTCTGAATTGGTAATAATTAATAACTGAGTTTAAATGCTAAATATTTATACCAATTCACTTTCAGGATATTACAAATAGTTTCGCTTCTTTAAATTCCAATTAATTGCCTGAAGCTATTTTATTGTCAAAGTTTTTAGCCTATAAAATCTAACTTCTGACTGTAATGAAGTGTGTCTGATACCAATTACCAAAAGTCATGCTATACTTAGGGTTTGCTGAAAAAGTCTGATGGTGATGATAGGCAACAGCTCCGGAAAGCAACAGGCAACAGTCTAGACTATCTGCTACGGTACAATTTTCGGCATTGTCAGGGGAAAAATATTAACATTTTGAGACTAATTGAGCCAAAAACCTTGCACCCCCTCAGCAATATTTAACCTTGGAAGTCTGAACTGGTATTGATTACAATTTTATTCAGCAAGCCCTACTTAGGTGACACTTCAGTTATTAAGTAATTAACATAAGTAGAATAATTTTTGACTTCAAGAAGTATTAAATAAACAATTTCATCCCCCTATCCCCTATTCCCTATTCCCTATTCCCTGACTTCTACAAGAATTCCGATCAAACTGCTATAAAATTAAAGCTTTTAGCATCTCCTCAAAAAATCAGCAAATTCCATAGTTGGGTAACTTGGGAAAAACGGGCAATGAGAATTTAACCAAATGTCGGGCAGAATTCCCCATCCTTCTATTACCTTCTATTGCGGTGAGGATGAATACCAGACCAAAATATCAAACCGCGAAGCGTCCACATTGTCTGAAAATTTATGGTAATATGATTTACACTTAACTAGAGTTTTCCTCAAATCCTTGTACAGAGCCATCAAAGTCAGAATCTATCCATCACCTGAACAATCCCAAAAACGATCCTCAAGTCATGGGGTGTGCTAGATAGTGGTGGAATTATGCCTTAAACCTGTGCAATGAAACTTATCAACAAACAGGCAAGGGATTAAGCCAAGTTGCTCTCAATCCAGTTTTGCCCAAGCTCAAAAAATCTGAAGAAACTGCATGGTTGAAAGAATGTTATTCTCAAGTTTTGCAGTCAACAACCCTGAAACTAACCAAGGCATTTAAGAACTTTTTTGAAAAAAGGGCTAACTACCCGAGATTCAAATCTGATCGTGGGAAACAATCCTGCCAATATTCTTAAAACACTCAAGTAGTTGACAATGGAGTGAAAATCCCTCAAGTCGGAATAATTAAAGCCTCAATTCATAGATTATTTGATGGTCAATTAAAAACTTTCAAGAATTTAGAATTAAGAATGCGCGAATTTAGAATTACCTCTTCTTATAAATTTAAGAGGATTGGTTAAAAGGATTTTTTTTCTTCTCTTAGTCGATGGTCGGCCAGCGAGGAGACCTCGCCATCCCTCGACCGCTTTTTCTCCATGAATGGAGAGGCTTTATACCTGAATTTTTCGGTAACTATAACTAAAACACCTACTCGAAAGTATTATGCTTCATTATTATTCGACACTAAACAAGAAACTCCGGAAGTGGTGTTAACTGGTAAGGTTATTGGTATCGATCTGGGATTAAAAGATTTTTGTATTACCCATGATGGAGAAAAACATCTAAAATATAATCATCCTAGACACCTCAAGAAACATCAGAAAAACTTAGCCAGAAAACTAGCTTTATTAGCTCGTAAGAAAAAAGGAAGTATTTCAAGACAAAAAGCACCCCAGCTAGTGGCAAGAATTTACGAACGTATTAGCAATGCCC
The DNA here is from genome assembly GCF_014132355.1 of Okeania sp. KiyG1. Lineage (GTDB taxonomy): Bacteria > Cyanobacteriota > Cyanobacteriia > Cyanobacteriales > Microcoleaceae > Okeania. The sequence continues at coordinate 7,800 of NZ_BLZO01000058.1, forward strand.
GTCAAGACTTTCTACATAAATTATCCAGAAAAATCGTCAATGATAATCAAGTAGTGGTCGTTGAGAACCTCAACATCAAGAGTATGGTTTATAATCATAAGCTAGCTAAAGCAATATCTGATGTCGGATGGGGGATGTTTGTCAATTTCCTTGACTATAAACTACAACAAAAAGGAAGTTTGTTAATAGAAATTGACAGATGGTTCCCTAGTTCTAAAACTTGCTGTAATTGTCTCTACCAAATGTCAGAAATGCCATTAGAAATGAGAGAGTGGACTTCTCCGAATTGTGGCACACACCATGATAGGGATGAAAATGTCGGCAAGAATATTAGAGCAGAAGACATCAGACAACTATCGGTCTTGGAAGGACTGCTGCTGTTCGTGCAGCGTCCCGTAGGGAAGGAGGGGAAGTCAGAGCAAAAGGTGGGCTTGATTAATTGATAATGAATAATGGATAATTACCTCGGGTTTTAACCGTTACGGAATTGAATATAAGAGGTTGTTTGTAAAGAATTATGAAGTGTTTTTACCCCTGGCAAATTGGGTATTTCAGCCTATAAATCTGGGATAAATAACCAAGTTGTTACAGTTTAAAGGTCAATCATTGTATATTACAAAGCTTTACAAACAGTCTCTAAGGAAATATGATTTCTCCTCTTGGTCGATTGGATATGCTTAGGAAACCCATCCATCCCTCGACCGCTTTTTTCTCCTTAAAAAAAAGGAGAGGCTTTAAACCTTTGGGGATTAATTATCAATTATCAATTATCCATTGGTAAGTCCGTCTTGAGGCATTCCCCTGTGGGTTCAGAAGCTCCAACTTCAGCGTAGCAAGTTGGGGTAGTTCACAATTGATATAGTCTAATCTATTAATTAATCTAAAATCTGATGATACCTGTAATTCTTGCTGGTGGTAAAGGAGAACGTTTTTGGCCCTTAAGTCGAAAGCATCGACCCAAACAGTTTCTTTCTCTGGATGGCAGTGGTAAAAGTTTGTTACAAACAACAGCACAGAGATTACTCTCATTATCTAACAATTGGGATGGTTTATGGGTTGTAACATCCGCAATGTTGGCCGAAGGTGTAGCACAACAGTTACCCCAGATGCCAAAGGAAAATATATTGGCAGAACCAGAAGGAAGGGATACAGCTCCTGCTGTTGCCTGGACAGCAATAGAGACTGCACGCCGTTATGGGGAAGATGCAGTAGTGGGGTTTTTCCCTGCTGACCATTGGATCGGGGAACCTGAAGTATTCCAGAAGACCTTGGAGGCAGCAGCTGAGTTGGCAATGAACCAGGAGGCTATTGTCACTCTAGGTGTGAAGCCCTCTTTCCCTTCTACTGGTTATGGATACATTGAACAGGGAGAAAAAGCAGGAAATTTTGGTGGGTTTGATGCTTACCGAGTGGCGCGGTTTACGGAAAAGCCTGACCGGGAAAAGGCTGAGGAGTTTTTAGCAACGGGTCGTTTTAGTTGGAATGGGGGTATTTTTGTGTTTCGGGTGGGGGTTATGTTGGCTGAGTTACGAAAATATGCCCCGACGATGATGACTATTTTGGAGGCGATGGGTGCTGAGGGTTATTCTCAGTTGGAGAAGAAGAGTATTGATTATGCTGTGATGGAGAAGACTGATAAGGCTTTTGTGTTACCTGTGGCTTTTGGTTGGGATGATTTGGGTGACTGGAATGCTTTGGAACGTTTGGTTAAGGGTGATGGGGTTAATGTGGAGTTGGCTAATCATTTGGGGTTAGATACGGAGGGGTCGATTTTTTATTCCTCTAGTGATGATGATGCTATTGTGACTATTGGTTTGGAGGATGTGGTTGTTGTTAGGGATGGGAATGTGACTTTGATTGTGAAAAAGGAGCGGTCTCAGGATATTAAGCAAGTTTTGAAGAGTTTGGCTAATAATCCTAAATTTAAGGATTTATTGTAGGGGAAGAAGGAAGAAGGAGGAAGAAAGAGGGAAGAAGGGAGAAGGGAGATGCAAGAAGGAGGAAGTATTTTTAGTTGTACGGGTTTAGGGACTAATATGAAATCTGGTTATCGGGCGAATTCGCTCTTCTTGAAAACCATGTCGCTTCAGCGCATGGATGAAAAGCTCTCCGGGCAACTTCAGTCGCCTGTAGAAAATATCTAATTTTCTCAAGACATTTTCGTGAGTTAATTATGCTATACATAATAGCATAAATATAAAGGGTAGGTCGAGCCAAAATGATAATTTACGAGTTTAAAGTCAAAGCTAAACCTGAGCAATATCAAGCAATAAATGAGGCCATTAGGACATCTCAATTCATTCAAAACAAGTGTTTAAGATATTGGATGGATAATAAAGGTGTGAGTAAATACGACCTAAATAAATATTGCAAAGTATTGGCTCAAGAGTTTGAATTTGCCTCAGAACTCAACTCAATGGCTCGACAATCGGCTGCGGAAAGAGCTTGGTCTGCTATATCTAGATTTTACGATAACTGCAAGAAAAAAATCCAAGGTAAAAAGAGTTATCCTAAATTTAAAAAGCATTGTCGTTCTGTAGAATATAAAACTTCTGGATGGAAGTTATCAGAACATAGAAAAGCAATTACTTTTTCAGACAAGAAAAACACAGGTACTTTGAAATTAAAAGGTACTTATGATTTAAACTACTATCAACTGAACCAAATCAAACGAGTAAGGTTAGTTAAACGTGAGTTGCGGTTATTATGCTCAATTTGCTATTCAAATAGATTTAAAAATTGTAGGGGCGAATGGCCATTCGCCCCTACCAACAGGAAAAGCATTAGGTTTAGATGTCGGAATTAAATATTTCTTGGCTGATAGTAATGCCAAGACTATAGAAAACCCTCAGTTTTACAGAAAGTCTGAAAAGCAGCTAAATAGAGCAAATCGTCAAAAATCTAAGAAGTACAAGAAAGGAGCAAAACCCCAGTCAAACAACTACCATAAAGCTAGAAATAGATATGCACGGAAGCATTTGAGAGTAAGTAGGCAACGTAAAGAATATGTAAAGAGAGTTGCATATTGCGTAGTTCAATAAACACGATTTGATAGCTTATGTAGACGCGGAGCGGCGTGCCGAAGGCAGATTTGAATGTAAAAGGTATGGTAAAAAATCGAAGGCTAGCTAAATCAATCAATGATGTTGCTTGGTCAACTTTTCGACTTTGGCTAGAATATTTTGCTTTTAAGTATGGCAAGGCTACAGTAGCAGTACCACCTAACTATACAAGTCAGAATTGTTCTAACTGTGGGTAAGTTGTCAAAAAGTCTCTGTCTGTAAGAACCCATGTTTGTCCTCACTGTGGGTATGAAGCAGATAGAGATGTAAATGCTGCAAGAAACATCCTACAAAAAGCACTATGTACGGTGGGGCACACCGGAACTTACGCTTGGGGAGACACGCCCTCTGGCTTAGTTGGAGATATCCTGCTAGGTAATGGTGAGTCATTGAGCCAAGAATCCCCATCTCTTTAGAGTGGGGAGTGTCAAACAATTATCGTACTTTCTACTTCCATTCAATGCAGACATAAAATGCTGGAATATCCCCAGATAATTCCCACTCTTATCCTTCTTTTTTTCCCGACTCCTTATACCAGTTTTATATGAGGTTGCATAGAATGATGAAATTCATTACATCACATCGATCTATCTCTATCTACTCAATTTGGTATAAATCATACGACAACTAATTTCCGGATACTATATAAATTCCTACTTAAGCTTAAATCGACTATTGAAGTATTGGTAATAAATAGGTATTTCAAAGCTTTATTTCTTACTTTTTTTTTCATTCTGTTGCTGTAAAGGAATAAGAATAAAATAAAGCACGATAAAATTAATTATCCTCAAGATTTTTCTAAGGCACAAACCAGAAATTTCTGGTCTTATTTAATTTACGTTCTGAAGTTTTTTATATCACTTATTCATCATTACTGCTCCTACAAAATATCTGACAAATCTAAAACAAGTTCCGACAAAAAATTTTTCCCTGATTGATATAATTGTTGTCAAAATTTTAATAATTTTCTTTGTTATGGTTCTTCGGTTATGAAATCTTAATGGAAGAATGATATTTACTTAATCTTTTAGCTCCCACTCCCACATTTCTATCAGAAAGGCATGATGGGGATCTGTGAAAACAGAGCCATCAGGCATAATCGTATTATAAAATACAGCATCTTTCATACTACCAGTCAGGTTATCAGCATTTGTCATATTAGTACCAGTGAGATTAGCACCATCGAAAATAATAGAAGTTAAACTAGCATTAGTTAGGTTCGCGTTTGTTAAGTTAGAACCACACCATTTGGTGTAATCTAAATTAGCGCCACTCAAATTAGCATTAGTAAAATCAGTATAACTAAAGTCAGCCGACTCTAAGTTTGCATTTACTAAATTGGTATTACTAAGGTTAACATCGTTCAAAATAATCCTTTCCAAATTAGCTCCACTTAAGTCTACCCCTCGCAAGACTATTCCATTAAACACTCTCTGTCCTGCCATATAATATTTGAGAAATTCTTGTTTGTTCATAACTCCTCTAAAAAACCTATTTATTTCCTTAAAGTTATCTAAAAAATATCCTATAAATCTAATAAATCTAAAACAAATCCAGGCAGAATATCTTCCCCAGATAAAGTTGCTGGATTTTTGATAATTTTCACAGTTTGATGAGGGCGATAAATTTCTACCTGCTAATTTCAAAGCTAATATCGCGACAACACCTTCCTGTTATATTTCCATATCTTTTATCACCTCCCACTCAGTTTGACCCACAGCAATAAACCCTTGAACTAACTCAGCTCCCAAAGCATTTTTCAGAACATCATTGTTATTAAAGTGAGCGATCGCCTAATCTTTTCAATTGCCATTCTTTATATTAGCTCTAGAGAAATTTAGAAAAGTTTTGCTTAATCTATGGAAGTATTAAATTTGATTTGAAATAACTTTTTGTTGCTTTGGAAAAATCAGGTTTGTTTTTCTGCACTAAAAACATTCTGATATTGAGCACCAGGAATCTACAACTTATTATCTACCATTTGTCAATAGCTAGAATTGCTTAGGCATCTATACTTATTCAAAATTTGTTTTTTTGAGGTTATCTAACTTTGCTGAAAATTAGCAGATTTGATCTGCAATTAACGTAAATACAAGGTTATAGCTTTCTTGAAAAGGTCTTTTTTTGAATTTAATTATAAAATTGGCATCGTATCTCAATGTACAGAGTATGATACAAATCGCTGAAATAACGCAAGTTCGTGAAATATTTTGTAATAATTAGCGAAAAATGAGCATATTTTGATTGGAAGAAATAATCTTAAAAATTAATTTGATTAGTATAATTTATATTGAAGGGTGAAAATTTAGTTTTGTTTTTGAAATTAATTTTGCCCTCCCTGGGATAAAGTAAAACAGAAGGTAATGATAACTTTCTGATTACTTTGTCATACTCTAAGGTGGTTGGAGCGATCGCTCTATTTTTGATTTTTTATCTTTTCAGAGTTAAGTAGGTAGGTCTAATTAGGGTTTGCTGATTAAATCTCAAGGCATTGACTGATATTGGTTTCAGCTTTTTTTGCCTTTAAGAAAGTTTCTGAGTTTTACGTTGATGGAAAGGAAAGTGCCGTATTAATAAATTAAATTTCCCACTTATGAGTTGGTATTGGACGACTTCGGAGCGTACCATCTAGATTGTGTATAGCTGGATCGTAATTATCTGCTTGTTTGTTTTTTGAACTGTTTCTTTCAGCAGTTTTTTGGTTGTTTGAAGGTGGTGTTTTGTCTGGTGTAATTGGGGCATTAGAAGATTCGTTTGAATTGTCAGCTTGAACCCGGAAATTAGCTTCTAGTTTTGAACTATGACTATAAATTATCTCCACATTAGGGTCTTGCAATGGATTGTAAACTTGAGGCAGTTTCAAGTCTGGCAGAGGTGTTCCAAAAGGGATTATTTCCTTAGGTAAAGGTGATTTTTTGTTTGGTTTAACTAGATAATTATCAGGATTATTAAGAACTTCAGCTAAAACTTCGTTTTTATCTACTGAAGACTTGGAGGATATTAACTGATTATTCGCTAGCTCTGCAACTCTAATTAAAGCATTTATCAGATTTATATTCCAAATGTCATAAGATAAAACCTCTAAAAAAAGTTCAACAGCCCATTGTGGATCTGTATATTCTTTCTGATAGGCTCGGAGTTTAATTTCTTCAACCTCAGAAGGTAATTTAGTATCCGTTCGATTGGCATAATTAGCAAATACAATTTGGTCAAGTTTTGAAGCAACTCTGATTAGAGCATTCTTCATATCTCGATCTGAATTGTCATAATGCCAAATTTCCCACCAACTTTCCCAAGCTAATTGTGGATCTATATGTTCTAAATCAAAGGCTTTAAGCTTAATTTTTCGCTTAATTTCTTCAAGCTGTGCTTCTTGAGGTATACCAAATAGAATAAAATCGCGCTTATAAGTAGGTTCTACTTTTGCTAAAGGATGTTGCATATTATTTAAGCGTGGAACTTTTTCCATCAAATATTTTTCCAAAGCTCCTACCGTAAAACATTGATTTTTTCTCAACTTTAATGCTTCAAGCAAAACATGAGTAAATGCTCCTTTCTTAAAGGTTTGAATTTCATAAGACCGCTCTTTTGCATCACAAGAATAAAATGTAATTATTCCCTGATAATCTTTAGTTTGTATTTGTTCACCTTTACTAGCTGCTTCATTACGACAAGCATCAATAAACATCACCACATTTTTTGCCCTCCAGTTACGCAATCTTTCAGTAATGTAGTTAACAGCGATCGCCGTTCTATCTAACCTTCCAGGATTACTATCTGAAAGCATCAAATAATCCCCATCTGCTCCAGGCATTCCATGTCCTGAAAAGAAAAACCAAAGATTATCTGGTGGATTTTTTGGAGGTCTATCGAATTGAACATCAAAAAAAGCATCTAAAATACCGAAAGTTGGTTGAGTTGGAATTGGAGGATTAGCTTTTTGTATAGGTGGTGAATCTTCGGTAAATAAAAATACATTTTTGAACTCCAAATCTTCTTCTTTTAACAAACTGTGCATTGCCTCAGCATCTGCCTTAGCAAATTGAAGGGGTTGTAAAAAGTTATATTGATTAATGCCAATTAAAATTGCCCAATTATTAGTATTCATTTGCTTCGCTAATCTAAATTAAATTATCGGTAGAGAAAAAATAATTTTCTGCCTCTTACCTTTCTATTATTCCTGTCGCTTAAAGGTAAGTTTAATTTCTGTAATACCCCCGACTTTTCCTTTTGTTAGCCCCCAAAAACCTACTTCTCCTTCTGCATTAACTCCTACAGAAACTTCAATTTGGTCAAGCTGCATTCCAGGTTTTTCTTTTGTTGCTGCTTGTTTTTCAGCTTGAATAAATAAATCTCCCACAACTTTCATAAATCCCTGCAAATTTTCCTGAAGCTTCCTGACAGGAACTGATACTAAACCTTTGGCAGAATTATTATGTGATTTTTGAGAAGAATCCTCAGAAGAATCCTCATCAAAATCCATAACTCCACCTGCAAAACCTCCACCCCATTTTTCTCCTCCAGTTAAACTTTCTTGTGAGATATTGGTAATCATCCAAAGCTTAGGTTCTAAATCAGAATTAAAATCTGGCATTAGTTAATCTCCAAAACTATATTAATGAGATATTCCTGAGTCTATTAATTAAACCCTAACATCTGACATATAATCTTTTCTACAGGCAAATATACTCACAAAAATAGGGAAAATTATTGACTTGTAAAATTTTTAGATAATAGGGTAAGCATTCAACCGTCAGCTAACTTTAGTAAGCTATTAAGTTCAAAAGTTAAACGCTGAATTGGAGATAGCTGAATACTTACCATTCAGGAATGAGGATTTGATTATCTACACAAGTGGAACTACCTAAGCTCCCTATCATGTGAGTTCTTAAAAAAATTCTGGACTTTATTGAATTCTTATTCCTTAGTCATAATCTAGCAAAAGTCTATAATTATAATTTTTGGAATAATCTATCAAAAATTCAACTATGCCCGAAAGAAACTACTCGCTAAAATCAAATTAAGCAAACCTACTCAAAAAAGACAATAGAAATAATGAAAGGAATCTGGCTAGAAAACCAACAACTCCAACTCCGCACCAACCTCCCCACACCCGAACCCCCAGAAGGAGAAGCACTCGTCCGGGTCTTGCGTGCCGGCATCTGCAATACAGACCTAGAACTTCTTAGAGGTTACTATCCCTACAAAGGTATCCTGGGCCATGAGTTTGTCGGTGTGGTCGAACAAGGACCTGAAAATTTACTCAATCGACGAGTGGTCGGAGAAATTAATGCCGCTTGTGGTTATTGTCGCTTTTGCTTAAGCAACCAACCCACCCATTGTGAAAATCGGACAGTCTTGGGAATAGTTAACCGCGATGGAGCTTTTGCCGAATATCTCACTTTGCCAGCAAAAAATCTCCATCCAGTACCTGAAAATGTCTCAACCGATGAAGCTACATTTACTGAGCCAGTAGCAGCAGCATTAGAAATTCAACAACAGATACAAATTTGTCCGGTAGATAAAGTTTTAGTTGTGGGGGATGGCAAACTTGGACAATTGGTGGCACAAACTTTAGCTTTAACTGATTGTCAGTTATTGGTTATTGGTCGTCATCGGGAAAAACTGGCAAATTTAGAGGAGCGGGGAATTAAAACTGGGTTTGCTGATGCGGTTATTACAGGAGCTTTTGATGTGGCAGTGGAATGTACAGGCAACCCAGAAGGATTTGCGATCGCTCGTCGTGCCCTTCGTCCTTGTGGTATTTTGGTCCTCAAAAGTACTTATGCTGGAAATCTGAGTTTGGATATTTCGTCGTTGGTGGTGGATGAAATTACTTTGGTGGGTTCTCGTTGTGGACCTTTTAAACCTGCACTGGAACTTTTATCACAACACAAGGTTAATGTTAGGCCATTAATCCAAGCTCATTATCCTCTAGAAGCAGGAATTGATGCTTTTGCTCATGCTCAGAAGAAGGGAGTATTAAAAGTATTAGTGGATATTGAGCAGGAGTAGGGGAGTAGGGGAGTAGAGAGTAGTTAGGAAAAACAAGGAATTATAGAAAAGATAGCTGGAACAATTGTCGATCGTGATTTTTCTGCTATCCCCCCTATCTTTTATCCTAAGTTTTTGAGGGTTTTCAACAGAGAACCAGGCACTTTTTTCGCTCCTTTAAAGGCTGAATCCTTTATCTGTCATTGGTTTTAGATTTAATCAGCAAATCCTAATTATTAATTATTAATTATTAATTATTAATTGTTGAATCCTTCTTCAATAGGAATTAATCCGGTCGTACCAACTCACAGATTTAGGTTTATAGTCAATACAATTAATTGCTTTTTCTGAAAGAGCAACTTTAGGTTGTACAGGACATTTGAGATGATAATCTCCAGTAAAAAATAGACAATTAGCACAGGGAATTTCGTGCATTTGTTTTGCTCTACGGACAGAATCAACTAGGGCGCCGATTATACTCCAGACCGTTAAAATTATCAATCCCCAAGCAAAGACAAAACAGATAGGAACCAAAAATGGTTGTATGGCATGAACTACAAAATAGATAAGCTGAAACATGGTTACTAATTCATAACATAATTACATAACTTTAAACTTAATCCAATTTTTAAGATTATATAAAGTTAAAAGCTTAAATCATTATAGGATGAAAACATAGAGAATTGTTCACTATAAACAATATAGGAAGTTAAGCTATGGCCCTTAGATTAGGCGATACGGTACCCAATTTTACCCAAAATTCTTCTGAAGGGGAAATCAACTTTTATGACTGGGCTGGAGATAGTTGGGTAGTGCTATTTTCCCACCCTGCTGATTACACGCCAGTTTGTACAACAGAGTTAGGGACAGTTGCCAAACTCAAACCAGAATTTGACAAAAGAGGTGCTAAGGTTTTAGCCCTAAGTGTGGATGATGCAGACTCCCACAAAGGTTGGATTGGAGATATTAATGAAACCCAGAGTACAACTGTTAATTATCCTATTTTGGCAGATGTGGATAAAAAGGTTTCTGATTTGTACGATATGATTCATCCTAATTCCTTAAATAATCTGACAATTCGTACTGTTTTTATTATCGACCCCCAAAAGAAACTCCGTCTTTCTATTACTTATCCTGCTAGTACAGGTCGTAATTTTGAGGAAATTCTCAGAGTAATTGATTCTTTGCAACTAACAGATAATTATCAAGTTGCTACTCCTGTAAATTGGAAAGATGGTGATGATTGTGTGATAGTTCCTTCTCTAAAAGACCCTGAAGTATTGAAAGAAAAATTCCCCAAAGGTTACACAGAAGTTAAACCATATTTGCGGATGACTCCTCAACCAAATAAGTAAAATTATAATTGAATTGAGGATTAAGAGTTTTTGTTAGATTCTTAATCCTTAATAATTTTTAGGAAGGAAAAATTATGCTTGACGACCCAATTATTCTCCAAATGCCTCCAGATTTATAAATGACAGATGAACAATTTTTGGAATTCTGTCAAATTAACCGAGATTTACGGATAGAAACTAATAAATTTGGAGAGTTATTAATTATGTCTCCTACTGGTTCAGAAACAGGAAATCGTAATCTTGGTATAGCAGCACAATTATATTTTTGGTCAGAACAAGATGGTACGGGTTTAGCTTTTAGTTCCAGTACAGGATTTACTCTTTCTACCTACAGGTGCAAAAAAATCTCCTGATGCTTCCTGGATAAAATTAGAAAGATGGAATAGTTTATCCCAAGAACAAAAAGAAAAGTTTGCTCCGGTTTGCCCAGATTTTGTGGTGGAATTAATGTCACTTTCAGATAGCTTAAACACTCTTCAAGCAAAAATGACAGAATATATGGAAGAACCGGGAGTAAAACTGGGTTGGTTAATCGATAGAAAACAACAGAAAGTTTATATTTATCGCTCAGGAATGCCGACCAAATGTTTAGAAAATCCTGACAGTGTGAGTGGAGACCCAATATTACCTGGATTTGTGTTAAATATGCAGAAAGTTTGGTAAATGAGAGGGAAATAAATTATGCTTGACGACACAATTATTTTGCAAATGCCTCCAGATTTATAAATGACAGATGAACAATTTTTGGAATTCTGTCAAATTAACCGAGATTTACGGATAGAAACTAATAAATTTGGAGAGTTATTAATTATGTCTCCTACTGGTTCTGAAACAGGAAATCGTAATCTTGGTATAGCAGCACAATTATATTTTTGGTCAGAACAAGATGGTACGGGTTTAGCTTTTAGTTCCAGTACAGGATTTACTCTTTCTACCTACAGGTGCAAAAAAATCTCCTGATGCTTCCTGGATAAAATTAGAAAGATGGAATAGTTTATCCCAAGAACAAAAAGAAAAGTTTGCTCCGGTTTGCCCAGATTTTGTGGTGGAATTAATGTCACTTTCAGATAGCTTAAAAACTCTCCAAGTAAAAATGACAGAATATATGGAAGAACCGGGAGTAAAACTGGGTTGGTTAATTGATAGGAAGGGGAGAAAAGTTTATATTTATCGCCCAGAAATGCCGACCAAATGTTTAGAAAATCCTGACAGTGTGAGTGGAGACCCAATATTACCTGGATTTGTGTTAAATATGCAGAAAGTTTGGTAAATAGGAGAAGAAATAATGCTTGAAAACCAAATTATTTTGCAAATGCCTCCAGATTTACAAATGACAGATGAACAGTTTTTTGAATTCTGTCAAATTAACCGAGATTTACGGATAGAAACTAATAAATTTGGAGAGTTATTAATTATGTCTCCTACTGGTTCTGAAACAGGAAATCGTAATCTTGGTATAGCAGCACAATTATATTTTTGGTCAGAACAAGATGGTACGGGTTTAGCTTTTAGTTCCAGTACAGGATTTACTCTTTCTACAGGTGCAAAAAAATCTCCTGATGCTTCCTGGATAAAATTAGAAAGATGGAATAGTTTATCCCAAGAACAAAAAGAAAAGTTTGCTCCGGTTTGCCCAGATTTTGTGGTGGAATTAATGTCACTTTCAGATAGCTTAAAAACTCTCCAAGCAAAAATGACAGAATATATGGAAGAACCGGGAGTAAAACTGGGTTGGTTAATTGATAGAAAACAACAGAAAGTTTATATTTATCGCCCAAATTTACCTACAGAATGTTTAGAAAATTCTGACAACGTGAGTGGAGACCCAGTATTACCTGGATTTGTTTTAAATATGCAGAAAGTTTGGTAAATGAGAGGGAAATAAATTATGCTTGACGACCCAATTATTTTGCAAATGCCTCCAGATTTATAAATGACAGATGAACAATTTTTGGAATTCTGTCAAATTAACCGAGATTTACGGATAGAAACTAATAAATTTGGAGAGTTATTAATTATGTCTCCTACTGGTTCTGAAACAGGAAATCGTAATCTTGGTATAGCAGCACAATTATATTTTTGGTCAGAACAAGATGGTACGGGTTTAGCTTTTAGTTCCAGTACAGGATTTACTCTTTCTACCTACAGGTGCAAAAAAATCTCCTGATGCTTCCTGGATAAAATTAGAAAGATGGAATAGTTTATCCCAAGAACAAAAAGAAAAGTTTGCTCCGGTTTGCCCAGATTTTGTGGTGGAATTAATGTCACTTTCAGATAGCTTAAAAACTCTCCAAGTAAAAATGACAGAATATATGGAAGAACCGGGAGTAAAACTGGGTTGGTTAATTGATAGGAAGGGGAGAAAAGTTTATATTTATCGCCCAGAAATGCCGACCAAATGTTTAGAAAATCCTGACAGTGTGAGTGGAGACCCAATATTACCTGGATTTGTGTTAAATATGCAGAAAGTTTGGTAAATAGGAGAAGAAATAATGCTTGAAAACCAAATTATTTTGCAAATGCCTCCAGATTTACAAATGACAGATGAACAGTTTTTTAAATTCTGTCAAATTAACCGAGATTTACGGATAGAAACTAATAAATTTGGAGAGTTATTAATTATGTCTCCTACTGGTTCTGAAACAGGAAATCGTAATCTTGGTATAGCAGCACAATTATATTTTTGGTCAGAACAAGATGGTACGGGTTTAGCTTTTAGTTCCAGTACAGGATTTACTCTTTCTACAGGTGCAAAAAAATCTCCTGATGCTTCCTGGATAAAATTAGAAAGATGGAATAGTTTATCCCAAGAACAAAAAGAAAAGTTTGCTCCGGTTTGCCCAGATTTTGTGGTGGAATTAATGTCACTTTCAGATAGCTTAAAAACTCTCCAAGCAAAAATGACAGAATATATGGAAGAACCGGGAGTAAAACTGGGTTGGTTAATTGATAGAAAACAACAGAAAGTTTATATTTATCGCCCAAATTTACCTACAGAATGTTTAGAAAATTCTGACAACGTGAGTGGAGACCCAGTATTACCTGGATTTGTTTTAAATATGCAGAAAGTTTGGTAAATGAGAGGGAAATAAATTATGCTTGACGACCCAATTATTTTGCAAATGCCTCCAGATTTATAAATGACAGATGAACAATTTTTGGAATTCTGTCAAATTAACCGAGATTTACGGATAGAAACTAATAAATTTGGAGAGTTATTAATTATGTCTCCTACTGGTTCTGAAACAGGAAATCGTAATCTTGGTATAGCAGCACAATTATATTTTTGGTCAGAACAAGATGGTACGGGTTTAGCTTTTAGTTCCAGTACAGGATTTACTCTTTCTACCTACAGGTGCAAAAAAATCTCCTGATGCTTCCTGGATAAAATTAGAAAGATGGAATAGTTTATCCCAAGAACAAAAAGAAAAGTTTGCTCCGGTTTGCCCAGATTTTGTGGTGGAATTAATGTCACTTTCAGATAGCTTAAAAACTCTCCAAGTAAAAATGACAGAATATATGGAAGAACCGGGAGTAAAACTGGGTTGGTTAATTGATAGGAAGGGGAGAAAAGTTTATATTTATCGCCCAGAAATGCCGACCAAATGTTTAGAAAATCCTGACAGTGTGAGTGGAGACCCAATATTACCTGGATTTGTGTTAAATATGCAGAAAGTTTGGTAAATAGGAGAGAAAATTATGCTTGAGGACCAGATTATTTTGCAAATGCATCCAGATTTATAAATGACAGATGAACAATTTTTGGAATTCTGTCAAATTAACCGAGATTTACGGATAGAAACTAATAAATTTGGAGAGTTATTAATTATGTCTCCTACTGGTTCAGAAACAGGAAATCGTAATCTTGGTATAGCAGCACAATTATATTTTTGGTCAGAACAAGATGGTACGGGTTTAGCTTTTAGTTCCAGTACAGGATTTACTCTTTCTACAGGTGCAAAAAAATCTCCTGATGCTTCCTGGATAAAATTAGAAAGATGGAATAGTTTATCCCAAGAACAAAAAGAAAAGTTTGCTCCGGTTTGCCCAGATTTTGTGGTGGAATTAATGTCACTTTCAGATAGCTTAAACACTCTTCAAGCAAAAATGACAGAATATATGGAAGAACCGGGAGTAAAACTGGGTTGGTTAATCGATAGAAAACAACAGAAAGTTTATATTTATCGCTCAGGAATGCCTACCGAATGTTTAGAAAATCCTGATAGTGTGAGTGGAGACCCAGTATTACCTGGATTTGTTTTAAAGATGACCAAAATTTGGTAAAATATTATTCTGTAAATAAAATATTGGTCAAAAAATGGATATTAAACAAGGTTTTATTGGCACAGTTGGCAATACTCCATTAATTAGATTAAATAGCTTCAGTGAGGAAACTGGATGTGAAATTTTAGGCAAAGCAGAATTTTTGAATCCAGGGGGTTCGGTGAAGGACCGAGCTGCTCTTTATATTATTAAAGATGCAGAAGAAAAAGGTTTACTGAAACCTGGTGGAACAGTTGTGGAAGGAACTGCTGGTAATACAGGAATTGGTTTGGCACATATTTGTAATGCTAAAGGTTATAAGTGTTTGATTATTATTCCTGAAACTCAATCTATTGAAAAAATGGATGCTTTGAGAACTTTAGGTGCAGAGGTTCGCCCCGTTCCTGCAGTTCCCTATAAAAACCCGAATAACTATGTAAAAATGTCAGGTAGATTAGCTTCGGAAATGGAAAATTCTATCTGGGCAAATCAGTTTGATAATTTGGCAAATAGAATTGCTCATTATGAAACAACCGGACCGGAAATTTGGGAACAAACAGATGGAAAAGTAGATGCTTGGGTAGCTGCTACTGGTACTGGTGGAACTTTTGCTGGTGTTTCATTATTTTTAAAAGAAAAAAATCCGCAAATTAAAACTGTAGTAGCTGACCCCATGGGAAGTGGGATTTATAGTTATGTGAAAACTGGGGAAACTTCTACAGAAGGTAATTCTATTACTGAGGGTATTGGTAATAGTAGGATTACGAAAAATATGGAAAATGTTCCTATTGATGATGCAATTAGGGTTGATGATAAAGAGGCGGTAAGAGTAGTTTATCAACTATTAAGAAAAGACGGTTTATTTATGGGAGGTTCTGTAGGAATTAATGTTGGTGCAGCAGTAGCTTTAGCAAAAGAAATGGGTCCTGGTCATACTATTGTGACTGTATTATGTGATAGTGGCGCTCGTTATCAATCAAAATTATTTAATAGTGAGTGGTTAGCTGCTAAAAATTTATTGCCGGATGAAGTATAACCGGGAGAAATTATGGTGGAAAATAGTCAAGTTGAGAGACGTTTATTAGTCTGTCAAAATCGTACTTGTCGGAAACAAGGTTCGGCAAAAATATTAGCTGCTTTTCAAGCATTTGATACTCCTAATATTGCTGTTGAAAAAAGCGGATGTTTGGGGCAATGTGGCAATGGACCGATGGTGTTAGTTTTGCCGGAGGAAATTTGGTATAGTCATGTTCATATTGATAAGGTTTCGGCAGTGGTGGAAAAACATTTACTAGGTGGAGTACCTGTGAAAAAAATGCTTTATTCCTAAGTTTTATTGTCTGAGAAGAAGGAGTCATACCAAATTTAAAAAAGAATGTTACAAATAAACTGGCTATTCAAAAATTAATAACTATTAATTATTACCTCTCCTGGAAAACGGATAGAATTGACTAATAATGAAAATTAATTCATTGTTTCTCCTTTAAAGGAGAGGATTTTTACCTTAATTATTCGGTAAATAACTAATAATCTACCTAAAACCTAAAACCTAGCACCTAGCACCTAACACCTACCACCTACCACCGCGCCACCTAGAAAATTATTTGTAGCAAACATTTATCAAATTGGTATTAGTCCTCAGGAGTAAGGGGACAGCAATTCTGGAGAAAATCATAGCTGCTGTGATTGAGTAATCAATCAAGTAAATATTTATGCTTAATTATTTACTTGGAATTTAATGAACGAAAAAAGTAATTGGACTTCTTGCAGAAGTCAGAGAATAGGGAATAGAGAGATGAAATTGTTTATTTCATAGTCTTGAATTGATTTAATTAACACTTTTGCAAGAGGTCTATTGAGATGATTTACATAGTATAAATACCTACCAAACTACGGATTTATATACTACTTTAATATTACAAAATGTAGGTTATAACCCACATTCCGCACCACAAAATGTAGCATAAAAATATAAGTCAAAAGTAAGAAGTAAGAAGTAAGAAGTAAATTATAGTGGTCAATCGGAATCAACGATTTAGTAAGTATTTATGCTGGCATAAGTAATCTGAGAATTTGACTCCCGATCAAGGTAAATGAAGATAATTTATATAGTATAAATACTTAAGCAACCTCAGGATTTTATACTAATTTTCATGTTACGCTCTTGAAGTGCGGAATGTAGGTTATAAATAAATAGGGTTTGCTGAAAAAGTCTTTTTGCTGGGGTAGGAGAGAGGAGGAACGGGGAATGTAGTGGAGGTAGGAGCTAATACCATTTCGACCTGATGTTGCGCTTAATAAAAGACAGCAGCTATTAGTAAGATTCAGATTTGGGTAAGAATTATTAAGCGCATTGTTACAGAGAAATGGTATAAGTTTTGTCTCTCAATTTTTCTGCCATAATCATCCCAAAATACTAACTTTATGCAGCTCTTTTCACTGAAAAGCTAGTACTTTTTTCTACTCTAAAACGCTAAAACCAATATCAGTCAATACTTTTATAATTAATCAGCAAGCTCTCAATAAAGACGAACGGGTTAGGAGTCAAGAGAGAAGAAGAAAGTTTTTTATCATTAATTAAACGGACATGGTATTAAAAGCAATACTAAAAATATTAACTGTTAACTGATGAGTGATAATTACCTCTTGTCTTCCAGAAAAGATTGGCTAAAAGGCAAATTTAGGAATTTTTTCTACTTAAACTGAAAAGGAAAGATATTCAAGCAAAAATTATTCGGTAATTTATTTTATATTTATGTATGGCACAATCACAATCAAATCAAAGACAATGGTTTTCCAAGTATAAAACTATTTCTCAAGAGGTAGAAAAAACAGGTCAATATCAACCGTTAATAGAATGGTATGACCAAAACCATGAAATTTTTGAGGGTGGTACTTATGCTGCAAAAAAATGCTGCCAACTTCTACATCAATATATTGGTAACTCTTCTAACTTAGCTATTCTAGATTTAGGATGTGGTACTGGAGACCAAGGTCGTATTTTGAGTGAAATGGGGTTCAAGAATTTAGAATTTAGAATGCACGAATTTAGAATTACCTCTCCTTTAAAACGGAATTGATTGACTAATCATGAAATTTTTTCTTCTCTTGGTCGATTGGATATGGCGAGGAGACCTCGCCATCCCACCCTACGGGAAGCTGCGCTACGACCGCTTTTTATCCCCTTAAAAGGGGAGACTTTATACCACAATTTTTCGGTAAAAGGTTTCTTTTATGGAATAGATATGTCACCAGGAATGTTAGAATCTGCTAAAAGTAAGGGATTATATAAAGAACTTAAACAGTCTATTCTGCCAGAAATTCCCTATGCTGATAATACCTTTGATATTGTAATTAGTGCATAAAGTTCCTGCACTCCTGGAAATGCGCCATCGGAGAGTTTGCCGGAAATAATTCGGGTGACAAAATCAGCAGGAATACTTTGTTTTTCCTACTGCAAACATTGGTTTTATAATGAGGATAGTGGGTGAAAAAAAGTGCATGAATAAATGTTATAAACAGAGTTAATTAAACAACTTTTATGTGAGGTTGATAATTATAGTATTGCTCGAAATCTTAGTGGGTTATATTTTGTCTGTCAGAAGTGTTGAAAATATTAGTTTTGGGGAGGCGATCGCTGCCTGAAATATAGTTAAACAGCATAATTTAATGAAAAATAAGTCAATGACTAAACAATCTCAAGAATTTAACGAACAAGGTATTCTCTCTCATGGAAATCAAAAT
This sequence comes from Okeania sp. KiyG1, assembly GCF_014132355.1. GTDB lineage: Bacteria > Cyanobacteriota > Cyanobacteriia > Cyanobacteriales > Microcoleaceae > Okeania. The sequence goes on from NZ_BLZO01000058.1 coordinate 26,218, forward strand.
GAAAGTCTCGAAGAAACTATAGAAAGGATTAAACAAAGAATTATCCAAACTGGAGATCAACCCCACGTTACTGTGGCTAAACAATTAGAACTTCTTAATGAGTTAACAGGTTTTCCTTTAGGGAAATTTTTATTACAAAATGGAGGGTTTAATGGCTATTGGACAGATTATGTAATGGAACACCAGTATAAAGGAAAGTTTACTGGTATTGATGCACAAGGTCGTACTTTAACAGAATTAGAAAAATTTATTTTGGAGAGAAATCCTCGTGTTATTGCTACGCAACAAAGATATATCAATTTCAATAAAATAATTCAGAATTATGTACAAGATAATATAGTTTTTGCTTCCTTACCTTCTGGGGTAATGAGAGATTTGTTGAAGTTGGATTTTACCGGAGTAGAAAATTTTCGTTTAGTGGGAATTGATATTGACTCTGAAAGTTTAGAGCAGGCAAAAAAAATAGCAGTAGAATATGGGTTATCAGAAAAAGTAGAATTTCATCAGGAAGATGCTTGGAATCTGCCTTTTCAAGATGAATTTACACTATTAACTTGCCATGGTTTACATATTTATGAACCTAATGATGGAAAAGTCACCAAGTTATATCAACAGTTTTTCAAAGCATTAATCCCAGGAGGCATATTAGTAACCAGCTTTACAACCAAATCCCCAAATGTTGACCCTAATTCAGAATGGGATATGAGTCAGATTAATTCAGAAGATTTATTACTTTCAAAAATTATATTTTTTGATGTATTAGATGTTAAATTTACAGCCTTTAGGAGTTCATCAACAACAAAATTACAATTACAAACTGTTGGGTTTGATGAAATAGAATTTATTTGGGATAATGCTAGAATATATCCCACGGTAGTAGCGAGAAAGCCTAAATAATAATGTAGAGATTTTTTTGATTTGACGTAGAATAAATGATTTGTCAAAAATCAATAATTATAGATTAAAAATGAAAAGTATTACCGAATAATTAATAATTAATAATTAATAATTAATAATTAAATAATTCGCGCCTTGAAGCCTCCCCTTTTAAAGGGAAAAAAGCGGTCGTAGCGGAGCTTCCCGTAGGGTGGGATGGCGTTTGCTAATGCACAACTACGTTAACGCGTTTGCGGTAGCATTCCGAAACGGAAAGCGTCCCGGAGGGAATGGTCCCCTCGCCATATCCAATCGACCAAGAGAAGAAATAATATCTCCTGATATTCAATTCCGTAGCGGTTTTAACCAGAGGTAATTATCAATTATCCATTATCCATTAATGAACCCTGCTCCCTAATTTCAAGAAAATTTATATAGCAACGAATAGGGAACATTGGCAAAAGCTTTTCTCTGTCTTTAGTTCATCATCAATCTATGTCCTAAAAAACTTATTTATTGCTATATAAAGACACCATAAAACTACTACAATAATTGAGAAAATCAACTAAATTAACAACTGTTATTCTAGAAAATATAGAAATAAAAAAATAGTAAAAATATAGTGAAAAGCATATAAAACTATGGTATATAATTACATTATGTTTGTAAAGTAGTAGTTGGATATATCTAAATTATTGTCCTAATTTAACCGATATGCCTAATGACAGAATTACCGAATAATTAATAATTAATAATTAATAATTAATAATTAAATAATTCGCGCCTTGAAGTCTCCCTTTACCAATGGATAATTGACAATTGATAATTGATAATTAAAGAGTTAGAGAGGCGCGAGAATTATTTCATTATCCATTATCCACTATCCATTATCCATTAATACTATTTCCTTATATTCAATTCCGTAGCGGTTAAAACCCGAGGTAATTATCAATTATCAATTATCAATTATCAATTAATGAAATGAGAAGCCATAACAGTTATAATTAAAAAACAGAAACAATAGAATAGTAAAAATATCAATTTAAGGATATCAAATTATGGCATACGATTACGATCTATTTGTGATAGGTGCAGGTTCAGGAGGGTTAGCATCTTCAAAAAGAGCAGCATCTTATGGGGCAAAAGTAGCGATCGCTGAAAATGATTTAGTAGGAGGTACTTGCGTCATTAGAGGATGTGTCCCAAAAAAACTGATGGTTTACGGTTCCAGATTTTCCCACTTGTATCAAGATGCAGTAGGTTATGGTTGGAGTCAAGTAGAACCTAGTTTTGATTGGCATAAATTAATAGATGCTGTAAATACAGAAGTTCTACGTTTGAATAAACTACACATCAGTTTCCTAGAAAAAGCAGGAGTGGAACTAATAGAAGGATATGCCAAATTTATCGACCCCCATACCGTAGAAGTAGGCGATCGTAAAATCACAGCAGATAAAATCTTAATCGCTGTCGGTGGGAAAGCAGAAAAAATAAACATTCCTGGAATTGAACATAGTATTACTTCCCGCGAAATGTTCCACCTTAAAGAACAACCAAAAAGAATGGCAGTTTGGGGAGGTGGTTATATCGGTGTAGAATTTGCCGGAATTTTAAATGGTGTCGGTACCGAAGTTACTCAAATTATTCGCCGGGATTTAATTTTGCGAGGTTTTGACCAAGACATCCGCAGCAATATTCAAGAAGGAATGACAAAACATGGAGTAGACTTCCGCATCAATACAAATGTAGAAAAAATTGAGAAAGTCGAAGAAGGGTTAAAAATTCACTTAACTGGAGAAAACACCGAACCTCTAATTGTCGATACATTCCTCTGTGCAACTGGTCGCAAACCAAACTTAGAAGGTTTGAACTTAGAAAACGCTGGAGTAGAAACAGTCCGTGGTGCAGTTGCCGTTAGTAGAAACTGTCGTACCACTCAACCAAATATTTATGCAGTGGGAGACTGTATAGATAAAGCAAATTTAACTCCTGTTGCTATTGCCCAAGGTCGTGCTTTTGCTGATACAGAATTTGGTAATATTCCTAGATCAATTTCTCTAGAAAATATTCCCACAGCAGTTTTCTCAGAACCAGAAGGTTCAACAGTAGGTTTAACAGAAGCAGAAGCTAAAGAAAAATTTGGTGACTCCATCAAATGTTACCGCGCCAAGTTTCGCCCAATGTTCCACAGTTTCACAGGTGCAGATGAGAAAGTAATGGTGAAATTAGTAGTTGAGGGTAATACCGACCGCGTTTTAGGAGTACACATGGTCGGTAAAGATGCAGGAGAAATTATCCAAGGAATGGCGATCGCTGTTAATATGGGTGCAACCAAAGCAGACTTTGACCGCACTATTGGTATTCACCCCTCCACATCAGAAGAGTTAGTAACTTTACGTTGAAAAAGGTGTTCAACAATTAATAATTAATAATTAATAATTAATAATTACCTCTCCTTTAAAGGAGAGGATTTTTACCTTAATTATTCGGTAAGTGGTTACTGGTAGGTTAAAAGACCTAATGTAACACCTTTTGAGAGTAACTAATATCATGTCCGAAGGTAATCGTTTGTGTAAAAGTTAGCGTAAATATCTACAGGGAATTTAAGTTTTTTTCTTGCTCTTTCTTAAGTTTTTCTGTCTATTTCCTATTCCCTATTCCCTACCTTCACTATACAATACCGATGCTACCGGACATGATATAAGATAAAGTTACCTTGGTGAGAGTTGCGCTAAAGCGTTATAACTAAAAAGAAGCGCTTTAGCGTTTTTAAAGTAAAACATGAGTTGGAAGAGAGAATTTTAGTAAAAAAAGTTAGTTCACCTTCTTAATTTTTTTTTCCAGTTAATTCATACCCAGCAAAATATCAAAAGGTAAATTTTTATGTCCCAGGCTTTTATTTCTACTGTATTAGGATTGTTTATTATACCCTTAACTATTAGTTCTGTTATTGCAACTCCTAACTACAATAACGATGGTCAAAAAATCACTCAAACAACAAAATTACAGAAGTCACAATCAACAGGAGAAAGTGTATTTCAACAACTAAATCTTACACAAGAGCAAGCTGATAAAATTGTGGAAATTCGTCAGCAACATCAACAGAAAATTATTCAAAGTTTAGAAAAATTGCGGGGCGCTCAGGAAGAATTAAATCAAATGATAATTGCTACTAATACTGATAATCAACTACGACAAAAACATGGCGAAGTTTTACAGTTGAGAAGAGAGTTGGCAGAATTACAATTTAATACTATTCTCAAAATTAGAGAAGTGCTAACTCCCGAACAATTACAACAGTGGTCAAAGTTAATGCAGCAACGCCGGGAATCTCTCAAAAATCCCTAGTAAAATTAACTTTAAAAACTAGCATTTAACAATTAATAATTAATAATTAATAATTAATAATTACCTCTCATTTTGAATACTTATAAATAAACCATGTAGGATTCAGGAGTCAGGAGGGAAGGAAGAAGCAAGAAGCAAGAAGCAAGAAGCAAGAAGCAAGAAGCAAGAAGCAAGAAGCAAGAAGCAAGAATGCATCCCCCCTTGCCCCCCGATGATGCGCTATCCCTTATAAGGAACTCCTGAAAACCCTGTAGGGAGTGTGGGAGATGTGGGAGGTGTGGGGAGTAAGAATCTTGTCTACAGTTCTCAAAAAAATGTATTTTTTTTATACACTTTTCTCAAGAAAAAGCCTTTCAAAGACTTATACATAACTTGTCTATTTTGTCAAATTTTATGTTAAGAAAGATGTTTATAAAGCATAGCTTTGAAAGGGGGGAGGAATAAGGAAGAAAGACATCTGGTGATAATAAAAAATAAAATCAATTATCACACATAAATTATCAATTATTTCCCCCTACTGCCTACTTCCTACTCCATCTTTTGGAGGAGATGTCTTAAGATTAAAACTCAGAAAATACAAGATTTTTCCTTCTTCAATACAAGCTTTAAACATAGTATTGTAGCCAAATAAATTAATACCATTTGGATAAAAAATTGCTACGAATTACTATTTCTTATTATTAACTTTGAACAAAAAAATGCTGAATAACTACACTTATATTTATTTACATGGGTTTGCCTCTAGTCCCAAATCTAATAAAGCCATATATTTGCGCGATCGCTTCGCCGAAATCAACCTCAATCTTAATGTTCTTGACTTAAACCAAAATGATTTTTACAACCTAACTTTGACAAGACAAATTCATCAAGTAGAGTCAGAAATAACAAAAAAATCTACACCAACAATATTAATTGGCTCTAGCTTTGGAGGATTAACATCTACTTTTTTAGCAGAACGAAATCCAAATATTAAAGCAATAATTTTACTGGCACCAGCCTTTAAATTTTTATCCCATTGGCAACAAAATTTAGGAGAAGAAAAATTACAAAAATGGCAGAAAAGGGGAAATTATTGGATATACCATTATGGAGAAAAAAAATATTCACTACTGAGTTATGATTTTATAGTTGATTTGAACGAGTATGAAGATAAAAATTTAAAACGTACTTTACCAACTTTAATTATCCATGGTTTAAATGATAACGTGATTCCCATTCAAGTTAGTCGAGAATTTGTTGCCAAACGCTCCTGGGTAGAGTTAATAGAACTTGATACTGACCATACTTTAGGGAATGTAATAACAAAAGTTTGGCAGGAAATTTATCAATTTTTAAACCAAGACTTTAGTTAGATAAATAATTAAGATAAGGTTATAAATATTGTATTAGTAAAACAAAATTAATTATGATAATAGGATGTCATAAAAAAAAGACGTAAACGAATGAATGAATTTAAAACTATACAAACTTTAGCAGTTGATATTGGTGGCAGCGGGATTAAAGTAATAGTCTTAGATGAAACAGGAGAACCTACCACAAAACGTAGTCGTGTAGAAACACCAGACCCAGCAAAACCAGACCCAATATTAAAAGAGATTGTCTCTTTAGCAGCAGAACAAGGAGAATTTGATAGAGTATCGGTAGGTTTCCCTGGTGTAGTTATGGATGGTGTAATTAAAACAGCAGTAAATTTAGATTCTGACTGGACAGAGTTTAATTTGGCAACAATGCTTTCAGAACGGTTGGGGAAACCAGTGCGAGTTGCTAATGATGCCGATATTCAAGGACTAGGAACAATTGAAGGCAAAGGAGTAGAGTTGGTAGTTACTTTAGGAACTGGTTTCGGTTCCGCATTGTTTGTAGAAGGAAAGCTAGTGCCAAATTTGGAAATGGGTCATCATCCATTTCGTAAAAAAGACACTTATGAGGAACAGTTAGGAAGAGCAGCATTAGATGATGTTGGTAAAAAGAAATGGAATAAGCGCTTAGAAAAGGCGATCGCAACTCTACAACATTTATTTAATTGCGATTGTATTTATCTTGGTGGTGGCAATGCAAAAAAAATTGAATTTGAATTACCAACGAATGTAAAAATAGTGCCGAATGTCAATGGTTTATTAGGAGGAATTGCTTTATGGAAGGAATAATTTATATCATGTCCGGATAAGAGCGCTCTGGAAAAAACTTATCATGAGTGCTTCAACAGTAAATCTTTCTATTTTCCCTACTCCCCTACTCCCCTACTCCCCCGCTCCCCTACTATCTTAATTATAAGTATTCAACCGGACATGATATTAGGAGTCATAATTTTAATATTTCTCTATTTAATTAGGATTGACTAATTTTAAAAGCTTTTGCTTAACTTGTTGTACTATTTTTGGATTATAGCAGTCGAAGGAAAAGCCAGGAACACATCAAAAGCTTAAAACTTAGACAACGCCAAATTTTCCCTTCTCTGGTAGATAATTAAACGCCTTCTTCCTTCTTCCTTCTGCTATAACCAAGTAAATGTTTAGCTATCTCGACTAGAATGTAGGGTTTGGATAGATTTGTCAAGTTCCATTCTTTGTTTAGCTTGATGTAAAAAGTAACCACTCATCATCGCAGAAGCCAACATTTGACCAAAATTTTCTCTGCTAGTAGTTATAGTCATGCCAAAATGCTCTGGTGGTAAATTTCCTAACATTCCTCTTAAATTTTGTTCCATAATTTGAGCAACTTTTGGTTCTGGTTTAGAAAGTTGAGCTACAGTATCAGGATTCAAAGATTGAACATATTGCCATAATAAGTTATCAATACTAGATTGATCAGCAGAATATTCAGAGGGATTACTTGGAAGGTTATTCATAGTGCTTATCTGAAATTAATAGAATTTAGTATTTAGTTACATATTAGCAATATTTTCGAGCTACTCTATTAAGTGTTACCGAACTTTTCGATCCGGTTTTTTCTACTCTAGAATAGCTAAATCATATTTGACGTTGTACAACTTGCCGATTGATTTTGTTAAAAGAAGCTGTTAAAAATTATAGCTCGGGAATAGCGATCGCTATTTATAGCAGAAGTAAAGAAGGAAGAAGGAAGAAGGAAGAAGGAAAAGTATTACGTTGTCTGAGTTTTAAGCTTTTGACCTGTCCTAACCTTTACTTCGACTGCTATAATTTACAGCGGTTTTCCTGCACGGTAGACCACAGTAGGGGCGTTAGCGGAGCTTTGCGTTAGCAAATGGCATTCGCCCTTAGACGTTGCATGCAATATCCCTACAATATTTTGGTTATGGCGATGTGGTTCATCAATTTGAAAAGCACTGTAAACTTCCCAGTTAACTAGCTATCAGCTTTTAGCACTTCAGTGCTTCAGCTTGAGCGCAGCTCTGGGTAAAAATCCCCAGCTTCCGAACGGTAGGATGGCCCTCGGAAGAATTGATATCATGTCCGGTAGCATCGGAGTGTGTATAGAATTACAGCAGTTTTCGAGTTGATGAAGTACAAAATTTTAGGACTGTAGGGAGTAGGGAGTAGGGAGTAGGGAGTAGTGGCGTGACACGCCTAAAATGGTGCATCGGGTAGGGGCGGGTTCCGCGGTAGGGGCGGGTTCCGCGTTAACTGAATGGTTTTACCCAGGACCTGGTGAACCCGCCCCGGTTTTACCCAGGACCTGGTAAACCCGCCCCCGCACCAATAATCTAATGCACTGTAAGTCACAATTGTAAGAAACCCTTTCCTAGGTCATGCTACGCAAACAGCTCCCGCTGGCTTCCTTCCACTAAAGTATAAGTATTCAAGTAGACATGATATAAGTCCTGATATACTGACTATGTAGTAATCTAAAATAATATTCCTTTGAAGGTATGGGTAGTTCAAAAAATAATTCCTCTAATATGAAATCTGCTAAAGGCGATCGCGTAGTTTACTCAGAGTTTGGTAATAATGCCACCTCCCCAGCAACAGAAAGAGCAGTACCAAATTTACCGCCAAATCAACAAAATTTAAAAGTACAAGCATCCCGCAAAGGTCGCAAAGGAAAAACAGTTACAATTATTAGTGGGTTTCAGTCGAACCAGGAAATTTTGACAGCTTTACTGAAACAACTTAAAAATCAATGTGGTGCTGGTGGTACTCTTAAGGATAATGAAATTGAAATTCAGGGGGAACATAAGCAAAAGTTACTGGAGATTTTAACGAAATTAGGTTACAAAGCTAAAATTAGCGGTGGTTAAGGTATTTAATACTAAATCCGGTTTAGAACGGAGCTTTATTAGGGAACTAAGGCAGAAGGCAGAAGGTAGAAGGGTTAAAGAAGATTTGGAAAAAGTACCTTTTCATAACCTGATTTAGTATCAGGATGATAAATTTCAACAAACTGTAATTAGGGTTTGCTGAAAAATCTTTTTCCTGAGGCAGGGAATAGGGAATAGGGAATAGGGAATAGGGAATAGTTAAAAGTCAGGAGGAATGGGAGTTATAGAGAAGGTGATCGTTAATGACAGCAAGAGTGATTGTTCTACTATAGTCACCCCAAAATCCGCTCCATGCATGAGCATGAAGAGCTAAAACAGGCGCACAATTTCTAGACCCAAAAAGGCTAAAAGCTTTATCTGTAAATGCTTTTAGATTTAATCAGCAAACCCTAATTAAAGCAGTTAAAGTAGACAGATCGAAGCAGTAGGGAGTCAAGAATATATGAGTTATATTTCCCATGAATTTTAACTCTTCTTCCCTACTGTAATTTGCTTTAATCTCTAGTCTATATAATACAAAAACTGCTTTATAAAATCAGGAAAATATAACAGAGATACTAAAGAAGGGGAAATATTTTCCCACTTTTGCCTGTTCCCAGTTCCCTGCTATAAATGTGCCAACAAGATTTATATAGCTAATATTAAGATCGATAATTGTTGCGGAATTTTGATTTTGGCTTTGTAGTTTTAAATAAGAAGTAATTAAACTTATATTAGTGGAGATATATCAATGTTTAGAACAGTTGCTTTAGTATTACTAGGAACTTCTGTTGGTTTTGGATTTTCTATGGTAGGTAATGGTAACGGGTTTGCTATTAAAGTACCTCAAATAGAAGCAGGAAAATTAGAATGTCGTTGGTTACCTGAGGATACTTCTAATAACTCTTCTATTAACGAAGAATTCTTGGAGCCGAGATATTAGACTTGCTCTCAAGTCCAATTTGAATTACACATAATTCCTCAGTACGTTGAGAAAAGCTATATTTTATCTTTCCTTTTGAATTCTCATAACTAGCTCTACTTAATTAAATATAAAACGTTCTACTATGTAGTTATTTCGATTTCCTCAATAATTCATTTCCTCAATAATTCTCACTACTGAAAAATTGTGGTCTAAAGCCTCCCATTTTCAGAGGATAAAAAAAGATAATATTCGCCAAGGTCAAGCCTCCTTATTGCAAGAGGTACTGTTAGCGTAGCTCCTCCGGAGGAGGCTAATTGATAACGCAGTTCCTTTGATAAGAGGCTAGCGTAGCTCCGACCTTATGAGGCTAACTGATAACTGAAATGACCCAGATTTGATATAACTACTGACTCGTGAATTTATCTAGAAGTATATCAATGCTCTCTAATACTTGCTGAAACTGTTGGGCTAAGATTAAAGCTTTGGTAGATAAAACTTCCAGATCGGGAGTTTCACTTCGTAGATCCTGATGTAGAGAGGCAGCAGACTTGTAGAGGGTCTCTGCTCCAATGTTACCTGCTGCTCCTTTGAGGGAGTGAACCAAATATAACGCATTCTTCAAATCTCCACAGTTTAATGCTGTTAGGATTTCAGCATCATACTTTTGTTGAGAGGTTTGAAAGATTCTCAGAATGTCCTTATAATCACTCCACTCACCACCCGTAAACTCTAAACCCAAATTGACATTCAGACCAGGCAGATATAATTTATCAGTATCTGGAACAGAAGTATTTTCTGGAAGAACACTAGGGATATTGTTCCTGGGTACAGAAGAACTGTTAGTTGGAATAATCCACTTCAGAAGAGTCTCATATAACTCTTGAGGGTTAACAGGTTTGGATAGATGATAATTCATCCCCGCTGCCGAACTTTTAGCTTTATCTATATCCATAGCATTAGCTGTCATAGCAATAATTGGCACTGTGGCAAACCATTGTGTTCTGCTGTTGTCTTCCTCTGCCAGAGAACGGATATGGCGAGTGGCTTCTAGTCCATCCATTCCTGGCATCCGAATATCCATCAAGATTAGGTCGTAAACCTGCTCCATAACTTTAGCGATCGCCTCTTTTCCATTAGTTGCGCAATCTACTGTCAACCCCACCTTTTGCAGTAATTCCCTGGCTATTTGTTGGTTCACTGCATTGTCTTCTACAAGTAGAATATTAGCCCCCTGAAATTCTTCCAGTTCTGCCATGCAGGAAAATCGAGTCTCTCTAGAATCACTGAGTACCGGATAACTAAAATTATCGTCAGGCTCCCAGAGGTAGCCCAGTTCTAGTTCAAAGTAGAATATACTACCTTTACCGAGTTCGCTCTCAACACTAATGTTGCCGCCCATCACGTTCACAAGACCCTTGCAAATTGCTAATCCGAGTCCTGTACCACCGTACTTGCGACTGGTAGAAGCATCCACCTGGGTAAAGGACTGAAATAGTTTTTCCAGATCACAAGGACTAATACCAATTCCTGTATCTTGCACCTGAAATTTCAGGCAAACAGTTTCCTGGCTATAAGTGAGTAGTTCAATTCTAATGGTAACGCTACCTGTTTCAGTGAACTTGATAGCATTGCTCGCTAGATTCATCAAAATTTGAGTTAAGCGTAGTGAGTCTCCAATTAAATACTGGGGAATCCCTTCCTCAAGCTGAAATAATAGTTCCAGCCCTTTTTCAGAAGCTTTTAGACCAAGAACATTGTTGATTTGATTCAGGATTTGAACTAATTCAAATGGGATAGATTCCAGTTCCAGTTTCCCGACTTCGATTTTGGAAAAGTCCAGGATATCGTTGATGATTTCCAATAATGATTGGGCAGAACTCTGGATTTTGGCGAGATAGTCTTGCTGGTAGTGGGTAAGATCGGTTTGTAAAGCCAAGTGAGTGAGTCCCAGAATACCATTCATTGGTGTACGAATTTCATGACTCATCAGGGCTAAAAATTCGCTCTTGGCACGGTTAGCATATTCGGCAGTTTCTTTTGCTTCTCGCAACTGCTGTTCGGCTAATTTGCGCTCTGTGATATCCTGTACCGTACCTACAAGATGCGTTACTTTGCCGGAGATATCCCACAAAGGTCTGCCACGAGCCGATACATAAACTAAACAGCCATCTGGTCGGTAGATGCGACATTCGATTTTGTAGGGTTGAGCGGTTGCTATGGTAGTCTGAACTGCACTATCTATACCTTTGCGGTCTTCAGGATGAACAAGTTCTAGGAAGCCTTCATAAGTTAGAGTTTTCACTGCTGGCGACTGTCCAAAAATGCGGAAAGTTTCCTCCGACCAAGCAACTACGCCAGTTGTTAGATCGAATTCCCAACTGCCCAGTTTACCTATTCTTTGTGCTGCTTTTAAATGAGCTTCACTTTTGCGTAGAGTTTCTTCAACTTGTTTACGACTGCTAATATCAGTAATTGTGCCAACATAACCGATTTTCTGCCTCTCAGGATTCCATTCTGCCACTGCTTGTGCATACACCCACTTCACAGTACCGTCAGGATGTTGCAAGCGATATTCCATTTGGCCAGAATGCTTACCTTGGAGAAATTGCTCCCAGACTGTGGCAACCATAACTCGATCGTCGGGATGTAACGCCTGTTGCCATCCAGTTCCAGTTGCTGCCTCTACAGATATCCCAGCAATCTGACTCCAGCGGTCATTAACATAGATACAATTGCCTGTCAAGTCAGTACGAAAAATTCCCACTGGAACAGTTGCAGCTAATGTTGAGTAACGAGTTTCGATATTATTCAAGGCAGATTCTGCTCGTCGTCGTTCTTCCAGTTCAACCTTTATTTGCTCATAAGCTTTTCCCTGTTGGATAGCAATGGCAATGTGAATAGATAATCGTTGTAGTAAGTCGATACCATCTTTTTCCCAAGCATAGGCACGATCGTGGCTGGCAAGAATCAGACCCCACAGTTCCTTTTCTACTATAATTGGCACAACCAGAGTAGCACGAAGACCAGAACGTACAAGGATTTCTTGATTTTCTGGACTGATACCTGATTCGTATACGTTATTTACTACCCGAATATGACCATGGCGATACTGCTCCATCCATTCAGGTGTCACCCAGATATGGGCAAATTCTGCATCCAATAGCGATCGCTCACCTTCAGCAATTGACTCAGCAACCACAGTATCAGAAGAGTTAGGATGGAATTGGTAAACCATCGCCCGATGGCAGTGCAACAGGGAGGGAATCTCTTGTACTGCTGTATCAAGAATTTTCTGCAAATCCAGCGACGACCTGATCTGGTCTGCTACAGTCATCATTAATTTTTCGCGTTCTGCCTTAGCTTTGAGAGTATTAGTTCTAGCTTCCACCAATCTTTCTAGTTCAACAGTGCGATTTTCCAGTAGTTTGATTCGCTCTGCTTCTAGACGCACCACCCGTTGTTCCAAAACTTCCGTCAACTTGCGAACTTCCTGGGGATTGATAGCTTGCAATACACTTGTCTGTGTCACAATGCCTATAAGTTCTCCTTGCTCTCCTGTCACCATTAACCGACGAATGTTGTGCTCTTCCATAATCTGTTGCACAGTCCAGAGTGAAGCTTCTGGTTTAACTGTCAGGATCGGTTTACTCATCATTGCTTCTGCTATGAAATTGTCTAGATTTAGACCCAATGCCTGAAATCTAACCATATCTCGCTCAGTCAGCATCCCCACCGGAATTTGCAGTGATTCTGTATCAGGTGCTACAATTACGATGGAACTAATATGGCGATCGCTCATCATTTGGGCAATTGTTAACAGGGATGTCTCCGGTGTAGCACAAATCACCTTATGGTTCATAACTTCGCGCACTAGACGTAGTCGTAGCAGGTCAGTTGGTTGGCAAATTTGTCGCAAACTATCGTGGGTAACTAACCCAACCAGATGCCCATCTCTATCTAGAATCGGCAAGTGACGAATCTGATGCTGCTGAAGCAGGTTAATTACAAAAAACAAATCGGTAAAATCATCCTCAGGTAGGGTAATGACAGAACGTACCATAATCTGACCTATTACCAAGTGTTGGAGGGGTTGTTGCTGGGCACTTAAGTGGACTACATCCCTCTCAGTCATAATACCTACGACCCGCCCTTCCTCAACTACTAATACGCAACTTGACCTTGCCCCTTGATGACGATCTTTTTCTGGTCCATCTGCAATTTTTGCATCCCTGGTGAGCGATCGCCATTTATTCATTAAGGTAATGGCATCTCTGACTGTTGTCTCCGGATTTACAATCAGGGGATTCCTAATGATTGCAGATTTTAGGTCTAGCTGAGTAAGCACTGTGGTGCGAACAGAAACTTGACTAACACAGTTGCATAGAAAGGTAGCTGTAAGGTCTCCCTTGATCAGATAATCTGCTGCTCCTAGTTTCATTGCTCGTACTGCAACTCGCTCATCTCCCAATCCAGTCAGTACAATTACAGGTAATCTATCTTTAGGGTAGTGAGTGGCAATTGCTTCTAAGAACTCCAAGCCATCTCCATCCTGTAGATTTACATCAACCAAGGCTATATTTGGTCGTTCCGAGTACCACATTTCTATTCCTTCTTCTAAGGTTTCTGCTTCTATTATGCGGTAAGTGCGGTCTGGATCTGATTTAAGATAACGAATGTAGGTAAGGCGATCGACCTCAGAATCATCTAGAAGTAAAATAGTTATTGTCGGTGATAAGGCTTCAGGTGTGCTAGCATTGCTGTCACCATTGGGAATGTTGCTATAGCTTGAGTTAGACATTTTTGTGCTTCTTTGAGGAAGTAGTCAGTAGGAGTGATAACAATGCGAGTGATGGTAGAGTATTCAACCTATCAGGCCACAATTATTAATGGTAAAGCTTACTACAGCTAGATATACTAAATATTTAGATTGGTAAGTCTTGGAAGTAAACTTCTTGATTTGATCGATCTCCTGTATTTGAAAAATAGTTAACAAGTTTTTGTTACTGTATTCATCACCCTAAAATATATTGTAGATTATAGTTTAATAGTTATAATCACGCAATACTAAGCATAAAATAAATAAATAGTTACTATACTAGCACGGCAAATATTCTAACTGCTGACAAATATTACAGCGCTGTTCAAATTGATGAACCACATCTTCACAAGCAAAATCTTGTAGGGACGTTCCATGGAACGTCCCTACTGTAGTCTACCCAAATGAAAACCGCTGTAAATTAATTTTGCACAGGTACTTATACCATTTCTCAAAAGCTTTTCAAACCGTATCTTGAGTAGGGGAGTGGGGGAGTAGGTAGGGACGTTGCATGCAATGTCCGTACAGAGAAAGTAGTTCTTGTTAATGATTTATATCAATTTGAAAAAAGAATGCTACAAAAAGGTAGACCTTGCTCGGATATGCTTAAAAATAGCTTATCCAGTTCATTTTAGATAGTTATTTATATTGTTTTCCCTTTTTTTCAATATTTATCCCTTCTTCCTTCTTTCCTCTTCCTTCTTTCGTAGGGACGTTGCATGCAACGTCCCTACCATTTGTAACAAACATTTATCACGCTTAGTATTATATCATGTCCGCTGGGGCGCGTTTGTGTAAAATCAAGGGTGAATATCTACAGAAAATTTACGTTTTTTCAAGCTTTTAAGCCTTCTTCCCTCTTCCTTCTTCCAACTTCGGTCTTCCTTCTTCCTTACTTCACTATACAATACCGATGCTACCGGACATGATATTACTGATTTTGAAAATACAACAGATTCGGTGGTATTTTAGGTAAAAAGATGAACGATTAAGTGCGAGCATCTTGCCCGTCACAGAGGTACGTCATTGAGATGAAATATTCTGTATAACTCAACAATTAGGCAAAATAGCTGTTTCAAACCAATAGGACAAAAAATCTTCTATGTTTTTGCTAAAAGTTTTAATATTCACTGGTTTTTCCATATAGCTATTCACTCCCTGTTCATAACAAATTTGAATATCTTTAGTATTTGATGAAGTTGAAAATACAACTATAGGAATAATTTTTAATTTTTGATGATTCTTGATAATTTTAATTACTTCTCGTCCATCAGTTCCTGGCATATCTAAATCTATTAAAATCAGTGTAGGACGAGGAGCTATTTCAGGAGAATACTCTCCTGTCTGGAAAACAAAATCTAATGCGTCATCTCCATCTACACATCGATATATAGGATGTTCAAAACCTTGTTTTTTCAGAAGTCGGATCAATGTAGTATAATCTTCTTCACTATCTTCAACTATTAACAAAGATAAATCTTTTTTTGTTTATTTAATAATGCATTCATTAATAATTAATTCTCCGATAATTTGACATAGAAAGTTGTTCCTTCTCCATAATTAGACTCCAGCCAAATTTTACCACCATGACGTTCAATAATTTTTTTAACTATTGTTAAACCTACCCCTGTACCGTCACCAAACTTATCTTTTCCATGTAATCTTTTAAAAAGTTTAAAAATTGTCTCTATATGCTTTTCTCGAATACCTATGCCATTATCTTTGACGTATATAAAACAGGCAGATTCTTCCGTGTATTTATAACCAACTTCTATAATTTTATGATTTTTTTATTATATTTAATCCCATTATTAATTAAGTTGCTAAATACTTCTTCCATGAGAATTTTATCACCATAAATCACTGGCAAATTATTCTTTTTATAATTTCAATAGATTCATTAGGTTTACTCATTCTAATAACTTCTGCCACATTTTCAATTAATTCATTCAAATTAATTGGAGATTTATTAAGCTCCTGACGACCCAAATGGGAAAGAAACAATAAAGCGTTAATTAAATCCTCCATTCGTTGACTTAAACGCACCAATGTCTCTAATTTATCTCGACCATCTTGGTCAAGAATTTCTCCATAATCTTCCATCAAAAATGTAGAATAATTATGAATACCCCGCAACGGCTCTTTTAGATCGTGGGAAGCAATATAAGTAAAAGAATCTAAATCACTATTACTTTCTTCTAGTTCAAGATTTATTTCTGCTAATTCAGCTACTCTCTTTTGTGCTAATTCAGTCATTCTCCGCATCACAATTCCCAAAATTGTACTTTTGAGTTCTTGTACTGCTTCTATTTCATAAGATTGCCAAGGTAAAGAATGACATTCAACTGCTTCCAGCCATTTTGCAAAAGATTTCCTAGGCAAAAGTGTTATTGTACCATCCGACTCAATTTTACCAGGTTTTTTGGGATTTCCAGCCCAACTAACTGTTTGACTTACTTCTGGGCGAAACCATAACAGATAATTTTTTGAACTTTAGTAATTTCTAACACTAATAAACCACTAGCAATCTCTTTAAATTCATTAGCTGGAGGATAAATTTTCGGCAAAGAATCTGTGTAATATACATCAGTCTTTATTTGAAGTTTAACCCAATTAAGCAAAGGTTCAATTTCTTCATCTTTGAGAGTTTCTCCGATTTTTTGCACTTTTCCTTCTACATAAACTATTGCTCCTGTTGCCCCTACTATTGTTAATAATTTTTCTCCAATATTTTTGAAGGCCATCAATAAATTTTCAGACTCAGAAATAGCTGATATTACTTGAGATTGTATGGATTTTAGATGAATTTTATAATCTAAATTATCATGTTGTTCTTTTGTCGTAATATGAACAGACATTACTTGTCCAAAAAAATCACAAACTGTTCGTAAATTGTAGGGAATATATTTAGTTGAGTAGTGATGACAAGCAATCAATCCCCATAATTTTCCTTCTTTTAATAAAGAGATTGACATAGAAGCTTTTACACCCATATTCTGGAGATATTCTATATGAATTGGGGAAACACTCCGCAACACAGAAAAGCTTAAATCTAGGGGTTGGTTGGTCAAAGGATTATTTTTAGGCAACAGCTCCACAGATTGATAGTTAATATCTGGAATAATTCGCAGATAATTAACATTGTAAAGATGTCTTGCTGGTTGAGGAATATCAGTCGCGGGATAATGTAAACCTAAATATGGCTCTAATTCTTCTTGTTTATCTTCAGCAATAACTTCTCCTGAATTATCGGCATGAAACTTATATATCATCACCCGGTCTAACCCTGTCAATCGACGAATTTCTCTAACTACAATTGAACAAAGCTCCTGTAAGTTTGCAGACTTCTGAATCCGAGTAATAGTGTGGCAAGTGAGTTTATAAAATTGGAAAAAATCTTGTTCTGATTCAATTTTACAAGGTTCAAGTTCTACAATTACTACCCCGTTATTGCGATGTACAATACTGTTAAAAATTTTGGTTTCATTCCCACATTTTATAGATAATTTTAGTGGGTTTAAATATTCAAAATCTCCTGTTAAACTATTACGAATACAATCTATTTGTCGATTTTCTAATAGATATTTTATATTTTGTTTTAGTAGATTTTCTGGGAGAATATTTAGCCATTTTTCTGTGTTACTACTAACTTGAATAATATCCAATTCTGGTTCTTGTAAAACTAGCAATACCCCATGAGGTTGAATCGAACCAGGAATATGAATTTGTTCGCGGTCGCAATTAGTTAAATTTACTGTTTCTGCAGTTATAATTTCAGTTTTATTGCTCATTACTTCTAGTTTTAAGTTGGTATAAAGAAGGAAGAGAGTTCAAGAATTTAGAATTTAGAATTTAGAATTTAGAATTACCGAATAATTAATAATTAATAATTAAATAATTCTGGTTTAAAGCCTCAATTTTTAGGTAATATCATGTCTGGTTAAATACTTATACTTTAGAGGAAGGAAGGCAGAAGGGAAGAAAAAGTTAAAAGGAGTAAGGTTTTTTTATCACTGATTATCCGGACATGATATGACACCAATTTCTATCTATTAATGCTATACTTCAACAGTCAAATATTTACCAAGAATCAAAGTCTTTTTTTGACAATTATTAGTCGATTAGTATAGATTAAATTTTTCCTACTTTTAACCTCATCTCCCACACCTCCCACACTCCCAGCACTCCCCACACCCTGACTATTTAATCCTCTAATTCCTCAATTAATTTTGGAACTCCCGCAGTTAATACTTCATTTCCTTCAGCAGTAACTAAAACATCATCCTCAATTCTAACTCCAATTCCACGCCAACGGTCATACACTTCCGGTTGACCTTCAACTGATTTAATATTCGGTCCTATATAAATACCAGGTTCCACAGTTAAAACTTGCCCTGGTTGTAAATTTTGCGGTTCTTCTCCCCACTGATAAACACCCACATCATGTACATCCAAACCTAACCAATGTCCGGTTCTGTGCATATATAAATGCTTATATTTTTCCTTTTCAATTATTTCATCAATATTACCTTTTAACAATTTTAAATCAATCAAACCTTCCACTAATACTCGTACTGCTGTATCGTGAAATTGTTTATAAGGGTTTCCTGGTTTTACTTCAGCAATTGCTGCTTGTTGCGCTCTTAAAACCAACTCATAAATAACCTTTTGTTCCGGTGTAAATTTTCCACTGATAGGAAAAGTCCGAGTAATATCAGAATTATAATAATTGTAGGCAGCTCCAGCATCAATTAACAACAAATCATTTTCTTGCATTTGCCGATTATTTTCTATGTAATGAAGAATGCAAGAATTAGCACCAGAAGCAACAATAGAAGGATAAGCAGGAGTAGCTCCATGACAAGAAAAAATATACTCCATTTCAGATTGAACTTGATATTCAAACTGCCCCACTTGAGCAAACTTCATCGCATGGTTATGAGCATCAACAGCAATATCAGCAGCTTTCCGCATTTGTTCTAATTCCGCAGTACTTTTCAGCAAACGCATCGGATGTAAAACCGTACCCGCATCTTGAATAGCGATCGGTCCAGTACCAGTTCTCGGATAGACCCGCATCAAATTTTGCCAATGTCGAAGAATTGTTTCATTGAAGTTGCGATCGCGTCCTAAGCGATAATAAATTTTATCTGCCTTTTTCAAATATTCAGGTAACTTTTTATTCAGTTCATTAATAGAAAAAGCTGCATCAGCACCATACTTTTCCTTAGCAACTTCCACACCAGCGCGATAACCACTCCAAGTTTCTTTTAATTGGTCTTTTGGTTGCACAAACAGAACAAATTTATGCTTTTCATGGTGTGGTGCAATAACTGCCACAGCTTCCGGTTCATTAAAACCAGTTAAATAAAAAAAATCGCTATCTTGACGATAAGCATATTCTACATCATTGTGCATGACAGCCATCGGCGCACTTCTAAATATAGCCGTACCATTGCCAATTTTTGTCATTAATTGTTTGCGTCTTTGTTTATATTCTGTTGAAATTGCCATATTTTTTAGAAGTAAGAAAGAATCAGAAAGAAGGAAAATATTTTGATTTTGGGATAAATATTTATATTAAATACCCAAATTTTTGCTATTTCAAACTATAGCATTAACATTCTATTTCATATAGCGGTTGAAGGAAAGGGCATGAGCTCAAATCCGGTTGAATACTTATTATATAGTTGAGAGTGGGGGACCCACCCTAACCCCGACCGTGGAGGGGAAGAGGGAGTGGGGGAGTAGGGGAGATTAAATAGACATCTTCAATAATAAAAAATCAATATCTATATCGTACAGAAATTATAAATTATTTCCCTGTAGGGACGTTGCATAAGAGCATCCCTACTATGCATGAAGGAGATGTCTAATATTGAAGTAATTTAAGAAATTATAAACAGATATTAGACTTGTCGTTTTATAACTTAAAAAATCCCCAAAAACCTTGTTCTGTAATAATTGTAGCTATGGGAGAGTAAAAATGCTTGGAATTATTCCTCTGTCTAGGTTAGAGCGATTTTTTTCCTTTATTTAGCGACAACTCTATTATATAACCGGATTCTATGTGCAACCCCACCGGATTTGATATGAAAAGTTCAAAAGCTTAAAACTCAGACAACACCAGATTTTTTCTTTTATACCAAGGGTGAAAAAAGAATGTTACAAATAATAAGCAGTATTAAAATAATTTGTAGGAAATATCTATTGGACGAAAAAGATAAATTACTACATAAGAATACGACTCTGTCCTCCTATCTTCCCCTCCCTCCCCTCCTGGGAGGAGGGGCGAGGGTGGGTTGGGAGGGGAGGGGCGAGGGGTGGGTTGGGAGGGGAGGGGCGAGGGGTGGGTTGACTCAATCGCAGTCACCTAAATATTTGTAGCAAAGATTTATCAAACTGGTATTATTCCTGGCATTGGTGAATGCTTCATTAATTGATAATTGATAATGGATAATTGATAATTACCTCGGGTTTTAACCGTTACGGAATTGAATATAAGGAAATATAAATTATTTCTTCTCTTGGTCGATTGGATATGGCGAGGAAACCCATCCATCCCTCGACCGCTTTTTCCCTTAAAGGGGAGGCTTCAAGGCGCGAATTATTTAATTATTAATTATTAATAATTCAGTAATGCTTTTGTTTTAAATCTCTATAAAAAAACTCATAGTTGTACTGTTCATAAATATTGAAGGGCATTACCTAATCACCAACCCCTTATTCTTTCTTCCTTATCTCCTAGATAACTAAAGACTTACTTCTTTCCTCTTCCTTCTTCCTTCTTCCTTCTTCCTTCTTCCTTCTTTCTTCTTCTTTGTCTCCTAGAGAACTAAAACCTTCCTTCTTCCTTTTTCCTTCTTCCCGCTATATTAAAAGAACCAAAAATTAAGCACAAAAACTACTTAACTTTCAGTTCTTTTTTAAGACACTATATTTCACACTTCAACTATTAGTAAATTAGGTAATGTATCATCATAAACCTACTAAATTAACTGAAGTGTAAAACCTCAATTACGCTGATAGCTGATAGCTAACCGCTGAAGTGCTTCTTTAATTACATGATGGGAACAAAACGTTCTTTTTCTGGAACATTAGTGTACTCAGCGACAATTTGTCGGAACTCATCACCATCAATAGTTTCTTTCTCAACGAGCAGATCGACTAAACGATCTATAACAACCCGGTTCTCACGCATTATATTACAAGCGTGCTCATAACAATGCTCAACAATAGTGCGAACTTGATCGTCAATACGAGAAGCGATCTCATCAGAATATTCTGAACGAGTCATTAGGTCGCGACCCAAAAACACCTCACTTTGTTGAGTTTCCAGAGACATCGGACCAAGATCGGACATACCATAACGAGTCACCATTTGACGTGCCATCCCTGTAACCTGTTGGAGGTCATTACCAGCACCAGTTGTCACCTCAGCATCACCAAAAATAACCTTCTCAGCAGCACGACCACCAAGAGCGCCAGTAATACGAGCCAAAATTTGTGACCTCGAGATTAAACCTTGGTCTTCACTAGGCATAAACCAGGTGAGACCACGAGCTTGACCACGGGGAATCAAAGTAACTTTTTGCACGGGGTCATGCTCTTTCATCAAAGTACCAACGATCGCATGACCAACCTCGTGATAACCAATTAACCGCTTGCTCTTACCATCCATAAGTGGAGTTCCCTCCATACCTGCGACCACCCGGTCTACAGCATCATCAATTTCCGGCATAGTAATTGCTTCTTTACGACGACGAGCAGTGAGAATTGCCGCTTCATTCAACAAGTTGGCCAAATCTGCACCTGTAAAACCAGGAGTACGACGAGCGATCGCATCTAGGGATACTTCTTCACTGATTTTTTTGTCGCGAGCGTGAACTTCCAGAATTGACAAACGACCTTTAATGTCGGGAGCATCAACACCAACTTGACGGTCAAACCTACCTGGACGTAATAATGCAGAATCTAATACATCAGGGCGGTTAGTAGCAGCAATAATAATGATACCAGTGTTACCCTCAAAACCATCCATTTCTGTCAACAACTGGTTAAGAGTTTGTTCCCTTTCATCATTACCACCACCGATACCAGCACCACGTTGTCTACCCACCGCATCAATTTCATCAATAAAGATAATACAGGGAGCATTTTCCTTTGCTTTTTTGAACAGGTCACGAACGCGGGAAGCACCCACACCCACAAACATTTCCACAAATTCCGAACCAGAAATACTGAAAAATGGAACACCAGCTTCACCAGCGATCGCCTTGGCCAACAAAGTTTTACCAGTTCCCGGAGGGCCAACTAACAGCACACCTTTAGGAATTCGCGCTCCCACTGCAGTAAATCTTTCTGGTTTTTTGAGGAAAGTCACAACTTCTTGTAATTCTTCCTTGGCCTCATCAACTCCAGCCACATCATCAAACAGTACACCTGTTTTCGCCTCCATTGAGAAGCGGGCCTTAGACTTACCAAAATTCATTGCTTGTCCAGGGCCACCAGGAACGTTACTGGAGCGACGGAAGAGGAAAAATAGACCGACAATTAATAAAACTGGGAAAACCAAATTTCCTAATAAGCCCCATATTGCCCCTTCATTGCGTGGGGGATGGCTGTCAAAGCTGATATTTGCCTCTCGTAGACGAGAAATTAGGTCTGGGGAATTGGCTGGTAAATCTACTCGTAATCGTTGGACTCGATTATCTAGTTCTGGATCTACTGCTTCAACAATAGCTGTACGGCCACCCTCATAAAGGTCTACGCTTGTAACTCGGTCTGCTTGTAAGTAGTCCAAGAATCGACCATAGCTCATCCGGGTACTGGCGGTATTGCTACCCATGTTTGCTACTGTTGGGGAGAATGCTCCTTGCCAGATAAAAAAGCCGATGACTAGAGCTGGTAAACTCCAAAGTACAATTGTTCTCCAAGAAATTTTCATAAATTATTGGCCTCTTTTAGTAAAATTGAATTGAAATAGCTAGTGTAATTTTTACACCCTTGACATCTTTACCTACCTGATTTGGGAGAGCTTTCCTACGGAATGTTAGGCAAAGGCTAAGAATGCATCTGCCTTTTTTGGGGTAGACCATTTCAGGTCTAAAGGTTGGCTTCACAGGTAAGTCAGCGCGGTCTTGGGGTTTGCTCATGAGCTACTGGCACTGACACCGCTAGTTCAGCGACCAAGAAATACTCATAATCTTAACTAAATGTAACTTAACAATAGACATTAGGGCAACTACTTGGACTTCCAGAACAAATCTCCTGGCATTGACACAAATAAATTAGGGTTTGCTGAAAAAGTATTTTAGTAGGAGTAGGAGACAGAAGACAGGAGTTAGGAGTCAGTAGACAGCAAACAGGAGTCAGTGGACAGGAGTCAGGAGACAACCTACCCCTAACCCAACCCACCCCCGCCCCTCCTAGGAGGGAGCCAGGAGGGGGAGACAGGAGGAACGGGGAATGAGCGAGGAGGTAGGAGTAACAATTGTCAATTTGGGATTTTTCTGCCCTACTATGGCCTAAAATACCCTCAAATTTGAGCATGAAGAGCTGAAAAATTTGCATTGCAATTCGACCCCAAAAAGGCACTTGTCTTTATCTGTCAATGCTTTTAGATTAGATCGGTCAGGCCCTAAATTAGGGAGATGGGGAGATGGGGAGTGTGGGGGGATGGGGAGATTCGTATATTTGCACAATTAAATGTATTTCTGATGAATATTCTCTGGCGACAAAGAATTAGCCCTGCCGGGAGTGTGGGGGGATGGGGAGTGCGGGAGAAATTAAAAAATATATATTCTTACCATTACCATGCAGTACTACCAAATAATTGAATAATTGACGATTTATAGATCGTAATTGCTTTGATTTTTGATTTTGGGAGATGTCTATTGAGGAGGGAATAGTGAAATTCTACGGTTTTGATGAAAAAATAAGCGAAGGGTATTATTAGGAATATTTAAGAAGGAAATATTAATTTCAGGTTAAATCTTTAAATGAATATAAAGTCATTTTGTTAAAAGTAGGGAATTACTCTAGTTGCCTAGATGTTTTGCTTACCTAAGAATAAGAAGTGAAGAGAGGCACAGTCAAAAAATCAACTTTTTTCCTTTTCCTTTATTTGTACTAAACATTTTTAACTTAAGATGCTAAATTCATGGAGAGTTATTTTCATTAACTTAGAAATTCCGATCGCAATTCCTGCA
Source organism: Okeania sp. KiyG1 (assembly GCF_014132355.1). Taxonomy (GTDB): domain Bacteria; phylum Cyanobacteriota; class Cyanobacteriia; order Cyanobacteriales; family Microcoleaceae; genus Okeania. The sequence goes on from NZ_BLZO01000058.1 coordinate 50,613, forward strand.
AAGTATCATTAACTTTTTAATTAATGGAAGGAGTTTCGTGAAACGATGCTTTAATAATAATTTTGACCGGACTAATATCTAATATTATATTTAGTTAGCTATATGCCCTCGGCTCAAAATAACAGGTTTGACTAAAAACCTATCTAGATAAAGTCTGAAAATCTCCACCTTTCAACCGAGCGGTCGAAAATACTCCCTTGTTAAAACAAGTGTGAAATGGAGGAAGGTCTCACACCTGATATGGGAATCTCCTCCTGCTGCAGAAGTGAAGGGTCATTTCAGTTATCAGTTATCAGTTATCAGTTATCAGTTATCAGTTATCAGTACCTTCGACTAAAGCCGGAGGCTTGAAATACTGAACTGAATATTCTCTTGGTCGATTGGATATGGCGCAGGTTTCCTCGCCATCCCACCCTACGGGAAGCTCCGCTAACGACCGCTTTTCATCCCCTTAAAAGGGGAGGCGCATGGACCTCATTTTTTGGTAAAAGTTATAGAGTGTATATTCTCCAGTTGACTGAAACTTCTGAAAGTACTTTACTTCTACTTTCTATGTTAATTTTATTCAGCGATTTTATTCGCTTAATGCCGTAGGTCTTAATTAATCTATAACTTAGGATTTATTAGGATTTATAACAACGTCAGTATTTTGATTTAAAAGTTTAGTGAGGTAATACAGCCTAATGGTTATTAAACAGCCAGCAACAGCAGCAATGCTGACCCAGAAACCAGCAAATGTCGGTAAAAAAACAATCCTAAGTGTGGACTTAGGACGAACAGCTAGTAAAGCTTGTGTTAGTCGAACTCCTAATGGTGTAGTTTTTATTCCAGCTAATGTCAAGCAATTAAGTTTAGAACAAGTCAGATCGGGTAATTTTGAGTCTAAACCTACAGACCCATTATTAGATATGTGGTTGGAATATCAAGGCTCTGGATACGCTGTCGGTCAGTTGGCTGCTGATTTTGGGGCCAATCTATTCGGTGATGAACGCTCTTTTGCCAAGTCCAAAGTAGAAGATGCTCTAATTAAAATCTTGGCCTGTGCTGGTTACTTTCAGATCAAGGGAGAATTTTCAATTGTGATGGGTTTACCATTTTATTCCCAAGAGCAATTTGAAAAGGAAAAGGAACAGATTGTTAGTCAATTACAATGTCTTCATAAAATGTCCTATCGAGGTGGCGATCCTGCCGAAATTAGAATTAATAAGGTTTGGGTCATGCCAGAGGGGTATGGTAGTTTGCTATGGTGTGAAGCTAACAATGGCAAGGAATTTAAGCCAGAGTTACCTAAACTATCTCTTGCTGTTGTTGATATTGGCCATCAGACTACAGACTTTTTAATGGTAGACCGTTTTCGGTTTGCTAGAGCTGCTTCTAAGAGTGAACCTTTTGCTATGAGCCAATTTTATGAAGATGTGGCTTCTAAGATTGAGGGAGCAGATGCTCAGTCTTTGTATTTGCTAGAAGCAGTCCATAAACCAGAAGGCCAGCGTTCTTATCGTCCCAAAGGAGCGACAAAACCGATTAATCTTGATGGTGTTGTGCCTGAGTTGCGCAAGGTTTTTGCAGCTAAACTCTGTGACCGTTTGATTAAGTGGCTACCAGAAAGGGTGACAGATGTTGTTATGACTGGCGGTGGTGCAGAATTTTTTCAGGAAGATTTGGAAAGGTTATTACAAGAGGCAGGTCTCAATGCTCATTTAGCTAAACCATCTAGAGAAGCAAATGCTCTGGGACAATATATTTATGGAGAGGCTCAACTAGCAATATCTAGATAAGTTTTAAAAAGCATTTCCTTACCAAATGCTCCGCAAACAGCATTTCAGCAATCAGCGTTTCCTAGGTCATGCTACGCAAACAGCTTTGCGTTAAGGGGATGAGCAACCCAAGCTTGGACGTTCCGGAATGCTCCGCAAACAGATACCATTATCTATGCACTGCCTTTTTGGGCTAATAGCTGTTAACGTAGTTCCGACCCAGGAGGCTAGCTAATAGCTGATAGCTAGTTAACATTACAAAGATATTTGGTGTTGTATAATCTAAGCAATTTTACATAGCCCCAGGTGCTAAAATCCAGTTTATAATTGAGTATTGCACTGAGTTCCTGTGTAGTTTTTTCTAGGTCTGAAATTAAAAAATAACGGGGGCACAGTAGAAAATTAATTTTCTCTGTCCCCGTGTTAAATTAACAAAAATATTACCTGATGCTTTGGGAAAAAAATCAGAAAAAAGAAGTCTTTTTTACCGAAGAGGCAGCAGATAAGCAATTATTGGCAGCTATAGAAAAAGAGTTAAATTCTCACAAATATCGAACTTTTAGCAATCTTTGTAAACAAGCTCTATGGCAATTTTTGGATGTATCTTCATCATCGACAGAGTTAGCTCAATCTGCATCTAATTTACAAAGGCTAGAACACAGAATTTATGAGAGGCTTACCAAACATTTTTCTGAGTTAGAAACAAAGTTTGTTTCTGAAGAATTGAATAAATCTAATAATACAGTTCAATCAAATGAAAATGAGTTAAAAAAACACTTGAATCAATTGAATCAACAGTTGAGTCAAATTCAATTAAATTTAGATGCTAAATTAATTGAAGTTATGGAGACTTTTAAAACAGAGTTGTCACAGATAGAAATACCTATTACTAAATCAGCTCAAGAAGATTCAGAAGAATTAACTTCTACTAAATCAACAGCAGAAGAAGATTTATCTGTTAAAGAATCAACAACGGATGCAGATCCTTTATTGCAGCGCTTAAGTTCTCTAATAGAAGATTTCTAAGTTACCGAAAAATTCAGGTATAAAGCCTCTCCATTCATGGAGAAAAAAGAAAAAAAATTCTTTTATCCAATGCTCTTATTGATAAGAAGAGGTAATTCTAAATTCGCGCATTCTTGAACTTAAACTCTAATTAGTACAAATACATTGCCTTGATTGCCTCTTCCAATGCGTAAATCTTCATCTAAATATGTAATATCTAACCATCCTTTTTGTTCTCGGTTTTGTATATTAAAATCAATAGCAGTAAATTTTTTTCCTGATTCTATTTCGGCAATTAATTTATTAGGCGATCGATAACCTATTAAACTTTGTAAACCTAAAATTGAACGATTAAATTTAACATTTACTCGCTTTTCTGACACAGCTTCAAACTGAGCAACAACACTAACTATTCCTTCTAAAAAAGGCAAACCAGATACTTCAGCAATATTATAGACTGCTGTATCTTGGACTCGGATACATTGATAAATCTCCCCTAGTTTCAGGAAAGGAAAGCTATCAATGCGTAGTAATTCTTGACTGGTAGTATAAAGTAATCGCCAATTGCCATTTAATAGTTCTTTTGCTTCAAAGGGACTAGGGTTGGGATTATAATCTTCTACTTGAGCGATCGCTGCTAGAATTACTTGTTGGTCATTTTTACTTGCTAGTAAACCACGATTTTTGCCTGTAAGTGTCTCTATTAATCTGGATTTATAAATCATAATTTTTGTTTATTGTCAATCTTTGTTGATTCTAGGCTGACAATTTTTCTTTATTTGCAGAAGAAGAAAATTTCAAAAACATTCTTCGGGTATCCGGGTCTTAAGCAATTTTAACGATATCCTTAACAGTAGCAAAAAATTTAGATCGGCTTACTACTTGGATTGATTTTACTTGAGACTTCGCAGCAGTTGTCAGGGAATAGGAAGTTAACGAAGTCAAAAGTCAAAAGTCAAAAGTCAAAAGTCAAAAGTCAAAAGTCAAAAATTAGAAGTTATTTTTGTAACGGGGATTTGAGTCCCCCTCAAAAAATATTTCGCCTTAAAAGGCGGGGTGGCGCAACCCAATTATTTTGATGAAATCAACAATTTCATAGGTGGAATAGATTTAATTAAAACTTTTGCAAGAGGTCTTTTGTTTGAATTAATTGAAAAATTTTAGATTTTAGATTATTTCTCGGTGCAAAATTATCCATCTTGCTTCTTTACTCAACCTATGAAATTCTCTTTTCCTTAATGGGTTTAATACCCCAGTTTATATCATTTTGACTACTGACTACTTCTTCAAGATTTGATGCAAGTATTCATCTAATCTTTTAAATTAGGACAGGAAAAACATTTGTATATATTATTTGCTAGCAAATTTCAAACAAAATCCCCTAAAATCCAATAGACCGGATAGAGGAGATGAGTAAATCTAAAAGATATTAGGATAAACTTACTAAAATTCCTTGACTGAGGATATATGGAAGAAAAACAACAAACAAACAGCCAATCACAACCTGTAGTGCCACAACCAACTCCGGTACAGGAAACACCTGTAGTGCCACAACCAGCTCCGGTACAGGAAACAGTCAATCCACAACCTGTAGTGCCACAACCAGCTCCGGTACAGGAAACACCTGTAGTGCCACAACCAACTCCGGTACAGGAAACAGTAAATCCACAACCTGTAGTACCACAACCAACTACGGTACAGGAAACACCTGTAGTGCCACAACCTGTAGTACCACAGCCAACTATGGTACAGGAAACAGTAAATCCACAAGTACCACAGCCAACTCCGGTACAGGAAACACCTGTAGTGCCACAACCAACTCCGGTACAGGAAACACCTGTAGTACAACAGCCAGCTACGGTACAGGAGACAGTAAATCCACAACCTGTAGTACAACAACCAACTACGGTACAGGAGACAGTAAATCCACAACCTGTAGTACAACAACCAGCTACGGTACAGGAGACAGTAAATCCACAACCTGTAGTACAACAGCCAACTACGGTACAGGAAACAGTAAATCCACAACCTGTAGTACCACAGTCAACTACGGTACAGGAAACACCTGTAGTGCCACAACCAACTACGGTACAGGAAAGAGTAAATCCACAACCTGTAGTACAACAACCAACTACGGTACAGGAGACAGTAAATCCACAACCTGTAGTACAACAACCAACTACGGTACAGGAAAGAGTAAATCCACAACCTGTAGTACAACAACCAACTACGGTACAGGAGACAGTAAATCCACAACCTGTAGTACAACAACCAACTACGGTACAGGAGACAGTAAATCCACAACCTGTAGTACAACAACCAACTACGGTACAGGAGACAGTAAATCCACAACCTGTAGTACAACAGCCAACTACGGTACAGGAGACAGTAAATCCACAACCTGTAGTGCCACAACCAACTACGGTACAGGAGACAGTAAATCCACAACCTGTAGTGCCACAACCAACTACGGTACAGGAGACAGTAAATCCACAACCTGTAGTACAACAGCCAACTACGGTACAGGAAACAGTAAATCCACAGCCTGTAGTACAACAGCCAACTACGGTACAGGAGACAGTAAATCCACAACCTGTAGTTTTGTCACCAAGTATGGTAGAGGGCCAGGTGGAGCAACCAGTAGGACAACCAGTAGGAGTTATTAGTCGTAGAAATAACCAACCTCAGTCACAACCAGTTCTAGTTTACAACCCCTCCCTGCTTCTAATACCTCGCCATGAACCGGCAGATGTAATCCCTACCCAACGAGACTCATCTATAGTGGACTGGTTAGAAACATCAGGCAGAATGTTACCTAGAGATCCTTCAGAATCAGACAATTATCTAGAAGAGGAAGAGGAAATTTCAGAATTGATAGCTGTAGATGACAATTTTAGTGATGATGATGTTTTGGAAGGAAATGACGATGACTCAGGTGAATAGATATTTTCAACAATTAATAATTAATAATTAATTATTACCTCTCCTTGAAAACGGATAGGATTGACGCGGTAGGGAAAATTTTTTCTCATTTAAAGGAGAGGCTTTAAAGCTTAATTATTCGGTAATTACCAAAAAGCTATTTAGTTAAAAGCTGAATTTGATAATTATTTAATCAAACCTAAATTATTAAAAAGTGTGTGTGGAGGAGATTTTTTTTTATGCAAAATAAGCTCATTGTTAACAAATCTATTACTTTATCGGGAGAAAACTTATTCTTGGGTCTGGGTTTAGGATTAAGTTCTTTTGCCCTAATTTTAGATAGCATGGCTAATCGAAATATCGGTATAGAATCTCTGAGTTTACCTCTAATTCTATGTGGTTTAGCAACTGCAAGTTTGGGGTATTGGGTTATACCCATACTTAGAAGACTTAAAGCTGGACAAATAATCCGGGAGGATGGCCCCCAAGCACATCTACAAAAAGCGGGTACTCCAACTATGGGAGGTATATTTTTTGTACCGGTAGGAGTAGCGATCGCTCTGTTATTCTCGAAATTTCATCCAGATGTCATGGCAGTATCTGCAATGACTCTAGCTTATGGTTTTATTGGTTGGCTGGATGATTGGAAAATTTTGCAACGTAAGTCTAATAAGGGAATATCTCCGAAAATGAAATTGGCTTTGCAGGTGGGTTTTGCAATGCTATTTTGTGGATGGCTAGCATGGAGTCAACCTAGCACGGTTACTAATATTGCTTTACCATTTGGTTTACAATTATCTTTAGGATTTCTATTTTGGCCTTTGGCAGGTTTTGTTTTAGTTGCAGAAAGTAATGCTACAAATCTTACGGATGGTGTTGATGGTTTGATGGGAGGTTTGGGAGCGGTGGCATTTTTCGGGTTAGCTGCTTATTTAGGTCCTACTGCTCCGGAGTTAATGATTTTTTGTGCTTGTATGAGTGGTAGTTGTCTTGGTTTTGTTGTTCATAACCGCAATCCTGCTAAGGTGTTTATGGGTGATACAGGGTCGTTAGCTTTGGGTGGAGGTTTAGCTGCAGTTGCTCTACTAACTAATACTTTATGGATATTGTTAATTCTTAGTGTGGTTTTTTTAATAGAAACTCTTTCGGTTATTGCTCAAGTGGGTTATTACAAGGCAACAAAAGGACCCGATGGTGTAGGTAAGCGCTTATTTAAAATGGCTCCTTTTCATCATCATTTAGAATTATCTGGTTGGTCGGAAACTCAAGTGGTTGGATGTTTTTATTTAGTTAGTGCAATTTTGGCTAGTTTTTGCTTATTTTAGAAATAAGTATTCAGTTATCAACTATCAGCTTTTTTGTTTTCCTAAATTCTTGTTTTTAGGTCGATTAATGTAGCTATAGCAAGGAATGAGTTGGTTAGGATTTATGTTGATGATGAACCTGAGACAGAGAAAAGCTTTTTCCACTGTTCCCTGTTCCCTGTTCCCTGTTCCCTGCTAATTATTAAGTGCAATTTTGGCTAGCTTGTGCTTATTTTAGAAATAAGTATTCAGTTATCAACTATCAGCTTTTTTGTTTTCCTAAATTCTTGTTTTTAGGTCGATTAATGTAGCTATAGCAAGGAATGAGTTGGTTAGGATTTATGTTGATGATGAACCTGAGACAGATAAAAGCTTTTTCCACTGTTCCCTGTTCCCTGTTCCCTGTTCCCTGCTAATTATTAAGTGCAATTTTGGCTAGTTTTTGCTTATTTTAGAAATAAGTATTCAGTTATCAACTATCAGCTTTTTTGTTTTCCTAAATTCTTGTTTTTAGGTCGATTAATGTAGCTATAGCAAGGAATGAGTTGGTTAGGAATTATGTTGATGATGAACCTGAGACAGAGAAAAGCTTTTTCCACTGTTCCCTGTTCCCTGTTCCCTGTTCCCTGCTAATTATTAAGTGCAATTTTGGCTAGTTTTTGCTTATTTTAGAAATAAGTATTCAGTTATCAACTATCAGCTTTTTTGTTTTCCTAAATTCTTGTTTTTAGGTCGATTAATGTAGCTATAGCAAGGAATGAGTTGGTTAGGACTTATGTTGATGATGAACCTGAGACAGATAAAAGCTTTTTCCACTGTTCCCTGTTCCCTGTTCCCTGTTCCCTGTTCCCTGTTCCCTGTTCCCTGTTCCCTGCTAATTATTAATTGAAAAACCGATGATGACAAAAGTTTCGGTAATTGTACCAATTTATAATGGTGAGAAAGACTTGCCAGATTTGATAGAATGTCTGCGGTCGCAAACCTATCCTGCTGACCAAGTAGAATATTTACTTGTGGATAATAATAGTGGCGATCGCAGTAAGTCACTAATTGAAGCAGCAGCACGGTCAAGTCAAATTACAATTTGTCTAGTCACTGAAAATCAAATTCAAAGTTCTTATGCTGCTCGTAATGCTGGTATTCGTGCTGCGAGTAGCGAGATATTTGCTTTTACTGATGGTGACTGTCGTCCTCAACCTCAATGGTTAGAAAGTTTAATTCAGCCATTTTCTGACTCTAATATTGGTATTGTAGTGGGAGAAATACTTGCTTTACCTGGGGACAGTTTATTAGAAAAATATGCTGATAAACAAGAGACTCTTTCTCAAAAACATACTTTAGCTAATTCATTTTGTCCTTATGGTCAAACTGCTAATTTAGCTGTTAGAAAGCAAGCTTTTGTAGATGTAGGATTATTTCGTCCTTACTTAACAACGGGTGGAGATGCTGATATTTGTTGGCGGATTTTACGAGAAACATCTTATCAGTTTAAGTTTGTAGAAAATGCAGTAGTTAAACATCGTCATCGTTCAACTTGGAAAGATTTACAAAGTCAATGGCGCAGGTATGGAAAGTCAAATAAATATTTGCATGAACTTTACGGTATCGATTTAATGGGAGAGTTTAAAACAAAGGAATATGTGTATCGTTTGAGTAGATGGTTATTAAAAGAGTTGCCTCTAACAACGATGAAAATAATATCAGGTAAGGCAGAATTGGTAGAGTTGTTTAATACTCCGATTGGTTTGTTAAATGTTAGGGCAAGAATTATCGGTCAAAAAGAAGCAAAATTATCAGATGAAGCACGACAAATTGAAAGATTTTAGGTAAGCATTTCCTTCGGAATGCTGCGCAAACAGCAGTCAGCCATCAGCTATTAGCTATTACTTTTAGTTTAGGATAAAAGCAATATTTAATTGTCTTACTACAAAAGTTGCTTCTCTTGCCCTTAAAGTCTATTTTAATTCAAACACTGTCCTATATGAGAGAATCTTGTTGCTGATAACTGACAGCTAATAGCTGTTTGCGCAGCATGACCTAGGAAATGCTTATGATTTTAGTCTAATTTTTTTATATGGAATTTCATTACAATAGGATGCTTTAATTATTGATTTTTATATAAGCTATTATAAATGCTTATTTCACTAATTGGGAGTTAAGATGTCAAAGATAAAGGACTAAATTTTGGGCAAAATTCTATCTTTAAAATAGTTTAGTTGATAAATGTCTAAGTAATAAAATTTGTTATTTTTCTACAGGCTGTATTGTGATATTATTATTGACACATACTCCAGTAATAATACTGGCAGGTAAGCTCAATTAAATCTGTTTAAAACAGGCCAAAAACTGATACATAATCTAATCAAAGAGGAGATAGTAACATGAAAAACTTGACTGTTGATAGTCAGAAGAACTGTTTATTAGTAGACAAAGCATGGATGGAAAACCTGCAGAAAGAGGCTGCATCTGCAAGTTTAGATCCTGGTATGTATGTTTTGCGGATTAAGAGTGGCTCATTTAGCTATGGTAGTGGTATGGGTGCTGAACCATTTGTGTTACTCTGGATATATGGTGGCAAATTTGTTAACTTGAAGACAAATGTTGAAACTTCAGCTACATGGTCTTCTTTAAATGGATATGATGATACGATTACATTGGAAGTTAAAGAAGCAATTATAGTTAGTGCTTTATTTCTTGATGTTTATGAAGATGATAATTCTGGTGAAGTTACTGTTTCTATTTTGGATGCGTAAATCATCAGTTTAATATTGGCTTTTTTGTCAAAAAATTAGTAATAAATTTGGTGCGATCGCTCTCTTAATTACTGAGATGGGCGATCGTTTCTGTTTATTTTGAAGGAAGAAGGAAAAAGGAAGAAGGAAGAAGGAAGAAGGAAGAAGGAAGAAGGAAAAATCTTGTGTTGTTTGAGTTTTATGCTTTTGATATGAGGATTAATAAATCTCATGGTGTTTTTTTACTTATTTAAAGTAAATGTTTTAAGACTAATAATTTGCTGTTACTTTTTTAATAATTAAAGTCAGCGATCGCTTATTTGTTAGGTAAGGAATTCAGAGTAATTTTCCCTGGTTTTAATTAATTAGGGTTTGCGCTCAAAAGTCTTTTAGTAGGAGCAGGAGACAGGAGACAGGAGACAGGAGACAACCCACCCCTAACCCCGACCGTGGAGGGGAGAAATGGGAATGAGCGAGGAGGTAGGAGTAACAATTGTAAGAATGATTTTTCTGCCCAACTATGGCCTAAAATACGCTCAAATTTGAGCATGAAGAGCTGAAAAATTTACACTGCAATTCGACCCCAAAAAGACACTTGTCTTTATATGTCAATGCTTTTGATTAGATCGGTCACGCCCTAATTAAACAAACCTGATATTTCCTATCTATAATTTAGGCAGTATCTCCATTTCTTTTCAAGACTGTAAACTTTAATTTAAGTGAGCGATCGCTTATTTGTTAGGTAAGGAATTAGAAGTAATTTTCCCTGGTTTTAATTAATCAAACAAACCTGATATTTCCTATCTATAATTTAGGCAGTATATCCATTTCTTTTCAAGACTGTAAATTTTTTAATATTTTATTTGCTAAAGAGCCAAAAGATTGACCTAATTGTTTTTTCAACCGCCATCTTTGAAAAGCTTGTTCATATTCTTCTCCTTCAATTTGAAAAGTTTTCCAGGCATCTAAAGCTAACCATAATCCCCACAATAATAAAATTGGTAAAGACCAGGAAAGAGTATGAGCAGTTACTAAATTCAGCAACAGTAAAAATGAATTTACAATGCCATATTTAATCAAACTTTGCTTTAATTTGTCTCGACGAAGTTGATTAAAAACTTGTTTTTCCTGAAACTCACTCCGGTGAGAAAGCCATTCTTGTTCTGCTGCTGCTAAGTCTTCTGGAGAAATACCCATTTCATGAGCAATTTCTAATACTTGTGCTCTTGTTAATTCGCCTCCTTCAGAGCGACGTGCTAGGGCAATTTGCAGAATTTGTTGGGCATCATCTTGAGCATAAGTTTGGGTAATTTGGTTTTGTTGGTTTGTCATAACTTTATTGTTTAAATTTTAGAATTATTTCTATCATATATTCTAGCTTGCTATAGATATCAAAGAATAACAATAGTAGATTCCTGTCCTGTCAATAGGTGAAATTTCTACTGGATATTATTTGTCATTAGCACTAGAGAAAATAACAGTTATCTCGAAATGTAGCAATCTTATTTGAGTTGTGAGATATTGTAGATTTTAGGGAATAGGGAATAGGGAACAGGGAATGAGAAAAACCGAATCAATCACAATAATTGCGAATTATTTAGGATTGCTATAGAAAATATTTTATACAGAATAGATGTATTTTTTGTTTGTAATTATCTGAAATATTTACTTGATGAATGGTCTCTGAAGCTATATAGCAGAAGGAAGAAGGTTTTAGTTATCTAGGAGAGAAGGAAAAATCTGATTTTGTCTGAGTTTTAAGCTTTTTATCTGTCCTAACCTTTCCTTCGACTGTTATAATATACTTTGAGGTTTAAACAAACTACTTAAAACAAAAATATGCCATCAAAGTCGAAAGTTACTAACAGTAAACCCAAAATAACTAACGCACAAAAAGAAGCTGCTGAAGCTGAGATTAGGGAAAAGCAAAAGGCTGTTAATTATAGAACAACGGAATATCCAGTAGAAGTTCTGGTTCAAAAGTATATGAAAGGAAGAGAAGACGATACTAATGAGTTATTTATACCTGATTATCAAAGAGAGATGATTTGGGATGAAGAAAGGCAATCAAAATTTATTGAGTCTGTATTTTTAGGATTACCAATACCTCCAGTATTTGTTGCTGATATTAATGATCAAGAAAATGAAGAAGATGAAGCTCGTTTAGAAATTATTGATGGAACTCAACGTATTCGTACCTTAACTAGATTTATTAAAAATGAGCTAAAACTATGTGAATTAAAAAAGTTAAGTCAGCTTAATGATTTTAAATTTGAAGACTTACCTCTTCCTCGTCAGAGACGCTTTAACAGAGCTACTGTTCGGATAATTGAATTAACAGAAAAAGCAGATGAGGAAACACGACGAGATATTTTTGAAAGAATTAATACAGGTAGTATTCAGTTAAATGAAATGGAAAAACGCAGAGGTATATACCCAGGAAGAGTTACTAATTTAATTGAAGAATTATCAAAATTACCAAAATTTAGGAATCTTTGTTCTTTTTCTCAAGCAGCTATTGAGCAACGAGATCCTCAAGAGTTTGTACTACGTTTTTTTGCTTTCTTGAATAAGTATAAAAATTTTAATAGTCAATTGGGAGTAATTAATTTTCTTGATGAGTATTTGAAAAATGCTAATGATGATGAAAATATAAACTTAGAGAAAATGCAGCATGAATTTGAAACAATGATAGAATTTGTCGAAAAACATTTTCGCGATGGTTTTCGTTCTGGTAAAAAATTAAATCAAACAACTACTAGGATTAAATTTGAATCTCTTTCTGTAGGTGTTGCTCTTGCTTTGAGAGAAAAAAATAATCTTCATTATCAAGGAGATGATTTGCTGAATTCTCCTAAGAGTAATTTTCAAAATTACACGAAAAGTGATGCAAGCAGTTCTAATAAGAAGGTAGTTCGGCGAATTGAATATGTCAAGGATCAGTTATTAGGTAAATAATGACAAGCATATTATTTCAATATTTTAATGAACGCTCTGAAGAAGTTAGTAAATATTTTATTTTCCTCCAAAGTTTACAGCAAGGAAAAATAAAATTAATCACAGAAAGTCAAGGAAATAGTAAAGCTAAAAAAATAGACACTGAATTAGAAAATACTCTGAAAGCGAGTGCTTATTTATTACTTTACAATTTAATAGAATCCACAATGAAGGATGCTATTGAAGCAATATTTGATGAGCTAAAAAATCAAGGAGTTTATTTTGATAATATTAGACCTGAATTACAGAAAATTGTGCTTCGTAATTTGAAGCAGAAAAATCCAGACAAAGTTCTTCAAAAAATTGGAGATATATCAAGAGATATTATTACTGTTGGATTTGATAAAGAAAAACTATTTTCTGGAAACATTGATGCTAAAAAAATTAAAGAAACAGCTCAGGAATATGGATTTTCTGCAAAAACAAAAATTGATAGTAGTGATTTATTGACAGTCAAGGATAACAGAAATGATTTAGCACATGGCATTAGACCTTTTGCGGAAGTAGGAAAGGAAATAAGTGCTGACGAACTGATGGAAATTAAAAATAAAGTAGTAGAATATTTAAGACAAATTCTGGAAAATATTGAAACATATTTAGACAATCAAGAATATTTAGACTCATCTACAAATACTCCCTAATATTATGTTCAGATTATGAAATATAATTCAATACGATTCATATAAGACCAAAACTTATAAGGTATCGATCTATAGACTCATGTACTTTCCTTCTCAGTACATCTCAATATTTGCAGAAATACTATTTTCCTATATATTCCCTGTTGCCTCTTGCCTAAAAGCGATAAATTTTTGGCTTTATTCAAAATTTAGATGCACCCTTCCTTCTTCCTTCTTCCTTCTTCCTTCTTCTAACTGTATTTACTCTCTCCAACGACCAGAACGAAGAATACTAATAATTAACCACAACCCAAGAAAACTAGCTACTGCAAATAAAGCTTCACTTAACACAGATAACTGACTACTTTGAGAACCCGCAGTTACAATAGCAGCACCAATAATTAACGAACCTACCACCACACTAAAAGATAGTCTATTAGCCGACTTATCTACACTAATAGCCAAAGGTTCAATATCTTTTAAAGTCAAATTCCACTTCAATGTTTCAGAAGTAACTCTATCTAAAAGTAAGTCTAATTGACGAGGCGACTCTAAAGACAAATTCTTCACATCAATAGCTGTTCTTAATAATGTCTGAACTGGATCTTCCCCTAATAACTGTCGCCGAAATAGATCCGTCATTAATGGTCTAATCTCATCCAAAAGATTAAGTTGAGGGTAGAAACTACGAGCGACACCTTCCAAATTTGCTAAAGTTTTGGAATACAAACCCAAATTACTAGGCAATTTAATTTTGTTATTACGACACAATTGTAATATGTCATAAAAAACTTCAGAAAAATTGATTTCAGCCAAGCTCAGATTATAATATTTCCGCAGCATTTTGCTATACTCATTTTCCACCTTAACTAAGTTTGGTTGTTGAGCGACTTCTGCCATTTGTAGAGTTAACTGAGTACATCTTTTAGCATCTAGATCGACGATCGCTAATAATAATTCCGTTAAATTCTCCTGACTGCGAGGATCGAGACGACCAACCATTCCACAATCTAACAAAGCAATGCGCCCATCTTCCAGATAAAATATGTTACCAGGATGAGGATCGGCGTGAAAAAAACCATTGATATAAAACTGTTGAAAGAAAGCACGACATAATAAAGTGGAGAGTGCTTGCTTTTCTGCATCTACATCCCCATTATTGTTAATACCTTTGACCTTCGCTGATAAGATAGGTTTACCATTTAGCCATTCAAGAACTAATATTTTCGGAGTTGTTAGTTCCCAATATACTTTCGGAAGCATTATTTGCTTGGGGTCAAACCACTTACTGGTAGATAAGTCTCGACGTAGTTCATCGGTATAACCAGCTTCCTTGGTGAAGTCAAGTTCAGCTTTCAGAGCAACACTAAATTCTTCCGCAACAGAAACTATATCGTAGTCATTGCCAAAATCTGTGAATGAGACTAATTCAGCTAAACTTTTTAGCAGGGATGTATCTTTGTCAATTATTCTGTCAATACCTGGACGTTGAACTTTTAGAGCTACTTCCGTACCATCTTTTAAAGTCGCTTTATAAGTTTGAGCGATGGAACCCGCTGCTACACATTCAGGGTTAACGTAGCTAAATACCTCTTCTAAAGGTTGAGATAATTGTTGACGAATTAAGACTTCTACTTCTGACCAAGGTACTGCTGGTACATTGGCCTGCAAACTTGACAAAGTATTTATATAGTCTGCTGGTAATAGGTCTGGACGGGTACTGAGTAGCTGGCCGAGCTTTACATATACTGGGCCTAAATCTACCAGAATATTGCGTAGAACTTCTGGTGTTGGTATGTCTGGTTCCCCAGCTTTGCCCCCTGTGAGAAGGGTTTTCATATAGCCCCAACCATTACGGAACACAATTTCGACTATTTCAGCTCGGCGAGAATTAGTTGCTGTCAGGCTAGATAACACGGGGCCTCCCAATGATTGGATTGATGTTTATTTTACCTATAGGGACAATTTAATGTATCTAAATATTAGGATAACGTCGATCAGAAGCTGATGCATTGTGAGTAACTTTAATTTCAGCTATAGACTTTTTTTCCCTTATTTATACTGACTTTTAAGAATTTTATCCGAAATAAAATGTATCAGTTATCAGTAAAACAAAAACTTTTGACTTTTTATTTTTGACTTTTGTTTAAATCAATGGTATCTATTTTGACAGCAAGAAAACTATAAATTATACAAATTTCTGCTTTACATTATTCCCAAAGTTCTTTATATTTATTTTATAATCAATAAAGATATGTAGTCAGGAATCCCAGGACTAAAGTTCAAGGGCCTGGACAGACTGCTCGAAGTCTTTGCCAGCCAACACCTGACTAGCCTTATACCTTTGCAGTTTAAGTTACAGGTCAGTGTTAAAGTTCCTATCTTGAGATGCTCTGCCAGTCCCATGCTCTAGAACTCAATGGTTAAACAGGCATAGTTGGTTAAGCCAGTACCTTTGACATAGTACCGACCTATAGCATTGTCATTTTGGCTGCCGATCTTTATTTATCCCCTAGCTAAGGCTAAGGGTTTCCAAATTACCAAAGTATTTTAGATGAATAATATAGAATCTATCGCAATTGAACGGTTTCAGACTCAGAGTCCTATAGATTTAGACAGTTGTCAGTTAAACCGCGAGTTAGTTGGGTCTAGGGTAGTAATGGTGATTGACTGCCCATCTACGGAAAAGTGCCATCAGCTTTGGCGCGATCGCTACCTATTAATGCGTCGGTGTTTAGATTTATGGTTAGCTCATCAAATCGTAATTAGTTATAAGGGACATCCTTACGGTCGTACTCCAATGCGTCAATCTTTAGCCTGATTATTTTTTGAGTTAAATTATACATATAGCAATTTTCATACTGGTGAGATATAGAACTTGAATACAAGTGTGAATGGTATAGCTATGAATTAATATTCTTAATAGATTCTACCCTTCTACTAAGACTTGTTCGAGTTGCAGTAGGGCGCTATATAATATATAGATTACAGCTAGCGGTGTGCAATGGCGCACCGTTAATATTTTTTGTCAATTTTAGTTATAGCAGAAGAAAGAAGAAAGAAGGAAAAAGGAAAAGTATTACGTTGTCTGAGTTTTAAACTTTTGAACTATCAAACACCTTTCGTTCGACTGCTATAGAAATAATTTTGTTAAAAATTAGACATCTCCAATAATAAAAATCAAATTAATTCTCGTACATAAATCATTAATTATTTCCCACTAATTCCTCTTTTATGGAGATTTCTATTACTGCTATTGTCTGTTGTCTTAATATTTTCTATACAACCACGTTAAAAACTACTATAGACATTAAAAATAAGTACCTATGCAAAATTAATTTAACATTTTTAGTAGGTAACAGGGAATAGGGAATAGGGAATAGGGAATAGGGAATAGGGAATAGGGAATAGGGAATAGAGAATAAAATATATATATTTTTGTGCTAGAGATGCCAATCTAAAAATAATTTTTCCTACCTATTTAAGCTGACCACCAAATATAAAATTAATTTTGCTTGACTACTAATACCATTTTTATGTGAAGCTGTGCAGAATTATGAATTCATTAATTTCCCTGTCTTTATCTACTATCAATTCTGATTAAAATTTTATTCTATGCAACTTCTATTAATTTGGTATTAGTAAAAGTATATAAAGGAAAGTTGAACGAATTAAGTTTTATATCTACTTGATCAGACTGACGTTTGTTTATTTATTTATGGTTGCTCCTGTGGGTCGTTTCGGACAAAAATACGTTGTACTGTGTAAGTCCTATATATAATAAATAATCAAGAAGATAGCAGTGCTAAATGATTTGTAAAAAATTCACGCAATAAATAATACCAAATTCAAAAAAGGTCGTTACAGTATTAATCTCTAAATTCCGACCTGCAGAGAAAACCACTGTAGCAATATTTTATGAAATTGGTATAAAAAATCTGAAATTATTACCCCTTTTTCCTAATTTAAATAAATTTTATACACAACAAAAATATAACTACTATATATTTTCAGTCAATATTGAAAATGAACTGATGTTAGATATTTCTCAAACAACTAAACCTATTCAGAAAATTCTATTTGGCAGTCCAGGTACAGGCAAAAGTTATAAAGTGCGAGAGATAGCAACTAATTCCTTGGGAATTAAATGGCATGAACAAACAAAATCATTAGAAAACACAATTAAAACAGTATTTCATCCTGAATATACTTATGCTGATTTTGTCGGAAAATTATTGCCACAGACTATCGGCAGTTCGGTTATATATAAATTTTATCAAGGTCATTTTTTACGAGCATTAGGATTAGCTTACAAAAATTTAATTAATAATAATAATGAGAATGTGCTGTTAGTAATTGACGAATTAAACCGAGGTAATGCTGCTGCTATATTCGGTCCGATTTTTCAATTGTTAGATAGAGAAACAG
Source organism: Okeania sp. KiyG1 (assembly GCF_014132355.1). Lineage (GTDB taxonomy): Bacteria > Cyanobacteriota > Cyanobacteriia > Cyanobacteriales > Microcoleaceae > Okeania. The sequence goes on from NZ_BLZO01000058.1 coordinate 68,378, forward strand.
ATAATTGGTCAACTTATGATGTTAATTTATCAGAGTTAGAAATAGTGGCTTTGTTAGGGTCGATGGGGTATGATGCTCAAACAACTGATAAAAATATACAAGTGGATGGAAGTAATTTTGATGTTTTTTGTAAGATGACAAAGATGAATTTAGAAATGAGTAATAATCAGGATGGTTTAAGAGTATTAGAAAATTTGACAAGTCAGAGAATTTCTATTCCTAGAAATTTATCGATTATTGCGACGATTAATACTTCGGATGAGTCTATTTATTATCTGGATAGTGCATTCAAACGGAGATGGGATTGGGAATATGTGGATGTGCCTGGTTATGGAATAGAAAAAATTAAAGATATAGCGATTGAGGGTAGGGATGAGAAATGGGTTTCTTTTGTGAATAAGTTGAATGATTTTATTAAGGTCAACCATCATCTAATTCGCCGCATTGAAGATAAACAAATTGGGGTTTGGTTTTTGAAGTCTGAAGATAATCAAGTTACTAAAGAATCTATAGAGAATAAGTTAATGTTTTATCTGTGGGATAGTGTATTTCCTAGAGATAGAAGACCTTTGGAAGATTTATTATCAAAAGGGGATAAACAAAGTATTAAATTAATTACATATTCTGATTTTATTGCTTTATCTGATGATTTTATTGATGGGATTATTTCTTGTGAATGGTTGACTTTTTAAGTGATTTTATTTTTTGCTGTTTATAGAGGATATTTAATACAGGAAAAGGCAGAGGGTAGAAGGAAAGAGTTCAAGAATTTAGAATTTAGAATTTAGAATTTAGAATTACTTCTCCTTGAAAAGAAGAGGATTGGGTTAAAAGGAATTTTTTTCTTCTCTTGGTCGATTGGATATGCTGAGGAGACCTAGCCATCCCACCCTTCGGGAAGCTCCACTAACAGAGGCTTTATACTTTAATTTTTCGGTAAGATTTTCAACCAGATTTAGTATTATAAAAATTGTTACTTAATTTGCTCGTAATTTCTTTAACAATTTCTCGAACGCTTGAGTTTTTTTACCGAAAAACTATGGTCTAATACCAAATTGATAAATATTTGCTACAAATAGCTAGGATATTTATTAGGAATCAGGAGTCATGAGTCGTATGGGAATAGCTTTAATACCATTTTTTATGGCGTAAATCATCTTTTTTTTTAAATGACATTTCCTGTAAAGTATTTTTATTGCTCTTACTATTCGTAACATTCTTTTTTAAAATTGGTATAAAGCCTCCCCCTTTTAAGAGGATAAAAAAAGAGAATATTCGTGATCTAAAGCCTCCTTATTGTAGAGGTACTGATAACTGATAACTGATAACTGATAACTGAAATGACTACTGCCAGGTGCAATAATTATTGTATTTTTTGTTGATACTAACTCTTGCCGTTGTTCGTGTAATTTTATTGCTTGTATCTAATAATTTTTCTCTTTATTCATACTTAATTCTCAGTAAACGTTGCGATCGAATTGAGGATGACTGTAGATATGTTCTAATATACTGCTGATAATTTCTAGAGCAAAATAAGATTGTTGATTATTAGACCGCGATTTATTTTTAGGAGACATCTAGTGGTTTTGTTGCGTATGTCGCAATAGGAGTTTTTACTCAGTCTGATATTTTTTTTGGCAGTCGGTGGTTTTGTTGCGTATGTCGCAATAGGAGTTTTTACTCAGTCTGATATTTTTTGGCAGTCGGTGGTTTTGTTGCGTATGTCGCAATAGGAGTTTTTACTCAGTCTGATATTTTTTTTGGCAGTCGGTGGTTTTGTTGCGTATGTCGCAATAGGAGTTTTTACTCAGTCTGATATTTTTTGGCAGTCGGTGGTTTTGTTGCGTATGTCGCAATAGGAGTTTTTACTCAGTCTGATATTTTTTTTGGCAGTCGGTGGTTTTGTTGCGTATGTCGCAATAGGAGTTTTTACTCAGTCTGATATTTTTTTTGGCAGTCGGTGGTTTTGTTGCGTATGTCGCAATAGGAGTTTTTGCTTAGTCTGATATTTTTTTTGGCAGTCGGTGGTTTTGTTGCGTATGTCGCAATAGGAGTTTTTGCTTAGTCTGATATTTTTGTGACAGTTAATAGAGTTGTTGCGGATAAGAAGCGAAGAAGAAATTAATGTTTTGGTTTTATAATCACTAATTAGGGCTTGCTGATTAATCCTAAAAGTATTGAAATATCAAGGTTTCAGCCTTATTAGGTTGAAAAAAAGTGCCAGCTTTTCGCTCAAGAAAGCTCAAAAAACTAGCATTTTGGGCAAGAGTTGGGCAGAAAAATTAAGGGACAATTCTTTCTACTAAATCCTCTGTAATTCCCATTTATCCTGACTCCTGACTCCTGACTCCTACCCTCACCCATAAGACTTTTTCAGCAAACCCTAATTATCTGAGTTTAATATTAGTCCCTAAATTTATTTATCTGCTTTACCGAATAATTAATAATTAATAATTAAATAATTCGCGCCTTGAAGCCTCCCCTTTTAAGGGGAAAAAAGCGGTCGAGGGATGGCGAGGTCCCCTCGCTATATCCAATCTACCAAGAGAAGAAATAATATTTCCTTATATTCAATTCCGTAGCGGTTTTAACCAGAGGTAATTATCAATTATCAATTATCAATTATCAATTAATGAATTCTTCCTTGCTTCCCTCTCTCCTAGATAACTAAACACTTTCTTCCTTCCTCATAAAAATGATAAATTTTGCCGAATTAAAGCCTAGAGTTAACACTAAATATTCTTTTGTCGGCATTGAAAAAAAAGGAGGTAAGTTAATTTTTCATTTACCTAAAGGATTTACTCAGGATGACCCGAATATTAATAAATTTGACTTTAAATGTGAATTATTTTTCAAGCTCTATAAAGTTCTGAAAATTGTGCAAAATATTTATCAAGAAAAAGGATATTTGCAGAAAAATATTAAAATTAATGACCGTGACGGTGTATTAAAACAGGAAGCAGGAAAAGAAACGATCGTCAACGATAATCAAGAAAGCATTTTTTATAGCAAACTTGATGCCTTAGATAATATTTTAGATGTCTACGATGAGTTGAAAATATTAGCACTTGTCTCTCGTCTTAGTAAATCTGAAACTATAGACTATAGTAAAATTCATCGTTATCTTCACAAATCTACTTTCCTGAATAATGGTGCTATTTTTATTGATTCTATTGATATACCTCGCCAACAAATATCTTATGAAGCTTCTGATATTGTGGCTATGTATTGTTATATATTTACTGAGATTAAACAAAAATTAGGGGAAAATTTTAATCCAGAAATTGCTGCTCTATCTGCTAGGTTTCGGCAAAAGTATATTGGGTATGAATATAGTCTGTTTAGCGAAGACCATTTTTCCTTAATCATCAATACTTTGAGGGATGCTTTAGAAACAATTGATAACTATACAGCGTTAAAAGATATAGATTATTGGGATTTTTATGATGCAGTTGAGAAATTTTTATATGGGGAATTGGATGATGTAGAAGATGGCAAAATATGGGGATTTAATAATTTTCATAGTGTTTGGGAGGGAATGTGTTTAACTTATCTGCTCAGATACACAAATCCATGTTTTGTCTGTTATCTGAATAGCCGATATATTGCTTATGAAATAATTGCTCATTTGAATTACAAAAATAGAATTATTGATTTGAGCAAGATTTTTCATGTCAACAGCAAAGATATTTTTCCCGATGCTGTAATTATTTCATTTAATACTAAAAATAATCGCTCAAACTCCACACTCCCAGATTTAATCCCACCTACAACTTCATATAAAATTGAAAAAGTCAAAAATTGGAATGACTTACAGTACTACACCACCTTTAAATGTAATAAATATCAATTAAAAATTGCCCTTCTTAATCAAAATCCAGAACTAGAAAACCATACTTTTAACGAGTTAGCTAAATTCTGCAAACTTGAGGGAGATACACTGATAGTTAACTCCTTGCCAAATCAGTTTTATTCTTATTGGGAAATTTTGGATGACTTTAGTCTCGAACAACTACAAATGATGGAAAATTTGAATCACATATTCTATCTAGCTCTTAAATTTGGCATATTATCTCCCGATAGATTTTTTCAACGGTTTATTGATTATGTTTTGGGGTCTGAATATCTCCTTAAAGACAACATATTCTATCTATCTCTCCTTCGGGATAAAGATAGACTCCGCTCTCTCAAAGAAATCAATCAAAGCTTTAGTAATTTCCTGAATAAAATTATCAATAAAATCTCTATTCAGGTGATTGATATTAAATATGCCAACTTTGATTATTATCTGAATCCAGGAAACCGAGAAGAAATTAAAAGTAGAAGTATTAGAAAACAATTTGTCTATGAGTATTTGATTCAAAATTATCTGGAAAATTATCAAAATACTGTTAAAAATTGGAGTATTAACAGTGAATTTTGGCTGCCTACTTACAGGAAAAATTTACCAGTCCTTACTCCTGGTACTAAATATATGGATAATTATGTGAAATTAACGGGGGTTAATATTATGAAAGTTATTGATAGTTATATTGAGTAATAATTAAACTGACATTCTGCTCCTTAATTTGTATTATGAAAACTCTACAATAGTCAAAAAAATTCCGGATATTTGCATCAAAGAGGGAAAAGTGTTAAGGCAGGTTAATTGGGTGCATCTCAGATCCGCGATAAGTAGAAATACTCAACCACAGCCATTAGGCGCAACACCGCAATGGCTACCAAGTAATACCTCTAATCTTCTCAAACATTGTTTCCTTATATAAATGGGGTTTTTAGTGCTTAATTCCTCTAAATATTTTTACCCATTACCTAATTGAGATGCACCCAGTTAATTTAGACTACTGAGGATTAGTGCAGAACGGAGTTCTAGCGGTGTCGTCAGCTAATCAAAACCAGAAATTTTCGGGCAGTGACTCAATTCCACTGGTGGCTATCAACCACTATTTGCAATTTCTAATTAATCAACCTGATTTGATCTGAATACTGACGAAGAAAGCAATGGGAAGGAAATAGACCAAGTAAAATTAAGTTTTTGAGCGAGTTTAGGTTTCAGGAAAAACTTGGACTTAAAACTTAGACTAAAAACTTAGACTTAATACAAATATTCAAAAGTCAAGGTTTCTCAAAGCACTATGAAACTACAGTTTTTGTTTAGTTTGATGCCACTCCTAGTAGCATTAACTGTTAATTTACCTGTGATGTCACAGGAAAATTCATCTCAAGAGAAAACTAATAGAGAATCTATCTTAGAACAATTTGACAATGGGACTAAGGATACTTTGGTTGTTGGCATTGCACCAGACTCTTATCCTATTAGTTATTTTCAAGATGGTAGAGCATACGGTTTCTGCAAAAATTTTGTTGAAAACATTTTAGTAGATAGCTTAAACAAAAAGTACAGGAGAACAGGAATAAAAATAACAGCAGAATATAAAGATGTCAGAAAAGAAAAAATAGGAAGATTTGATTTATTGAGAGACCAATCTATTGATATTGAATGTGGCCCAAATACTATACCAAATAATACCGACAATAAGAGACACGCGAATATAAGTTTTTCTAAGCCTTTTTTTAAAACAGGTACGAGAATTTTAATCAAAAGAGAGAATCAAAAAACAGTTGAAGAAAAACCGGATTTTGAGGGCTTAAGTATTGGTTTAATCAAAGATACAACTACAATTTCATTTGTTAAACTGTTATTTCCACTAGCTACTACAATTCACGATAATCTGGAGACAAGAGCAGGCGGAATAGATCTTTTGAAAAAAGGTAATATTACAGGATTTGCCACTGATAGTGTGCTTTTGGAAGGTGAATTAGAAAGGAAAACAAGAATAGAAAATCCAAATGATTACTATTTATATCCTAAATATAATTTGTTAAATAGTGAACCCTATGGACTCGCATTTCATGACACTCAGACAGAATGGCATGATTATGTTAACGACTTAATTGATGGAGATAAAGCACAGGATGAGATTCAAAAACAACTAGGGAAGTATCAGATAGGGAAGTATCAGAGCTTATCCTTCTCAGATAATGCCAAAAAAATAGAAGAACTGTCCTTAGATCGTGAACGAAAAATAGCTCAACTATCCTTAGATTTAGATCATGAAAAAAAAAGAGCTCAACTATTCTTTATATCTTGTATTGTAATTGTTATTATTGTCATTTCTATATTGGGTTGTTATGCATATTCACGAGCTAAAATAGTAAAGATAAGTTTTGATCAAAGTGAGGACTTTAATTGGCAAGCTTTTATCTATTGCTTTAAAAAAGTAGAAGAAAATTATCAGAAGAAAGTTGTGCTTCTTGGTATGAATCAATTAAGTATCGAAAAAAATAGCAACGTTTATTTTCAAATTAATTCCAAAGGTGACTTGACAAAAAAAGACTTTGAACAAAATTTCCGTAGCAATTATCAAGAAGCATTGAAGGAACTGAAAAATCAGAATATACCAGGTCTAATTAATGTAGACCTGGAGCATATACCACAAAACAAACTCACTCAATTTATATATCAACTAAGCGTTCATTTTGAGAATCTATTCAAAAGCAGTCAGGAGGGACAAATGAAAACAACTTCACTAAATGTCAAAAGTAATGGTGACAAAAATACAATTACACCTATCATCGGTAAAGACAATACTAACAACATTGAACAAAACAGTGAATTCAATGAAAGTGAACAAAAACCATAAAACAAACTCACTCAATTTATATATCAACTAAGCGTTAATTTGCATATTCAATTAAAAAACAATCAGGAGGGACAAATGGAAACAAATCCACAGAATGTAACAAGTAATGGTAACGGAAATATAATTGCGCCTATCGCCGGTGACCACAATACTAACAACATTACACAAAACAATGAATTCAATGAAAGTAAAGAAAAATCATTAAAAGAAGCAGCACAAGAAATCCAAGAATTACTCGAACAACTAGGGAAAGATTATCCAACTGAAACATTAACTCAGAAAAGAAAGGTGGCAGACGAAATTATTAAAAAAATCGACGATAACCCAACTTTGAAAGACAAAATTATCAGTGTAATTCAAGCAATGGGAATTGAGGCATTGATGCAATTAGTAGAGCACCCAGTTGTCAATGTATTAAAGGTGGGAATAGAAGAATTGCTATAAAAAAGTAAATAACTGAAGTTTATACTTAAAAGTGATTATCCAATCAATTAATTTCAGACTTTGATTAGAACAAGTGTAATAGTTGCTGGTTTGGATGGGATTAATCGTGGTCTTGATGTTAGGGAACCTGTGGCAGTTGACCCAGGAAATCTACCTTCTACAGAAAGGGAGGCGCGGGGGATAGATGCTTTGCCTGGTTCTTTGGGAGAGGCGATCGCTCATCTAAATAATAATGATGTTTTGAAAAATGCTTTGGGGTCTGAGTTGGCTCAAGCGTTTATTGCTGTGCGTCAAGCTGAGTGGGAGGCGATGAAGGATATGGATATAGAGGAGGAGGTTAAGATTCTGTTGTCGCGATATTAGTTTTTGGGGTATTTCAGTTATCAGTTATCAGTTCCTCTGCCTGTTTGCGTAGCATTCCGTAGGAAAGCATTGAGATTGAAATATTAAACTTGATTTTCTCTTGGTCGATGACTATAGCAATGTGCGCTGGCATATTTACACATTATTTTTTGTACACCTTTTCGCTTACTGCACTTTGAGCTGGACATTGTAAATACCTGAGCGCTCATTGCTATACCGGATTTGATATTACTTTCCGATCGCTTTGATTGATTTTACTGCCGAAATTGTGGCTACATAAATAATTATAGATAAACCAACAGCACTAGAAATTAACAAACCAGCTTCTCAATGCACAATGATAAAGTTTATAGTTCGGTCAGCTACGCAAGGCCATGTAGAACAAATTTCAGTATTTGATTGTTCTTGCTCTTTGATTTTTTGGTTGGATAAGATTTGATTATTCATGGAAATAATTTTTAACTCTACTATTAACAGCATGAACCAGAATTTAAGGTACTTAGTGTGACATACTCCCACACTAACCTGACGGTATAGTGTGGGCTTCTCGTTTCGTAGCCCCGGTATCCCGTCGGGCTCCACAAGCTTTAAAGACGGAATGCCCTACCGCCCTATTTTTGATATTTATCGCTGCATTCAAGTCGCGGTCTATTGCTATGCCGCAGTGCGGACAATAATGGGTTCGTATGTTTAATTCTTTGGGGACTTTTTCACCACAATTTGAGCAATCTTGGCTTGTATTTTTGGGGTTTACTGCTATGGTTTTCTGTCCAGCATTCTCGGCTTTGACAGTCAAAATAGACAGGAATTTTCCCCATCCAGCATCGTTAATTGATTTACTCAAATGAGTCTTTGCTAGCCCTTTGATATTTAAGTTTTCATGGGCAATAATATCCGCTTTTGATAATAATTCATTGGCTGTTTTGAAGTGAAAGTCTTTACGTTTATCACCGACCTTTTTATGTTGTTTGGCTACAGCTTTAACAGCCTTGAGCCACCTTTTACTTCCTTTTTTCTTTCGAGATAAACGTTTTTGTAGAGTCTTTAATCGTTTCTGATATGAGCGATAGTATTGAGGGATGGGGATAGACTCTCCTTCACTTGTTACTAAGAATTCTTTCAATCCCATATCAATTCCCAGAGTGTTTTTTAATGTAGGTTCAACTTTATTTGTGAAGGCTGGAACTGATTTGTCTTCTAGGGATAAAGTTATATAATAACCATCTGCTTTACGACTAATTGTTACTGTTTTAATTTGAAAACCATCAGGTAACGGTCGATGTTGAATCAACTTTATATTGCCTATTTTTGGCAAGTTTATCTTGTTTCCTTCTATGCAGTTTTGCTTGATTTGAGGATAAGTAAAACTGCGATAACGTCCAATTCCTTTAAATCTTGGTTTCCCTAATCTAGTTCCTTTTTTGTCTGTTTTCAACCATCTATCAAAGGCAAGTTTTACCCGTTTTATGCAATCCTGCAGGACCTGAGAATGAATTAGCTTATATTCTGGAAATTTGTCTTTGGTATTGACTAAATCTTTTTTTTGAGAGTAATAATCTGGGTGGTCTCTTAGTTGAGGAATGGGCATCACCAAGGGGCAGGCGTTAACTGGACAACGGTTTTCTGACCACCACGAAAACCGCTCGCCTAATCTATAGTTGTACTGCCGACGCAACAATGCTAACCACATTTCTATTGTGGCTAACTGTTCTTTGTTTGGCCTTAATTTATATTGGTAGGCAGTGCGCATGGTGGAAAATTTCCGGGGTTATTGCAATATCATAATACAAGTTTTTCAACTAGGGCAAAAGCTTCTGCTTGAGATAGCATACAAATTGAATGGGCATCGAACCTATTCAATTTGCAGCCGATTCATCCACCAAATCTGCTTATGATGGTGTGAGGCTTCTCGGCGATTCAGCTAAATCTTTCTCCATAGACTTTTCTCAACTTACTCAAAACGAAAAAATCCAGAAATAGAGCGATCGCTCCAAGGAATTAATAGTATGACAAAGCAATTAAAAAATTATTACTACTTCTCGTTCTACTTTTTCCGAGTATTGCAAAGTAACTTTCAAAAACAAAACTAAATCGTGATCGCTCGATATAGCTTTGACTAATCAAATCAGCTTTTAATATTATTTATCTAAATCAAAGTAGTCTAATTTTCCCCAAATTATTACAAAATATTTCACGAGCTTGCGTTGTTTCAGCGATTTAGTACATAGTTTGTACATAAGGTATTGTGCCAATGTTGTGCCTAAACCTAAGAAGAGACTCTTCTAAACAAGGCTACAACCTAGTATTTTCGTTAATACCACCTCAAATATGCCAATTTTCAGCCGAGAGATATAACCTCAAAAAAAACAAATTTTGAACAAGTCAAACACTCAAGTAATTCTAGCCAGTTAAAATATTGTAGTGCGGGCATCTTGCCCGCGATGGGCACACCTCATAACAGCGGAAAGTGCTGTATTTCCTTATATTCAATTCCGTAACGGTTTTAACCAGAGGTAATTATCAATTATCAATTATCCATTATCCATTAATGAACTTCTACCAATTAAATTTCATCCCCAAAAATGTTTCTAAACGCTGATTATGAGGTTGAAAATAATCATTTAATTTTTGTCGAAGTGACTCACTAATAGAAGAATAAGAACCAGCATTTAATTTTGGATAATCTGATATTTGATAATCTGGCAAACCTAGAAAGTCGAAAACTTGCTTCATGGTAGTTGCCGAGTCACGATAAAAGTCTTCACTTTTCAAAATTAGTAATTGTTCTCTAGGAAAAATAGCTAACCATTTCTTGAGGAATTCTACATATACGCCAGAAGCAATATAATCTCCTGCAAAATTCCAATAATTAGGATGAGAAATTTTGCTGAGTTTTTCAAGTTGAGAGTTAATAGCTACTTCACAAGAACGAAATTCTTTATTTAAACGTACTTGATGATAGTAATGAGAAATTGCTCGATCGACAGGATTTCTCATAATGAGAATTAGTTTGGTTTTGGGAAAAAAATGAAAGATTCTACAGGGAGCATATTGAGCATCAAAATAGGTAGTGCTTGCTTCTCCGGTTAGAAATTTTTTTGACTCTGAAATGGGAGGGAAATGTGCCCGATACCAATCTATACCTCTATGGAAATTGAAAGACCAAAAATGTATTTCTTTTTTGATGGCTGGTAAGACTTGGGGATGTTTAGTTATATAGCTATAAAGAGAGGTGGTTCCTCCTTTGCCTACTCCAATAATTAGAAAGTTGGCTTCAGATAATTTTTCTGAATTCCAGTGTTGGTTAACAAAGGTGGGATGGGTTTTATCAATATAATGTTTAGAGGCTATTTGATAATATTTTATTGCCTGATTAATTCTGTCTACTTGAGTTAAAGCTTCTGCTAAATTTAGGTAAGTGGAAACTGAATTATTTTGATTTTCAATCAGTTTATGAAATAAATTTACTGTCTCCTCAAGTTTGCCTAATTTTTCAAAAGTTTCCCAGAGACGAGTATCAGACCACCAAGCAAAATCAGGATTAATTTCTATGGCACGATGATAGGCAATAGAAGCTTCTAACCATTTTTGTTGTTGGGTTAAAACTAATCCTAGATAATAGTAAGATTGACTATCTTGATTAGTTTCCACAGCAGCATAATATGAGTTTAAATCTTGTTCTAGTTTAATTTTTTGCCGTAATATTTTCTCTAATTCCTGAAGGATATCTATTTGATATTTACTAGGGAATATTTCTCGCAACATATAATAGATAATGATAGCTCCAGAAATCTGATTTGCTTGTGCTAAAGCTGTTCCTAATTTTAAGTATAGTTCTGGATTTTCTCTGATGAGACATAGTGCTTTTTGATAAATAGGATATTGGTCTGGATTTTTAATAGCTTGACAATAATAATTGATAGTTTCATCTAAATTTGATTGAGAAAATTGGGCAAAAGCATCTCCTAACTGTAGGTGCATCCAAGGTAAATCCGGTCTAACTTGAGCAACCTCCAAATAAGTAGCGATCGCTTCATCTAATTTTTTTTGTTTAAGTAAAACATCTCCCAGACATTGACGATACCAAACTACTTCTGGATTTAGTTTTATTGCTTGACGATATGCTATTTCTGCTGCTTCTAGTTTGCCAATTTGAAAGAGAATATCTGCTAATTTTTGATGAGTACCTTTAAGTTCTGGTTTGAGTTGAATTGCTGTTTGATAAGAAAGAATGGCTTGCTCAAATTCTCCAACATTAACCAGTGCTTCTCCTAATTTATTGTAATCCCAATAACTATCAGGATTAATTTTAAGAATTTGACGGTAAGCAAGGACAGCTTCTGAATATTTTTCTAGTTTAATTAGGGCATTTCCTAAGTTATGGTAAGACCATGGAAAGTCAGGGTTTAGTTTGATAGTTTGACGGTAAGCTGTAATAGCTTCATCCCATTTTTGTAGTTTAGTCAAAGCTTGCCCTAATTTATAGTAAGACCAAGAAAAATTTGGGTTGAGCTTTATTGCTTTATGGTAGGCATTAACGGCTTTATCCCACTGTTGTTGTTCGAGAAATTTTTCTCCTAATTCGTAGTCATCCATCTCAAATTTTCCAATTAAATGTCATATATAAGTCTGATTCTAGTTTGTGATTAAGCACCTAAGCAAAATTATTGACTTACTATGATTCTATATAATGTTTACAATCTAAGGAACTTAGTCTTAAAAAATGTGTAATTAATTTGTGTACCTGCTTATGAGGTGGAAAGAAATCTCTCAATTTTTGCTGAAGTAATTTCTTGATAGATGGATAAAACCTTCAGTTAAATTTCTGGTAGTCGGGAATTCGATAGTTGAGCAAATTGAGAAAATCAAATAATCATTTCATCTTCCGTTTTCCCGGTTAAATGTAATCTGTAAGTCTGATTCTAATTTTTGATGATGAGGTGGAAAGAAATCTCTCAATTTTTGCTGAAGTAATTTCTTGATAGATGGATAAAACCTTCAGTTAAATTTCTGGTAGTCGGGAATTCGATAGTTGAGCAAATTGAGAAAATCAAATAATCATTTCATCTTCCGTTTTCCCGGTTAAATGTAATCTGTAAGTCTGATTCTAATTTTTGATGATGAGGTGGAAAGAAATCTCTCAATTTTTGCTGAAGTAATTTCTTGATAGATGGATAAAACCTTCAGTTAAATTTCTGGTAGTCGGGAATTCGATAGTTGAGCAAATTGAGAAAATCAAATAATCATTTCATCTTCCGTTTTCCCAGTTAAATGTAATCTGTAAGTCTGATTCTAATTTTTGATGATGAGGTGGAAAGAAATCTCTCAATTTTTGCTGAAGTAATTTCTTGATAGATGGATAAAACCTTCAGTTAAATTTCTGGTAGTCGGGAATTCGATAGTTGAGCAAATTGAGAAAATCAAATAATCATTTCATCTTCCGTTTTCCCGGTTAAATGTAATCTGTAAGTCTGATTCTAATTTTTGATGATGAGGTGGAAAGAAATCTCTCAATTTTTGCTGAAGTAATTTCTTGATAGGTGGATAAGACTCTACGTTGAATTTTTGGTGGTGGGGAATTTGATAGTTGAGCAAATTGAGAAAATCAAATAATCATTTCATCTTCCGTTTTCCCGGTTAAATGTAATCTGTAAGTCTGATTCTAATTTTTGATGATGAGGTGGAAAGAAATCTCTCAATTTTTGCTGAAGTAATTTCTTGATAGGTGGATAAGACTCTACGTTGAATTTTTGGTGGTGGGGAATTTGATAGTTGAGCAAATTGAGAAAATCAAATAATCATTTCATCTTCCGTTTTCCCGGTTAAATGTAATCTGTAAGTCTGATTCTAATTTTTGATGATGAGGTGGAAAGAAATCTCTCAATTTTTGCTGAAGTAATTTCTTGATAGGTGGATAAGACTCTACGTTGAATTTTTGGTGGTGGGGAATTTGATAGTTGAGCAAATTGAGAAAATCAAATAATCATTTCATCTTCCGTTTTCCCGGTTAAATGTAATCTGTAAGTCTGATTCTAATTTTTGATGATGAGGTGGAAAGAAATCTCTCAATTTTTGCTGAAGTAATTTCTTGATAGGTGGATAAGACTCTACGTTGAATTTTTGGTGGTGGGGAATTTGATAGTTGGGGAAATTGAGAAAATAAAAGACTCCTTTCACTATAGTTGTGGAAGAAATTAAGAGCTTTATGGCACTGCTTTTCTCGAAATTTTTCTCCTAACTTTTAGTCATCCATCTCCAGTTTCCCAGTTAAATCTCATCTCTAAGTCTGATTCTAATTTAGGAATTTCAGCTTGATAGAAATCTCTAAATTTTTGAGGCAATAATTTCCTAATAAGTGGATAGGAGCATAAGTTAAATTTTTGGTAGTGGGGAATTTGATGGTTGGGGAAATTTAAAAAATCAAAGACTCCTTTCATCTTCCAGTTTCTCAGTTAAATTTCATATCTAAGTCTGATTCTAACTGAGGAATTTCAGCTTGAAAGAAATCTCTAAATTTTTGAGGTAGTAATTTCTTGATAGATGAATAAAAGTTTCAGTTAAATTTCTGGTAGTTGGAAATTTGATAGTTTGCCAAATTGAGAAAATCAAAGACTCCTTTCATCTGGTGTTGTAGGAAAAATTAAGACCTTCAGTTAAATTTCTATAGTTGTGGGAGAAATTAAGAGTTTCAATTTTTGAGGCAGTAATTTCCTGATAGATGAATAAAAGCTTCAGTTAAATTTCTGATAGTCGGAAATTTGATGGTTTAGCAAATTGAAAAAATCAAATACTCGTTTCATTATAGTTGTGGGATCAATCAAGAACTTTACCCCAATATCTTTATCGAAATTTTTCTCCTAACTTTTAGTTATCCATCTCTAAATATGATTCTAATTGAGTAATTTCAGCTAGAAAAAAATCTCTCAGTTTTTGAGGCAGTAATTTCTTGATAGATGAATAAAAGTTTCAGTTAAATTTCTGGTAGTTGGAAATTTGATAGTTGGGCAAATTGAGAAAATAAAAGACTCCTTTCACCATAGTTGTGGGAGAAATTAATAACTTCAACCCACTGTTTTTCTCAAAATCTTTCTCCTAACTTTTAATCGTCCACCTCAAATTTCCCAATTAAATTTCCTACCTAAATACTCCTCTAATTTTTGATTATGAGGTCGAAAAAAATTAGTCAATTTTTGATGCAGCGATTTACTGATAGGGGGATAGGAACCTAAATTTAATTTCTGGTAGTCGGGAACTTTATAATTTGGCAGACCGAGAAAATCAAATACTCGTTTCATCATGGTTTTTGGAGTTCGATAAAGTTCTTCTGTCGGCAAAATTAGAAATTGTTCTTGAGGAAATATTCTCATCCAATTGTGGATAAAATTTATGTATATGCTAGTGCCTAAATAATATAATCCATGATGCCAATAATTGGTATCTAAGGGAGAATTTTTATAAATCATTTGCCATTTTTCTAATTCTTGATTTAATGCTGTTTCTAAAGGGCGATTTTCTGTATTTATCCTTCGCCAATAATAGTAGTGAGAAATAGCTCTATCTACAGGGTTTCTCAACATAATGATTAATTTGATTTTGGGAAAATAATTAAATATTCTGTCTGGCGCTTCCGAATTTCTTAAATAACTAGGACTTGCTTCTCCAGTGATTAAATTTTCATGGTTTGGAATAGCAGGAAAATGAGAGAGATACCAATTTATTCCTTTATCAAAGTTCATGGACCAAAAATTTATTTCTTTCACAACAGAAGGTAAAACTTGAGGATGTTGGATGAGATAACTAAATAAAGAGGTAGTTCCTCCTTTTCCCACTCCAATAATTAGAAAGTTAGGACTTTGAATGTCTGTCAAATTCCACTGTTTTTGGCAAAGGGAGGGGTAAGATTTTAAAGTTTGTTGGTAACAAGCAGTTTGGTAACAAATAATTGCTTCATCTATTTGATTCTGTTTTGTCAGAATTTCTCCGAGATTTATATAGGACAAAAATGAATCTGGATTTTGTTGAATAAACTGTCGGTATAAATTGACTACTTCATCTAATTTTCCGCAACGCTCTAAAGTGCGCCATAAATTATAATTTGACCAGGATAATTCAGGGTTAAGTTCTACAGCGCGCAGATAAACTATAGCAGCTTCATCCCACTTTTGTTGTTGAATAAAAGCATCTCCTAAAAATTGATAAATTTCAGAAATATTAGGTTGAATTGAAATAGCTTTTTGATAAGAGGTGATGGCTTCATCTAATCTTTGTTGTTTTACTAGGGTATTTCCTAGGTAATTCCATAGCCAATAGTTATGAGGATTTTTTTCAATTTCTTGGCGGTAGATTTTTTCTGCTTTTTCCCATTTATCTTGTTTGAGAAATAATTTCCATAAACATAAATGAGGTCTATCTATTTCTGGATTAAGTTCTATTGCTTTTAAGTAACTGATAATTGCTTGGTCTGATTTTCCTGTGGTTTCTAGAACGTCTCCTAATGAATTATAAGACCAATAATATTTAGAATTAATTTCTATGGCACGACGGTATGCTGTTATTGCTTCTTCCCAATTTTCTAATTTTAGTAAAGCATCTCCTAATGAGTTATGAGACCAATAAGAATTTGGATTAATTTTGATGGCTTGATGATATTTGGTAATGGCTTCTGTTTCTTTTTGTTGTCTGAATAAAACTTCTCCTAAATTATGGTGAGCAGAGTAAATATTGGGATTGATTTCTATGGCTTTTTGCAAAGTTGTCTCAGCTTGGTCTAATTTACCTAATTTAATTAAGGTTTCTCCTAATTTATTGTGAGACCAGTAGGAATTAGGATTAATTTTGATGGCTTTTTGGTAGGCAGTTACTGCTTCATGTAAATTATCTTGTTGAGTCAGTGCTTCTCCTAATTTTTCATAAGACAAATAAAATTCAGGATTCAATTTAATTGCCTGTCTAAATGCTGTGGCAGCTAAATCCCATTTTGATAGTTGAATAAAGCTCTCTCCCAGTTTCTGATATGACCAAGAAAAATCAGGGTTAAGTTCTATAGCACGTTGATATGCTGTGATAGCTTTTTCCCACTGTTGAAGTTGCATTAAAGCTTCTCCTAATTTGTGATGAAACCAGGGGAAATTAGGATTAAGTTGAATGGCATTTTGGTAAATAGTAATAGCTTGTGAAAAATTTCCTTGTTGCAGGTAAATATCTCCCAATTTTTTGTGAATTCCCCACTGTTCCGGTTGAAGTTCTAGAATTTTTTCATAACAGGTGATCGCTGATTCTATTTTGCCTTGGGATAAATAAGTTTCTGCCTGTTTTTGGTTTTGTAATACTATTGTTTGTAAGTCTGTATTTGAAGACATATTTGATTTATAGATTAGTCAGAAGTTAAAAGTAAAAAGTATTGATTTGTAATTGTTTTAGGATTTTGTAACTGGTCATTTCAGTTATCAGTTAGCCTCCTCCGGAGGAACTGCGCCCTTCAGTTATCAGTACCTCTGCAATAAGGAGGCTTGAAATATAGAATATCCTCTTTTTTTATCTCTTTAAAAGGGGAGGCTTTAGAGCAAATTTTTTCAGTAATAATTAATTAGGATTTGCTGAATAAAGTATGATACCAAGCGTGAAAAAAGAATACTACAAAAAGGTAGACCTTGCTCGAAGATGCTTAAAAATAGCTATTCCAGTTAATTTTAGATAGTTTTTATATTGTTTTTCCCTTTTTTTCAAGATTTATCCCTTTTTCCTTTTTTTCTCTTCCTTCTTTCTTTCTTCTACCATTTGTAACAAACATTTATCAAATTGGTATGAGTGCTAGGGGTAGGAGTCAACCCACCCCTAACCCCTCCCAACCCACCCCTAGCCCCGACCGTGGAGGGGAGGGGAAGTCAGGAGAAATGGGGAATTTAGAGGAGGTATAATACCATTTCTCAAAAACTTTTCTACATTTTGTTGAGTAGGGGAGTGGGTAGGGACGCCCTTATGCAACGTCCGTACAGGGAGAAGTAAAAAGTAAGGATAATTAACATTAACTGAGCTATTTTTAGCATGCAAAGTGATTCTAACTGTTTTGATTAATTAATCACTGAAGTCTTACCCAAGTATAGCGTTACTTTTAGGAATTGGTATAAGTAAGAATTATCCCTCAATTTTTCTGTTCTTGATTTGCCCAAAAAGCTAACTTTTTGAACGTTTTAGACCAAAACAAGCGCACTTTTTTGGAATCTCAGAAGGCTAAAGCATTTATCTGTCAATGCTTTGATAATTAATCAGTAAACCCTAATTATTAATTACTAATTATTAATTATTAATTGTTGAAAACCTACTAATTTATTCAATTCCAGTTAAATTTTATGCCAAGATACTCTTCTAATTTTTGGTTATGAGGTTGAAAGAATTCAGAAAGTTGATGACGTAGACTAGCATTGATTGGAGGATAAGAACCAGGGTAATAATTTTTATATTCTAAGAGTTGATAATTTGGTAAACCTAGAAAATCAAAAACTTGTTTGGTTGTTGCTTCAGGATTTTCATACATATCCCCACTTTTCAAGATTAAAAGTTGTTCTCTAGGAAATATATTCACCCATTCTTGAATAAAAGATAGATATAAACCTAAACCTAAATACCTGGTTTTTTTTCCTTGCAAAAAATTAGCATTGCCTTGAGATTGATTAATTATTTTTTGTAATATTTTTGTTTCGACAGCAACTACTTCTGCAAAACTTCTTTGTTCTTGTCCGAGTCGTTTATCCATATAGTAGTGAGAGACAGCTCGCTCTATAGGATTTCTTAATATAGCGATTAATTTTATTTTGGGAAAATAACTAAATAGTTTATTTGCTGCTTCTACAGAATACATATAGTTAGGAGTTGCTTCTCCTGTGGCAAAATTTTGTTGTTCTGGAATTGCCGGAAACTGAGATAAATACCAATCAATTCCCTTATGAAAGTTAGCATCAAAAAAGTGCATCTCTTTTTCGACGGCGGGTAAAATTGAGGGATGTTTAGTCAGATAGAAGTAAAGAGATGAAGTACCCCCTTTAATTGTGCCAATAATGATAAAGTTTGGTTTTCCTAATTTAGTAAATTCACCATATTTACTGATAAATGCTGGATGAGTTTTGGAGATTTTTATAGATAAAACTTTTTGATAATAACTGCTAGCTTCTTTAGCTTTACCTTGTTTGGTCAGAATATTAGCTAAATTCAAATAATGCCCATCAAATTCTGGCTTAATCTTCATAGCTTCTTGGTAACAGTTAATCAACTTATCTAATTGCTTTTGGTTTAATTTAACTAGCTGATAACTGTGAATAGATCTGAGCTGATTATAAGCAAGGAAAAAATCAGGTTGCAATTCAATAGCTTTAATAAAATAAGCGATCGCTTCCTCTGAATTCCCTTTTTCTAAAAGAGCGTCTCCTAAATCTTTATTAACCCAAGGTAAATCTGATCTTAAATCTCTAGCTTTTTGATAATAAGTAATGGCTTCATCTATGAATCCTTGTTTGTGCATTACATAACCTAACTGATAATAATACCAGTAAGCATTGGCATTTATTTCCAGGGCGCTTTTATAAGCGATCGCCACTTCATCCCATTTTTTGATTTTGAGTAATACTTCCCATAAATTATGATAGTACCAATAATTTTCAGGGTTAATATCTATAGATTTTTGATAGGCAATAATAGCCTCATCCCATCTTTTTAATTGAGTTAAAGATTTCCCTAAATTTTGATGATAATTTGATACTTGGTGGTTGAGTTTAATCGCATTTTCGTAAGCAATTACAGCTTTCTCCCATTGTTTTAGTTCTAGTAAAGCATTACCTAAGTTGTTATATAAATCGCTAGAGTTAGGATTATTTTCAATGGCACGTTGATAAAATTTTACAGCTTCATTCCACTGTTTTAGTTGCATCAAAGCTTCTGCAAGCTTGCGGTCGGACCAGGTAAAATCTGGTTTTAATTCTATGAATTTATAATAAGTATTTACAGCTTCATTCCACTGTTTTAGTTGCATCAAAACTTCTGCAAGTTTGTGATAAGACCAAGGGAAATCTGGTTTTAACTCTATAACTTTACGGAAAGCATTAGTAGCTTCATCCCACTGTTTTAACTCCATCAATGCCGTGCCTAATTTTTGGTAAGGCCAGGGAAATTTTGGATTAATTTTTATAGCGTTGCGGTAACTGACTATTGCTAAATTCCACTGTTTTTTTTGAGAATATAGATTGGCTAAATTTAAATGAGCTTGACCAAAATTGGGATTAATTACGATGGCTTTTTGATAATATTCTTGAGCTAACTCTTGGTTGCCCATTGCTTCGACTATTTTGCCTTTTGTATTACAAACTAAGGCTAAATATTCTAGTTTTTTGAGGGCTTCATTACAGATTTTATCGGCCTGATTTAATTTTCCTTGAGCTAAGTAGGATTCTGCTTTTTGGTTTAAATCTACTACTGATGTTTTTTGATTCACTGTTTTTTGATTGTAATAGCAGTTTGATAAATGTTTGCTACGAATCTCTTTTACCGAATAATTAATAATTAGAGTTTGCGTATGGAAAGTCTTTTTACTGGGGTAGGAGACAGGAGAAAAGGCTCGGGAGCGAGGAGGTAGGAGCAAGAATTTTCCCAAGATTGTTCTGCCCAACTATGCGCCTAAAATATTAACTTTTTGAGGGTTTTATACCAATTGGATAAATGTTTGCTACAAATAATTTTCTAGGTGTTAGGTGTTAGGTGGTAGGTGGTAGATGTTAGGTACTAGGTACTAGGTTTTAGTACTAGGTTTTAGGTTTTAGGTGGATTATTAGTTATTTACTAGCCAGTTTATTTGTAACATTCTTTTTTCAATTGGGTCAATCCTCTTATTTTAAAGGAGAGGTAATACCAATTTGATAAGTGTTTGTTACAAATAGTAGGGACGTTGCATAAGGGCGTCCGTACGAAAGAAGGAAGAAGGAAGAAGGAAGAAGGAAGAAGAAGGAAATATTTTAAAAAGGCAAAAACGATATAAATAACTATCTAAAATCCACGATAGTCACTATTTTTAAAAATATCTGATAGAGTGGCACTTTTCATAGCATTCTTTTTCAAATTGGTATAATTCTAAATTCTAAATTCTAAATTCTAAATTCTTGAATTCTAATCGATCATTTCTGAAATAGTTTTAAAAGTATAACCCTGAAGGGTCAATTTTTGCAGAATAATTTCTGTCGCTTTTACTGTTTTTATACTTTTATCATGCATCAATACAATGGAACCTGGTTTGATATTTTCTATGACATGATTAGCAATTGTTTCTGAATCTTTTTCTGCCACATAATCCTCTGGGTTAATATTCCACAAAAACCATTGCTTTTGCATCTCTAATAGCAAATCCATTAGATAGAAATTACTCATACCAAAAGGGGGTCTAAATTTGATTTTTCCAGTTATACCTAACTGATATAAAAGCTCATCAGTCTTACTAATTTCTATTCTGATTAACTCTGGATATTCCTGAGATAAATCTGGATGAGAAAATGAATGATTACCTAATTCATTTCCTTTAGCTAGTATTAACTTTGCTAATTTTTGATGCTTTTGAATCTTGTTGCCAAGAGTAAAAAATGTAGCCCGAGCTTGGTAAAAATCTAATATATTGAGAATTTGATTAGTATAAGGAGGATTCGGTCCATCATCATAAGTTAAAGCGATCGCTTTTTCTTTTATATTTATCTGTTTTATCCCGAAATAGTTACATTGTGGTTTGATTTCTAAGGCTTTTTGCAGATATTTTCTTGCTTCAGACCACTTCTTTTGTTGTAAGCAAATATTTAGTAATTTTTCGTAATCCCAAAAAGATCCTGAAGTAATGTCTAAAGCTTTTTGATAATTGGATATTGCCTCTTCTTGCTGACCTAATTGTTGTAAAGCATCTCCTAATTTTTTGTAAAGTTCGGGTGTAGGTTTATGAGTAATAGCTTGCTTATATATTGATACTGCGTCAGACCATTTTTCTAATTTCGTTAAAGCTTCTCCTAATTTAGGATAAGACCAATTAGATTCAGGGTTAATTTCAATAGCACGATAGTAGTTAACTATGGCTTCATTCCACATTTTTAACTCAAAAAAAGTATTTCCTAAATTATGATAAGCAAAATATAAGTCTGGTTCTATTTTAATTGCACGTTCATAAGCTACTATGGCTTCTTCATACCTAGAAATTTTCAAGAGGCAGCATCCTAGAGAATATTGATTCCAGTAAAAATTGGGTCGTATTTCTATCGAAATTTGGTAAATTTCTACTGCTGACGACCACTTTTCGAGCTGCATTAAAGCATTACCTAAATTTTTGTAAGCTAAATAAAAATCTGGTTTAAGTGTGATGAAGTGGCGGTAAGTAACAACTACTTTTTCCCACTGTTTTAGTTGTATTAAAGCTTCCCCTAATTTATGGTAAGACCAGGGAAATTTTGGATTTAGTTCTATAGCTTTTTGATATGCAATGACAGCTTTATCCCATTTTTCTAATTGCAGGAATGCTTCTCCTAATTTATGGTAAGACCAGGTAAATTTTGGATTTAGTTCTATAGCTTTTTGATATGCAATGACAGCTTCATCCCATTTTTCTAATTGCAGGAATGCTTCTCCTAATTTATGGTAAGACCAGAGAAATTTTGGATTTAGTTCTGTAGCTTTTTGATATGCAATGACAGCTTCATTCCATTTTTTTAATTGCAGGAATGCTTCTCCTAATTTATGGTAAATTTCTGACTGATTTTGGTTTAACTGAATTGCTCGCTCGTAACTCTCAATTGCAGCTTGCCATTGTTGTTGTTGGGTAAATAAATTACCTAAATTAATATGAGCTTCTAGTAAGTTAGAATTTATGGCGATCGCTTGTTGATATTTTTCTTTTGCTAAGTCTAATTTTTCCATTGTTTCTAGCACTTTTCCCAAGGTATTGTAGGCGGGGGCAAAATATGATTGTATCTCTATTACTTGGTTACATAACTTGTGTGATGTTTCTAATTTTCCTCGTTCTAGATATAATTCTGCCTGTTGATATAAATCTAGTGCAATTTTTTTTTATTCATTTTATTTAATCTTTTAAAGTCGCTAATTTTCATTAATATCGGCTTATTCAACTAAATTCCTGGAAATGCTTACATTCCTGCTAACTCTAGAATTTTTAATAGCTGTTTAATATTAACAATAATATCTGGTCCCCACTGACTTTTATCTGAATTGTCACTTTCAAAATCTTGACCAATTAAGTGGTAGTGTAACAAACCACATATATTACTCATTTGCCAGTATATAGAATTAATAAATTTTGGAGAAAAAATTTCAATCACTTTAGTTCCTGGACTGCAAAATACTAGGTTTGTAAGTCCTGCACCATGAGGAGAAATTACTACTTTAGCGCCAGCCATAAGTGATGCTTGTTCCGCTACTGAAATTGATTCTAGAGTAACAGTAACAAAACCAAATTTTTCCAGTAGACTAACTACCTCTTCTTCATTAACTATTCTCCGGTATGGTGTCAGTTTCCGACTAATATATATACGTTCTTTTTGGCTAGGGAATTTACCAATATTTTCGGCGTTTAAAAATAAACTTCTTAAAAAATCACAACCCCATTTTTTTATCTTAATAGTACCTTGTTTACTCATTAGCGAAGGAACCACTAATTTGCGAGCTTTTATATTGGGAAATAATCGAGCTTCTATTAATTTTTCCGGAGGTATTTTCAAAGCTTGTATGCTCTCTTTTTGAAACTTGTTACTACAGTTAGTAAAAACAAACTTATCTATGATAGGCATGAAATTACTTCTGCGTAACAAGTCTAACCTGACAAATATATCAAACATCCAGTGGAAGTAATTATTTACCCCCAGATTTACTGGTAAAAAAGCTACGGTTCCATTGATGTTGTAAACTGGCGGTAATGTGGAAGAAGATATCATTATTTCAGCACAACCTGTGGAAATATCTCTTACTAATTTATTGTCTGAAGTAATAACTGCTGTTGTTCCTAAATCAACACATCCTCTTCCGTCTGCGACTATTGCTACAAAAGTTGCTGCTAACTTTGCTTTTTTGCTTTGAAAACTTGGATAAATTTGTGATTCAATTGTTTGAGATGCTGATAGATTTACATGACTGGACTCTGAGACTTTTATCTTAGTAATATTATTTTGTGGAGAATCTGAAGTTATTTCCCAATCTTCTGTTAAATTGAAAAATTTCTCTAGCCATTCTCTGGGTAATTTTTGTTGAGAATTCCAGAGGCGAGCTTGATTTTTACGACCTTGTTTTTTCAAGATATATGCTATATTTTGGTGAACATTCTCAATATCTGGCTTCATTCTCAATGCTTGAATTAAACAGGGTATTGCTTCATAAAAATTCTGTTGTTGGATATAAGCATTGCCTAACTTTGCATAATCCAAACAAGATTTTGGATGAATTTTTATGGCTGTTTGATAATTATAAATTGCTTCATCGAGTAAACCTTTTTTTTGTAAAGCGTCTGCTAATGTTCTGTGAAATAAATGGTTATTTGCTTCTAAGTCTATAGCATGACGGTAAGCAATTATTGCTTCATCCCACTTGGTTAATTTCCTCAGTGTTTCTCCTAAGTTGTAATATGACCAAGAAAATTTTGGATTGATTTCTATGGCTTTTTGATAACTAGCAACTGCTTCATCTAATAATCCTTTTTGTTGTAAAGTGTCTGCTAATTTTCTGTGAAATAAATGGTTATTTGCTTCTAAGTCTATAGCATGACGGTAAGCAATTATTGCTTCATCCCACTTGGTTAATTTCCTCAGTACTTCTCCTAAATTGTAATATGACCAAGAAAATTTTGGATTGATTTCTATGGCTTTTTGATAACTAGCAACTGCTTCATCTAATAATCCTTTTTGTTGTAAAGCGTCTGCTAATTTGCTGTGAAATAAATGGTTATTTGCTTCTAAGTCTATAGCACGACGATAAATAATAATTACTTCATCCCATTCTTGAATCTTTACTAACCTTTGTCCCAGAGCGTGGAGCCATTTTATATTATTTGGTTCAGCTTCTAGTAAACTTCGGTAATAATTTATAGCTAGATCGTGCTGTTCTAGTTTTGATAAATTCTCTTCTAATCTCCGATAAAACCAAGTTAAGGTGGGATTAATTTCTATTACTCGTTTACAACTAGAAATAGCTCTGTCTAAGTTTCCTGTTTGTTGCTGAATTTTTACTAATTTACGGTGAACTCCCCAAACATCACATTTGATGTCTATTACTTTCTGATAATATTTTTCTGCTGATTCTAATTCTCCTTTTTCTTGGAGAATATCTGCCAATTTTGTGTAAGACCAAGGAAAACTTGGATTAATTTCTATAGAGAGCTGGAAACTACTAATAGCTGCATCTATATCTCCTATTTCTTGAAATATTTTTCCTAGTTTATGGTGAGCTAACCACAAGTCAGGTTTGATTTGAATTGCTCTTTGATAATAATTTACTGCTTCAGTTAACTCTCCTTGTTTAGCAACAGCATCCCCTAAATTTTGATAAGCACTTACCAAATATGGATTTAATTTTATAGCTTTCTGGAAATGAGCGATCGCCTCTTCTCTTTCCCCATTTTCTAACAAATTTTTTCCCGATTTTAAATATTCTGATGCTTGAGGATATTGAGCTTCTAATTTTAATGCTTGTTCCTGACATTCTCTAGCTAATTCTATTTTTCCTATCTGTTGCCAGATTTTTCCTAAGTTCCGATAAAAACCTGGTACATTTGGTTTGATTCCGATGGCTTCTTGGTAAGATTTTATTGCTAATGGCCATTGTTTTTCTTGGGCATATAAACTCCCTAAGTTAGCATGAACTTCCGCCCATTCTGACTGTCGATTTATTGCTTTGAGATACGATTCTTTTGCTTTGTCTATTTCTCCCATTTTGTGGAAAATATTTCCCAATGTTTTATAGATAGGTAGAAAATCTGGCACTATTTCTAATGCTTGATTACCAGCTAATATTGCCTCTTCTAATTTTCCTTGAGTTAAATATAATTCTGCTTTTTGAGATAAATTTGTGAGATTTATTTGTTTGTTCATCTTGAGCTGAGTCATTTCAGTTATCAGTTAGCCTCCTATGGTCGTAACTGCGTTAACAGTTATCAGTTAACAGTACCTCATCTAATAGGGAAGCAAAAAAATACTGAATTTTATTTTTGTTTATCCCCTTTAAAGGAGAGGATTGAAACTTAATTTTCTGGTCATATAGCAAAAAACAAGTTATACCATTTTTCCATGAAGTTGCACTTAATATAAAGATGAGAATAGTCAGTGTAATAAGGTCTGAGCAACAATTATTAAGCGCATTGTTAAAAATAAATGGTATTAGTTAGAACTTATGCTGATGATGAACTTGAGACAGAGAAATGCTTTTTCTACTGTTCCCTGTTCCCTGTTCCCTGTTCCTTGTTCCCTGTTCCCTGTTCCCTGTTCCCTGTTCCCTGCTATACTAAATTACTTTTGCTAATTTCAGAATTTTTCGTAGCTTCTTTATATCCACAAGAATATCTGGTTTCCATGATTGTTTATCTGAGTTGTCATCCTCAAAATTTTCACCTATTAAATAGTAATGTGAAAGATGATATAAACTACTAATTTTCCAATATATAGGATTAATATATTTAGGAGAAAAAATTTCAATTATTTTAGTTCCTAAACTACAAAACACTAAGTTTGTTAGCCCAGCACCATGAGGCGCTACAATGACTTTAACTTTTGCCATCAATGCAGCTTGCTCTGCTATAGAAAATGATTCTAGAGTCAAGCTAATAAAACCAAAGTTTTCCAATAAACTGACTACTTCATCCTCATTCAAAATTCTCCGCCATGAGGCTAATTTTCTACTAATAAATATTCGTTCTGGCGACTCTGATAATTTCCCGATATTCTCTGAGTTTAAAAATAGATTCCTGATAAATCCACAACCCCATTTAGAAACTCTGATGCCACTTTGTTTAATTGTGAATGATGGTACTATTAATTTATTCGCTTTTATATGAGGAATAAATCTACTTTCAATAATTTTTTCTTGAGGAATTTCTAGTGCTTCTAGTGTTTCTTGATGAAATTTTTTATCGCACTTGCTGAATACAAATTTATCTATCTTTGATATCCAGCCACTTCGACGTAACAAATCCATTCTGACCACTACATCAAACATCCAATGATAATATACATTTCCTCCCCATTTTGCAGATAAAAATGCTACGGTACCATCTATATAGTGAATGGGTGGTAATTTGGCAGAAGATATAATCACCTCTGCACAACCTGTAGAAATATCTCTTACTAACTTATTGTCTGAAGTAATAACTGCAGTTGTGCCTAAATCAACACAACCTCTTCCTTCTGGAACCATAGTAACAAATGCTGTACCTGAGTTCACTTTTGTAACTCGGAAACAATGATGTACATTTTCATCTATTGTTTGAGTTGGTGAGAGATTTATTGAAGTATTTGAATAGATATTTACCAGAGTAGTATTTGAGCTTGGAGAGTCTGAAGTAATTTGCCAATTTCCTGTTAAATTGAAAAACTTTTCTAGCCAGTCTTCTGGTAATTTTTCTTGAGTTCTCCACAATTTACCTGCTGCTTGGCGACCTTGTTTTTTGAGGATATATCCTATTTTTTTATGAACATCATGATAATCTGGTCTTATTTTCAAAGCTTCAATTAAACATGGTATGGCTTCAGACCAATTCTGCTTTTGAATATAGGCATTTCCTAATTCTCCATAATACCAACAAGATTTGGGATTAATTTCGATTGCTTTTTGGTAGGAAGCGATGGCTTCATCTAATAATCCTTTTTGTTGTAAAGCGTCTCCCAATTTTCTGTGAAATAAATGATTATTTGCTTTTAACTCTATAGCACGACGGTAAGCAATTATTGCTTCATCCCATCGTTTAGTTTTTTCTAGTACTGTACCGCAGCTATAGTTTAACCAAGAAAAGTTTGGATTAATTTCGATTGCTTTTTGGTAAGAAGTGATGGCTTCATCTAATAATCCTTTTTGTTGTAAAATATCTCCTAATTTTCTGTGAAATAAATTATTATCTGGCTCTAACTCTATGGCACTACGGTAAGTAGTAATTGCTTCATCCCACTCTTGAATTTTTGCTAATATTTCTCCTAATTTGCTGTACCATTTTATCTCCTTTGGTTCTATTTCTATTAACTTTCGATAACAACTGATAGCTTGAGTATCCTGACTTAATTTTTGTAGATTATATCCTAATTTAGAATAAGGCCAAGTTAAATTTGGATTTATTTTTACTACCTGCTGACATAAGTTGATGGCGGTTTTTAATTTTCCTTGTTGTTCTAGAATATTGGTTAATTTGTAGTAGATGTTCCAGGCATCATATTTAACTTCTATAGCCTTTTGATAATATTTTTCGGCTACATTTAATTCTCCTTTTTTTTGTAGAATATCCCCCAAGTTATTATAAGACCAAGGAAAATTTGGATTAATTTCTGTAGTTAGATGAAAGCTATTAATTGCTGCATCTATATCTCCTATTTCTTGAAATATTTTTCCTAGTTTATGGTGAGCTACCCACAAATTAGGTTGAATTTGAATTGCTGTTTGATAATAATTTATTGCTGTAGTTAACTTTCCTTGTTTAGCAACAGCGTCGCCTAAATTTTGATAAGCACTTACCAAATATGGATTTAATTTTATAGCTTTCTGGAAATGAGCGATCGCTGATTCTATTTCCTCATTTTCTAGCAAATTTTTTCCCTGTTTTAAATATTCTGAGGCTTGAGGATATTGAGCTTCTAAACTTAATGCTTGTTCCTGACAATCTCTAGCTAATTCTATTTTTCCTATCTGTTGCCAGATTTTTCCTAAGTTCCGATAAAAACCTGGTACATTTGGTTTGATTCCGATGGCTTCTTGGTAAGATTTTATTGCTAATGGCCATTGTTTTTCTTGGGCATATAAACTCCCTAAGTTAGCATGAACTTCCGCCCATTCTGACTGTCGATTTATTGCTTTGAGATACCATTCTTTTGCTTTGTCTATTTCTCCCATTTTGTGGAAAATATTTCCCAATGTTTTATAGATAGGTAGAAAATCTGGCACTATTTCTAATGCTTGATTCCCAGCTAATATTGCCTCTTCTAATTTTCCTTGGGCTAAATATATTTCTGCTTTTTGAGATAAATTTGTTAGATTTATTTGTTTGTTCATCTTGAACTTAGTCATTTCAGTTATCAGTTATCAGTTATCAGTTATCAGTTAACAGTACTTTTTCCAATAGGGAAGCAAGAAAATACTGAATTTTATTTTTGTTTATCCTCTTTAAAGGGGAGGATTGAAACTTAATTTTCTGGTCATATAGCAAAAACAAGTTATACCATTTTTCCATGAAGTTGTACTTAATATAAAGATGAGAATAGTCAGTTTAATAAGGTCTGAGCAACAATTATTAAGCGCATTGTTAAAAATAAATGGTATTAGTTAGAACTTATGCTGATGATGAACTTGAGACAGAGAAATGCTTTTTCTACTGTTCCCTATTCCCTGTTCCCTGTTCCCTGTTCCCTGTTCCCTGCTATATTACTTTTGCTAATTCCATAATTTTTAATAGCTGTTTTAAATTGACAATTATATCTGGCATCCATAACTGTTTTCCTAAATTATCATTATCAAAAGAATCCCCTAATAGATAATAATATGAAAGACTACAAAAATTACTAATCCGCCAATATAAAGAATTAACATACTTAGGAGAAAAAAATTCAATTACTTTAGTTCCTGGACTACAAAATACGAGGTTTGTTAATCCAGCTCCATGAGGTGCAATAACAACTTTAGCAGCCGCCATATATGATACTTGTTCTGCTATTGACATTGATTCTAAGGTCAGACTAACAAAGCCAAATTTCTCTAACAAATTCATAACTTCCTCTTCATTAACAACTCTACGCCATGATGCTAGCTTTCTACTAAGATATATACGTTTTGGTTGATGAGATACTTCGTGAATATTTTGAGGTTTCAAAAATAAACTTCTGAGAAATTCACAACTCCATTTATTCACCCATATTCCTCCTTGCTTCGCTGCAAGTGAAGGCACTATTAATTGCTTTGCTTTTATGTGAGGATACAATCTACTTTCGATTATTTTATCTTGGGAAATTCCTAATGCTTCTAAACTTTCTTTCTGAAATTTTTTTTCGCAACTACTAAAAATAAACTTATCTATCTTAATATCTGTTCGGCGTAATAAATCTATCCGTGCCACTACATCAAACATCCAGTGAAAATAATTTTTTTCTCCCCACTTTGCTGACAAAAAAGCTACATTTTCATTTATGTAGTAAATAGGAGGTAATTGGGAAGAGGACATAATTACTGTGGCAAAACCTGTAGAAACGTCTGAGACTAATTTATTATCTGAACTAATAACTGCTGTTGCTCCGAATTTTACACAACCTCTTCCTGCTGGTACTATTGCGACAAATGCTTCTGCTAATTTAATTTTTTTTTCTTTAAAACTGGGATGAAGTTTGCCAGTAATTGTTTGAGATGCTAAGAAATTTACTGGCATTTCTGGATAGATTTTTATGTGAATAATATTACTTTCTAATGAACTAGATATAATTTCCCAGTCTCTTGTTAATTTAAAAATTTTTCGAGCCAATCTAGGGGTAATTTTTCTTCAAGAGACCAAATCCTAGCTGCATCTTGACGACCTTGTTTTCTGAGGATATATTTTATATTTTTATGCACTTCATCATAACCTGGTCTCAATTTTAGAGCTTGGATTAAATAAGGTATTGCTTCAGAAAACTTTTGCTGTTGAACATAAGCATCTCCTAATGCTCCATAATGCCAACAAGAATTTGGGCTAATTTCTATAGCTTTTTTATAACTAGCGATCGCTTCTTCTATCAAACCTTTTTTCTGTAAAACATCTCCTAATTTTTTGTGGAATATATCTTTATTTGTGGCAAGTTTTAAGGCACTAGAATAAGCTAAAATTGCTTCGTCCCATTCTTGATTTTGTTGATAAATGTCTCCCATTAATTTATAAGGCCAAAATAACTTTTGATTTAGTTTTATAGCAACCTTACAAGCTGTAATTGCTTCTTTTAATTTTCCTTGCTTCAGCAGAATCTGATTTAATTTGTAGTGAATATTCCAAGCATCTGGCTGAATTTCTATCGCTTTTTGATAATAGTGTCTTGCAGGGTCTAATTTTTTTGGTTTTCTAGAATTTCACCTAATTTTTTGTAAGGCAAAGGAGAATTTGGGTTGATTTTTATAGCAAGTTTAAATTCTATAATAGCTGTATCTAGCTCTCCTATTTCTTGAAATACTCTCCCTAGTTTATGATGAGCTATAAATAAGTCTGGTTTCTGTTCTATTGCTTGTTTATAATATTTAATTGCTGGATGTAAGTCTTTTTTTTCAACTAAAGCATCCCCTAATTTTTGATAGGCATTTGCCAAAAATGGGTTGAATTTTATGGCTTGCTGGAAATGAGCGATCGCCTCTTCTATTTCCCCATTTTCTAGAAATTTTTTTCCCCGTTTTAAGTATTCTAAAGCTTGAGGATATTCAGCTTCTAAATTTAATGCTTGTTCCTGACAATCTTTGGCTAATTCTATTTTTCCTATTTGTTGCCAGATTTTTCCTAAATTACGATAAAAACCTGGTAAATTTGCTTTGATGCTGATGGCTTCTTGGTAAGATTTTATTGCTAATTGCCATTGTTTTTCTTGAGCATATAAACTCCCTAAATTAGCATAAACTTCCGCCCATTCTGGCTGTTGATTTATTGCTTTGAGATACCATTCTTTTGCTTTGTCTATTTCTCCCATTTTGTGGAAAATATTTCCCAATATTTTATAGATAGGTGGAAAATTTTGCTCTATTTCTAATGCTTGGCTACAAGTTAATATTGCTTCTTCTAATTTTCCTTGAGTTAAATATAATTCTGCTTTTTGATATAAATTTGTTAGATTTATTTGTTTGTTCATTTTGAGCTTAGTCATACTAAATTACTTTGTAAGCATTTCCTTGCCGAATAATTAATAATTAATAATTAAATAATTATGGTTTAAATCCTCCCCTTTTAAGGAGGGAAAAAAAGACAATATTCCTTATGTTCAATTCCGTAACGGTTTTAAGCAGAGGTAATTATCAATTATCCATTATCCATTAATGAAGATGTTTATTAATCCAACTCCATTTTGTGAAAAATATTTCCTAATGTTTTATAGATGGGTGGAAAATCTGGCACTATTATTAGAGGGAATAGGGAATAGAAGATAAATAAGTATAGGTCTACCTCATTAGGTTGAGAAACGTTATATTATTGGAAATGTCTAATAACATCGGCTATTTCCAAATTAATTTTCATTGTTTCCCAACATGATTTTAACCTGTTGGGGAGTTTGAGGGGCTATAAGTCCCACGCCATAATTTTTAATTTGGCTTTTAATTTGGCGTGAGATACATAGACCCCTCAAGTAAATTTTGGTCAGTCAACCCCGACAAAATTTATAATTTTATGTGATAATTTTATGTGATAATTTTATCAGAGTAGTTTAAAAACGATAAATGTTTAGAGCATACAAATATCGAATATATCCAAATACCGAACAGCTAAAAGCTTTAGCTAAAAGCTTTGGCTGTTGTAGATGGTTTTGGAATTATTCTCTAAATTTGTGTCAAGAAACATATCAAAAGACTGGGAAAGGTTTATCGAGAAGCAAAATTCAAGGGCTATTGCCAAATCTTAAAAAACAAAACCATTGGCTCAAAGAAGATGTCTATTCCCAATGCTTGCAAGTTGTCGCGCTAAACTTATCAACTGCTTATAAAAACTTCTTTGAAAAAAAGGCTAGGTATCCTCGTTTCAAGTCAAAGCATGGTAAACAATCTATTAGTTATCCTCAAAACGTAAAATTTGAAGGTGATTATCTCAAACTGCCTAAAATTGGATTAATTTATTGCGTTCGCCATAGAGAATTTGATGGGAAGATTAAAACTGTTAGTATTTCTAAAAATTCAGATGGTAAATACTACGCTTCTATTTTAGTTGATGATGGTGAGGAAAATCCCAAGCTATCATCAGAAGGTAAAGCTATTGGCATTGATTTAGGATTAACTCATTTTGCTATAACCAGTGACGGTTCTAAATACGACAATCCTCGCCATATTAGGAAACACGAACGCAACTTAAAACGAAAGCAGAAAAACCTATCTCGTAAGCAAAAGGGAAGTAAAAACAGAAACAAAGCCAGGAAAAAAGTAGCCAAAATTCATAGCAAAATATCTCGAAGTCGCGAAGATTTTCTGCACAAGTTATCCCGCGCGGCAGTCGCTACAACGGGGGGAACCCCCGCAACGCGCTGCCTTAAGATAGTCAACGAAAACCAAGTTATTGTGTTAGAAAATCTAGCAGTAAAAAACATGATCAAAAACCACAATCTAGCTAAGGCAATTAGTGATTGTGGATGGGGAATGTTTGGAACAATGCTAAATTACAAAGCAGAACGAGAAGGAAAAATTTACTTAGAAATAGATAGATTTTTCCCTTCATCAAAAACTTGTCATATTTGTCTGAATCAAGTAGGTAGTTTGCCTTTGAATGTTAGGACTTGGACTTGCAAACATTGCCAGACAACTCACGACCGGGACACCAATGCTGCAATCAATATTCTCAAAGAAGGCTTGCGGAAACTGTCGTTGGGAACCAGCGATACTGCCCTTAGAGGGAATGTGAGTCGGGTTGGCAAAACCTCGGTTTTGTCAAACGCTATTCCCAATGAAGAGGGAAGCCTACACTATATCCCTTGCGATTAGTGTAGGTAGTTCACATAGTCTGGTATTTCTTGAAAATAGATATTTTGAAGGATTCAGGTGATAGCGATATAGCTGTCGCTAGGCTCCGCTAACGCTTGACTGGTAAAGGTCTTTAACTTATTGAAATCTGCGACAGTTGTAAGAATTTAGGTATCACAGAAGTATAACTGAAGTATAGCATTACTTTTGGGAATTGGTATTAGCTGATAGCTGATGGCTGACGGCTGTTTGCGCAGCAGTCCGCAGGAAATGCTTACGATAATTTTGGGAATATAAGATACATCTACTTGTTTCAGCGCATAACCTAATTTTTCGTGGAATAAATAGTTATTCGACTTTCTTTTTAGAGCTTTTTATAGACTTTTCTCAAAATAATTGGGTCTAAAACCCCGCCTTTTAAGGCCAAATATTTTTGGATAGTTGCTAAAATCACCGTTACAAAAATAACTTCTGACTTCTGACTTTTTACTTCTGACTTCGTTAAAATTATCCCACGAACTTCAAAATAAATAACTATAATGTCCCAAGCTTTTCTAACTCCAAAAGTAAGTGTAATTATCCCAGTATATAACTGCGAACTCTACATCGCCCAAGCAATAGAAAGTGTATTTAAGCAAACCTATACTAACTATGAAATTATTGTTATAGACGACGGTTCCACAGATAATACCCATCAAGTATTACAACCATACATGACAAAAATTCGCTATTTTCATCAAGAGAATAAAGGATTATCTGCAACTCGTAACCGTGGCATTAAATTGGCAAAAGGAGAATTAATTGCTCTCCTTGATGCTGATGATTTATTTCTACCCTATAAACTGACAGAACAAGTTGCTATTTTTGATGCTCAATCAAATATTGGTTTAGTACAAAGTGGGTGGCGAGTTGTGAATGAAAAAGGAGAAAGAATTCAAGATATTGAACCTTGGCATAAATCTCCAGAGTTAGATTTAGTAAGTTGGTTAAAATGGAAAACTACTAATCCTAGCGGGATGATTTTTCGTAAAGAATGGTTAGAAAAAGTAGGTGGGTTTAATGAAAAATTACGCAGATTAGAAGATTTTGATATTGTCATTCGGTTAGCTTTAGCAGGTTGTCAATCCACTTGGTTTCCTAAAGTAGCTGTATGTTATCGTCAACATAGCAGTAATATGACACGAAATTTACTTGCTCAAACAGCAGTAGAAGAAAAAATTTTAGATGAATTTTTTCTAACACCAATCTTCCTCCAAAAATTCAACAATTAGAAAAGGAATTACGCTACGGTTCCCTAATTTGGAATTGTTGGTGTTTATATAAGTCTAGCTACTTCGCTGAAATGGCTGATTATTTATATAAGTCTTTAAAATTTTCCTCTTTTTCTGTTCTTAAAACTATCTGTAATTGGCTCTATTATTTTCAATATTATGCTGCTCTAGAAAACTATGATTTTAATTCTGTATTTTTGCATCAATTACCAGAATGGCAAAAATTAATCGCTAAAGTCATCCCTAATGGTTTACCACTGGTTAGTGTTATTATTCCTACCTATAATAATGCCGATTATATTCTTACAGCTATTAAAAGTATCCTGACTCAAACTTATACCATTTATAAAATTATTGTTGTTGATGATGGTTCTACCGATAATACTAATCAAGTTTTAGAACCCTACCTAAATCAAATTAAATATGTATATCAAGAAAATCAAGGACCATCAAAAGCGCGGAATCATGGCATAGAAATAGCTCAGGGAGAATATATTGCCTTTCTAGATGCCGATGACTTTTTTCTACCCGAAAAATTAGCCGAACAAGTAGGATGTTTTGCAGAAGATTCTACTTTAACTATGGTGCAAAGTGGTTGGAGATTTGTTGATGAGGAAGGTAGTACTATTAAAGATGTAAAACCTTGGGAAAATGGTGCAGAATTAGACTTAGAAAATTGGTTAATCTGGCAAGCAACTTTGCCTAGTGCAATGATGTTTAGAAGTGAGTGGTTAAAGCTGAATGGAGGATTCGACCCGCGATATATTCCAGAGGATTTAGAAATAGTTTTGCGCTTGGCTTTAACTGGGGGAAAAGCTACTTGGTTACAGAGAGTTTGTGTTTGTTATCGACAGCATAATAGTAGTGTTTCTGGATTAGAAAACCGACAAAAAATTACTCAAGAATTAGAAAAATTATTAGATGATTTTTTAGGAAACCTAATTTACCAGCCTCAATACGTCAAATAGAAAATCAAGTAAAATATCGCTCCCTACTTTGGAATTCTTGGCGCTTATATCAGGCAGGTAACTTTTCCGAAATGACTGGTTATTTGCAAAAATCTTTAACTTATACTTCCGCCTCTACTACAGAAGCAATTTATACTTGGATAGAATTATTTAGCAAACTTGCTCGTCAAGAAGGAAATAAATTTAATGCCTATAATTTTAGTCAATTACCAGAGTGGAAAAAATTAATTAGTAATATTTTTAATCCAGTAACACCAAGAGTCAGCGTAATTATTGCCACCTATAATAATGCCCACTATATATTAGAAGCGATCGCCAGCGTTTTTAATCAGACTTATACCTCTTATGAAATAATCGTAATTGATGATGGTTCTACGGATAATACTCGCGAAGTTTTAGAACCTTATTTAGATAAAATTCGCTATGTTTATCAAGAAAATAAAGGAGTATCCCACGCCCGAAATTTAGGTTTAGAAATGGCGGGGGGAGAATTTATTGCTTTTCTGGATGCTGATGACTTTTTTCTACCAGATAAATTGGCAAAACAGGTAGCTATTTTTGATACTCGCCCTTCTCTTGGTATTGTGCATAGTGGGTGGCGTTTAATTAATGAAAAAGGGGAGAAAATTTCCGATATAGAATTATGGCATGGCTCCCTAGAATTAGACTTAGAAACTTGGGTAGTTTGGAAACCTGTAACTATCTCTATGATGTTTCGTCGGAGTTGGATAAAAAGTGCAGGAGGTTTTGATACTCGTTGGCATCATGGAGAAGATATCGATTTAGTATTGCGTTTATCTGTAAATGGTTGTGAGGCAGTTTGGTTGCCAAAAGTTACTTATTGTTATCGTCAACATCATCGGAATGCTACTAGAAAATCTACCCATCAAGCTGTTAGTATGATGGCTGTTTTAGATAACTTTTTTAGCAGACCAAATTTATCAACATCTATTCGTAAATTAGAGGGAAAATCTCGTTATTATACTTTGAGTTGGTTAGCATGGCAGGCGCATCGAAATGAGAATTTAGTTGAGATGAGTAAATATCTACGACAAGCTGTAAAATATACTCCTTTATCGATGACAGAAACTATTTATCATTGGATTGATAGTTTTAATAGTCTTTATCAACAATATGGTTATGAATTTGATGCTTATGATTTAACAAATTCAGATATTTGGCAACAGTTAATGTCAGATATTTTTGTGAAATAAGAAGGAAGAAGGCTACTTATTAATCCACATTATGCACCAAAAAATAAAGTAGCGATCGCCTGTTTTATCTATGTCAATATTGACTGTATTTTTGGTGTCGGAATTTATCGTCCTAATTCTTGAGCAGTTTAATACCATTCTTGTATAATTATTTCTACCTGATCAGACTTTCTAAAGCTTTATTTACTTCAATCATTAAAGGTTTCAACGTTGCCATATGTTACATTTGCTACACATTTTCGCACATTGGATGACTATACTTGAGAAGTATAAAATTATAATTAGTATTATATAAAAACTATAGTGCTATAGTACAAATGACTACTATTACAACTAGAGAAGCTGCTTTTTTATTAGGTATTTGTTGTCAACGAGTAAGAGTTCTACTTTCTCAAGGTAGAATTAGAGGTGCTTATAAGCATAAAGGATTTTGGAAAATTCCTGTTTATGGTCAGCGGAAAATGCCTGTGGTGGTACCAGGTACAAGAGGTCCCAAAGGTATTTGGTGTCATCAGGAACGAAAGAAACCGACGATAATTCATGTCAATCAACAGAAAATTAAAAAAAATGGCAAGAGAATTAAGCACGATCCTCTAATGACTCCCGATCAATTGAAACCAGTAGTATCTGTAAAGCAGAGAAACCGTAATGATTTGGGGTATCAGATAGTTCTTAAGGGTGATTGTCGTATAGTTTACAAACCCTATCAACCTTTAGATTGTGGGGCGCATTTGTGGATTGAGACTTACAATCCAGTGGAATTTGTGGATACTCAGTTTAACCCAGTGACGGCGAGGCGAGCTTATAAATATGTCTAAGATTAATAGGATGAAACGTTTCTAATCTACCGCAAAAAGTAATATAGAATTCAGAAGGCGTTGTTGCATCTGCTCATCGTTTAATTTTTTAGTTTAATTGTTTTTTGACTAGGTGATTTTTACAGTATCAGGAGGTTTTGTTGCACAAAGAGAGTGCGTGGCACAACAAACCTAGACCAACATAGAATAGTGTCTTTGCGTAAGTCCTGTAAATGATAATTTTTACTTTACTATCAACTAATTATCGTTCTGCTCTATAAAACTGATACAAAGCGTTACATAAAGTAACAACCCGATGTTTACTTCCTGCTTCTATTGAGGCCGTTGGCGGTTACTCATCCACAGGCATTCATGCACAGGCATTCACGGTCGAGCCGACCGCATTTCTTAAATTTATACTGGCGTTTAAATCTCAATAAGATTGACAACCCACAATCAGAGCAATTATAAGTCCTTAGATTTAAGGGCATATCTTGGACGTGACCACAGTTTGAGCAAGTTTTTGATGATGGAAAAAACCTGTCAACTACTACTAACTCAGAACCGTACCACTGGCATTTATATTCAAGCTGTCGCCTGAATTCATAAAAAGCTTGGTCGGCTATAGATTTAGCTAGCTTATGGTTGGCTAGCATTCCGCTGACGTTCAAATCTTCAATTGAGACCGTGCCGTGGTTCAAGGCTTGCGTATGTTGTCAATTTATGAAGTGCGTCATGACGGATATTAGCTATCCTTCCATGCAACTTGGCTATCTTCAGTTGTGCCTTCTTCCAGTTAGCAGAACCCACCTCTTTATGACGATTTAGGTATTGCAACCGAGATAACTTAGCTTCAAATTTATGATAGGATTTCACACCTTCAAACACTTTTCCATCACTTAAAGTAGCTAAGGTTTTTACACCTAAATCTACACCAATTACATCAGTTGTTTTGGGTGTGGTGATGGCATGAAATTCATAGCTACAGCTAAGATACCAATCACCAGCTTGTCTACTAATAGTTATTTTTTTAGTTGTTGCTTCAATCGGTTCATAAGTTCTGACAATACCAATAAAAGGTAATTTGTGACTCCATCCGTTTAATTCTATTGGTTTTCCACAACTATCAATTGTGTTTGCGTAGCATTCCGAAGGAAAGGAATCAGACCTACCTTTCTTCTTAAACTTTGGGTGTTTACCTAACCCTTGAAAGAATCTTTTAAATGCTTCACCTAAGTTAATGTTTGCGCAGCATTCCGTAGGAAAAGCGTATTGATAAACCCTAGAGGACAAGTTTTTCATCCAAGGATAAAGAGGTTTTGTGTGATTAGTAAAAACTTCCCTGAGCTTACGAGCATTAGGCTTATAACCATTCTTATATGCTGCGTTCCACAAACCTTTTACCCCAATTATAACACCATCTGCTATAGCCTGCGTGTTGAGCCATCAGAGTTTTCTGCTTATTATTTAATTTGAGTTTGGTTCTAATGGATTTCATGTACGGGTGAGCGCTGCCTGTATAAAAGTATGCTTAAATACGTATTATATCGTTATTCTTTGATTAAGTCAATGCTCTATTCTATCTAATTTCTTTCAATTAGGTAATATACAATTATTAATATGAGCATCACTAAAATTAGTACCACTTAAATTCGCGTCACTGAAATTAACACCATTGAGATTTGCACAACTAAGATTCGCGCGACTAAGATTAGCTCCAATCAGGTTAGCATTTTTGAGATTAGCATAACTGAGGTTGGCATAACTCAAGTTAACCCCACTAAGATCGATACCATCCAAGTCAACACTCCACAAGTCAGCTCCCATCAAGTTAGCACCACTAAGATTGACATCACTTAGATAAGTATGCCAAAGGTGGGCACGATTAAGATCACTTCCACTGAGGTTAGCACCCTTGAGGTTAGCACCACTAAGATTCACACCACCCAAGTTAGCATTGCTAATATTGGCATTTTCTAGGTTTGCATCCCACAGAGCTGCTACTCGTAGACTAGCACCACAGAGATTAGCATTGCTGAGGTTGGCACGATTGAGATCGACACGATTTAGTTGAGCATTACTGAGGTCATTACCTTGTAAGTTTCTTCCTTGTATTTTGTGATTAACAATGTCCCAAACAATATACCATTTTTGGTCAAGTCTAGTTGTTTCACTGAGTCTTACACCCTTAAGTTGAGCATGACTAAGATCGACATTTTCTAGGCGAGCATGACTAAGGTCAGCATTGGTCAAATCTACTCCCTTCAGAATAGCACCTGTTAAATCGGCATTACGAAGATTGGCATGATGGAGTTTAGCATTAGTGAGATTAACATTGGTGAGATTAGCTGTACTCAAATCGACTTGGTTCATTTTAGCGCTATTAAGTTGAGCATTGCAAAATTTAGCTGCACTCAGATGAGCATTTGTCAGGTCAGCAGCAGTCAGGTTAGCAGCACTGAGGTCAGCAGCACTGAGGTCAGCAGCAGTCAGGTTGGCACCGCTCATTTCAGCATCCTTAAGGTCAGCAGCAGTCAGGTTGGCACCGCTCATTTCAGCACAGTTGAGTTGAGCTGACATTAAATTAGCCACACTCAAGTTGGCCTCCTCTAAATAAGCTCCAATTAGGTTAGCTCCTTTCAAGTTAGCGTTACAAAGGTTGACTCTTCTGAGATTTGAGTGACTGTAGTAGCTGCTATCAATATTTTGGATTTGGCAATAGAGAACATTGCGATCGCACATCCCAAAATTCGCTCCTTCTAGGTTAGCACTCCGGAGGTTAATATTGCTTAGGTCAACACCTCGAAGGTCGGAGCGACTGAGGTTGATTCCTTTGAGATTATTATTTATGGGTTGCTGGTTAACAATTTTCCAGACCAAATGCCATTTCTGGTCTATTTTTGTCAAATAATTTATTTTTGTTTCTCGGAGGTTAACGTAGTCAAGGTTAGCGTCACTAATATTTGCATGACTGAGGTCAGCATTGAAGAGATTTGCATAACTGAGGTCAGCATCACTCAAATTTACACCAGTTAAATTAGTATTACTAAAGTCAGTATTTTTGAGATTAATACTTATAAGTTTGGCAGCACTAAAGTTACTGCCACTGAGGTTAGAATTACTCAAATTCACTTTTCTAAGTTGAGCGCCACTGAAGTTAGAATTACTCAGATTTACACCTTCAATGTCGATGCTAGTTAGACGAATATTTCTCAGGTCTTTATTAATAGCTTGCTGATTAACAATTTCCCAGATTAATAACCATTTACGATCGAATTTTGTTTCCTTATTTAGTTTAGTACCCTTGAGATTTGTACCTCTAAATTTACTACCTCTTAAGTCTGCACCATGAAGATTTGCATTAGTTAAGTTAGCATTATTTAGGTTAGCAAGACTTAGATCTGCACCACTAAGGTTTGCATTAGTTAAATTAGCATTAGTTAGGTTAACACCCCTGAGTTTGGCAAGGCTAAGATTAGCATTTTCAAGATTAGTATTTTTGAGGTTAGCATCCTTCAGATTAACACTTCTTAAATTAGCTTCTGTGAGGTCAGCATCTCTAAGATGAATACTACTTAGATCGGCATTTTTTAAATAGGCAAAACTGAAATTTATACCTTGTAGGTCTAACCCATTAAGGGTTGCTCCCCTCATGTTAGCTCGGATAAAATTCCGTTTTCCTGTAGCGTATAGCTCTTGTAGTTTAGATATATCCCAAGTATATTGGGACAATGCCAATTTAGCTTTAGGTTGTTGTTGTTCTAAGAGTATTGAATATGCAGCCCATTGCACTTCTATTGACTGGTCTTGCAAGGCCATGAGTAACAAATCTAGTCCTAAATCTCCGTATTTGAGGGTTTCATAAACTGCTGCTATTCTCAATTGTACTTCACCATATAGTAAGTATTCTTTGACCCCTTCAAGGCTATTGAGAACAGGGGTAGTAGATAGAGAAGATGATTTCGCAAAGGTAGTATCCAGCGGACGGATTTGATTCAAGTTATTACTCATTTTCCTGAGCCTGATATATATATGAAATAACTTTAACTGAAAATCAAATTTTTTACATATTCGACGAGTAGTTTTTTAGGTTTACCGAATAATTAATAATTAATAATGAATAATGAATAATTAAGAGTTGATAGTTAATAATTATTCATTCAACAATTCACCCCTTGAAGCCGACCCTTTTATCATGAATAATTAATAATGAATAATGAATAATTAAGAGTTGATAGTTAATAATTATTCATTCAACAATTCACCCCTTGAAGCCGACCCTTTTATCAGGAATAATTAATAATTAATAATTAAGAGTTGATAGTTAATAATTATTCATTCAACAATTCACCCCTTGAAGCCGACCCTTTTATCAGGAATAATTAATAATTAATAATTAAGAGTTGATAGTTAATAATTATTTATTCAACAATTCACCCCTTGAAGCCGACCCTTTTATCAGGAATGATTAATAATTAATAATTAAGAGTTGATAATTATTCATTCAACAATTCACCCCTTGAAGCCGACCCTTTTATCATGAATAATTTATCATGAATAATAAATAATTAAGAGTTGATAGTTAATAATTATTTATTCAACAATTCACCCCTTGAAGCCGACCCTTTTATCATGAATAATTATTCATTCAACAATTCACCCCTTGAAGCCGACCCTTTTATAATTAATAATTAATAATTAATAATGAATAATGAATAATTAAGAGTTGATAGTTAATAATTATTTATTCAACAATTCACCCCTTGAAGCCGACCCTTTTAAGGGGATAAAGCGGTCGTAGCGGAGCTTCCCGTAGGGTGGGATGGCGCAATTCGGAGCGGCTCTGATAAGAGCGGGTTTCCGTTCCCTCCGGGACGCTTTCCTTACGGAAAGGTAGCAAACGCCATATCCAATAGACTAAGAGAATCAAAAAAAATCCTTTTAGTCAATCCTATCCGTTTTAAGAAGAGGTAATTATTAATTTTTAATTGCTGAAAGAGTATTTATCTTTGAAAAATTGGAGAAAATTAATTATTTTTTTATCAACTATTTGAATGTTTAATAAAGTTATATAGCAGAAGAAAGAAGGAAGAAGGAAGAAGGAAGAAGGAAAAGTATTACGTTGTCTGAGTTTTAAGCTTTTGACCTGTCCTAACCTTTACTTCGACTGCTATAAATAATTGATGCTAAACAAAATTATTAGATAGAGTATAATGTAAATTACGGAATAGAATCAATAGCTAATTAATTATTAATTGTTTAACAGTTAGGATAATAAATATGAAAACTAAAACTTTACCCCTAGTAAAAGACTCAGAAAGTTTAGAAAATCGCCTCAAAGAAATCCCCCAAACTCCAGGAGTCTATTTAATGCGCGATGGTAGCGATCGCCTGCTTTATATTGGTAAATCAAAAAAGCTAAGAAACCGAGTTCGCTCCTATTTTCGAGAAAGCAAAAACCACAGTCATCGTATCATATTAATGGTACAACAAGTAGTAGAAATTGAATTTATTGTCACAGATACAGAAGCAGAAGCTTTAGCTCTAGAAGCTAATCTTGTTAAACAGCATCAACCATATTTTAATGTCTTACTCAAAGATGATAAAAAATATCCATATTTATGTATAACTTGGTCAGAAGATTACCCCAGAGTTTTTATTACTAGAAAACGACGATTAGGTAAAGCTCAAGACCGTTATTACGGTCCTTATGTAGATACGAGACTTTTAAGAAATACCTTACATTTAGTCAAACAAATTTTTCCTCTACGCCAACGACCAAAACCTTTATTTAAAGACCGCCCTTGCCTAAACTATGATATTGGTCGCTGTCCGGGAGTTTGTCAGACATTAATTACACCAGATAAATATCATAAAATTGTGCAAAAAGTCGCAATGATTTTTCAAGGTCGAACAGGAGAATTAATTGATATATTGAATACTCAAATGGCAAAAGAAGCAGAAGCTTTAAATTTTGAAAAAGCAGCAGCTATTCGCGACCAAATTAAAGGTTTAGATTCTCTAAATGCCGACCAAAAAGTTTCCTTGCCAGACGATAGAGTTTCCAGAGATGCAATTGCCTTAGCTGGCAATGATAAATTTGCTTGCGTTCAATTATTCCAAATTCGAGCAGGTAAATTAGTTGGTAGATTAGGATTTATTGCTGAAACACCCAATTTAGTAACTGGAGAAAGTAGAGAATTAGGAACAATTTTACAACGGGTTTTAGAATCACATTATCAAACAGTAGAATCTGTAGAAATTCCCGTAGAAATTGTTGTACAACATGAATTACTAGAAAGTGAATTTTTGACAAATTGGTTAACAGAAAAGAAAGGTAAAAAAGTAGAAATTTTCGTACCTCAACGTCAGGGAAAAGCAGAATTAATAGAAATGGTAAAAAAGAACGCTGAATATGAGTTAGCACGGTTGAATAAAATGAACGATCGCAACACTGCAGCAATGACAGACCTGGCAGAAATATTAGATATGGCAGAATTACCCCACCGTATTGAAGGCTATGATATTTCCCACATTCAAGGTTCAGATGCAGTAGCATCGCGAGTCGTTTTTATTGATGGTTTGCCAGCAAAACAACATTATCGACATTACAAAATTCAAAACCCAGAAGTGCAGTCTGGTCATTCTGATGATTTTGCTAGTATGGCAGAAGTTATTCAAAGACGGTTTCGCGACTATGAAAAACAACCAACTACAGAAAAACCAGACTTAATAATGATAGACGGTGGAAAAGGGCAACTTTCAGCAGTGATGACAGTGATGCAAGAAATGGAATTATTAGAAGAAGTGCGGGTGGTGAGTTTAGCAAAGCAACGAGAGGAAATTTTTCTACCTGGGGAGTCCCTACCATTAACAACTAATGCGGAACAACCAGGAGTACAGTTATTGCGGAGATTGAGAGATGAAGCACATCGGTTTGCCGTAAGTTTCCATAGAGATAAAAGAAGTCAAAGAATGAAGCGATCGCGCCTAGATGAGATTCCTGGTTTGGGACATCATCGACAAAAATTGTTATTGGGACATTTTCATTCTGTTGATTATATTCGGATGGCAACGGTGCAGCAGTTGGCAGAAGTATCAGGAGTCGGACCGAAATTGGCGCAGCAAATTTATGATTATTTTCATCCTTCTTAGAAGAAGGAGTCAGGAGTCAGTCCTCAGGAGTCAGGAGAAATTGGAATGAGCGAGGAGGTAG
Source organism: Okeania sp. KiyG1 (assembly GCF_014132355.1). GTDB lineage: Bacteria > Cyanobacteriota > Cyanobacteriia > Cyanobacteriales > Microcoleaceae > Okeania. The sequence continues at coordinate 113,224 of NZ_BLZO01000058.1, forward strand.
GAGTAATATCATGTCCGGTTGAATACTTATAATTAAGATAGTAGGGGAGCGGGTAGGGACGTTGCATGCAACGTCCGTACGGGGAGTAGGGGAGCGGGGGAGTAGGAAAAATAGAAAGATTTACTGTTGAAGCACTCATGATAAGTTTTTTCATCACGTTCTTATCCGGACATGATATAAGAATTGTCAATTTGGGATTTTTCTGCCCAACTATGAGCCTAAAATACTAATATGCATAAGCATGAAGAGCTGAAAACCAGGTACTTTTTTGGACCCCAAAAAGGCACTTGTCTTTATATGTCAATGCTTTTAGATTAGATCAGTAATATCATGTTTCCCCGGAGGGGGAGCTACGCTAACGGATAATCAGTTATAAATAAAATTTCAGAACTGACAATACCGAATAAATACTGAAATTATCTTGATTTTTCTCCTTTCTTCCCTCCTGACTCCTGAGGACTGACTCCTGACTCCTCGCTCAGTTATTTATAAGTATTCAACCGAACATGATATAAGAGCTAATTCTTAAGCTGTCCACAATTTTGATTTGCTGGAACAGCTTCTGCTATTTTTTTCGGGTTCGATAAATTTAGACTGGCCATAAGTTGAATAAAATCAAGGCGATCGCGACTTACAAAACGCTGGTTAAACCGTTTTTCTTCCCCAATGCTAGAAACAGTCTGACCTTTGTAGTCGTGACCTGGATAAACCAAAGTATCATCAGGAAGAGTAAATAACTTTTGAGTAACCACATCATATAACACCCCTGCATCCCCACCTTGAAAGTCTGTACGACCGCACCCTCTAATCAACAGAGAGTCTCCTGTTAATAGGTATTTGTTGTTTACTAAATAAGCAAGATGACTATCAGTATGACCAGGAGTCGCGATCGCCTGAATCTGAATTTCTCCCACTGCCAATATTTCTTTATCTTCGAGAAAGCGATCGGCACAAGTCACCTGAGCATTTTTCGGTACAACACCTAAGCATCCTGTTGCAGTCTTTAGTTTACCAGTTCCTGTAATATGGTCAGCATGAATATGGGTTTCCAGACAATAGCGTAGTTGCAATTCTAACTCTGTTAATAATTTCAAGTCTCGTTCCACCTGTTCGAGAACTGGATCGACTAAAACTGCTACCTTAGTTGCTTGGTCAGCAAGGAGATAAGTATAAGTGCTTGTTGTTAGGTCAAATAGTTGTCTAAATAGCATTGTTTTATCTTTTAGATATTTTTGAGTAGTACATATAGCCATCCTAAATGATTCTTAGCTTACTTCTAATATCATGTCTGGTTGAATACTTATAAATAAATGACGGAGGAGTCAGGAGTCAACCCACCCCTAACCCCTCTCAGGAGGGGAAGGACCGAGTCAGGAGGGAAGAAAGAAGAAGTAAAGAATAAAGAGGAGGAAAAGGAGAAAGTTTTTTGATCACGCTCTTATCCGGACATGATATAACTCTAATATTTTGGTGAACACTTTCTCAGGTTAAAAATTGTGCATATTCAAACATAAATTACTTTACAATAGTATAGCCAAGTTGGTTGGGACATAGATTGATGGTGAACCTTAGACAGAGAAATACTTTTCCCACTGTTGCCTGTTCCCTGTTGCCTGTTTCCTGCTATATATGCTAAAAATGATATTTGAGAGAACATAATGAAAATAGCAATTATCGGTTGTGGTTATGTAGGCACTAAAGTTGCCAAACTGTGGAGTCAAAACGGTCATCAAGTAACAGTGACTACTACTACTCCAGAAAAAGTTTCAGAACTAAAAAATATAACCTCACAAGTAGTAGTAATGAAAGGCCATGACCATAACGCGATCGAGAATGTACTGCAAAATCAAGAAATAGTATTATTGAGTGTAGGAAATCGCGATCGCACTGGCATTGGGTACAGAAAAACCTATCTAGAAACTGCCCAAACCCTAGTTACTGCTCTTAAAAAAGCTCCCAATATTCAACAAGTAATTTACACAGGTAGTTACTCAGTTTATGGCGACACAAATGGTGAGTGGGTAGATGAAAATACCCCTGCTAACCCCTCCACTGACAACGGAAAAATTCTCCATGAAACTGAACAGGTGTTATTATCTGCATCCACTCCCCAACAACGAGTTTGTATTCTCCGTTTAGGGGGAATTTACGGTCCCGGTAGAGAGCTAATAAAAATTTTTAGTAGGTGGGGAGGCAAAACTCGCCCTGGTACTGGTGATGATGTCACTAATTGGATTCACTTAGATGATATCGTCGGTGCTGTAGAATTTGCCAGAGACAGACAGTTGCAGGGTATTTACAACTTAGTTAATGATGTACCAATGAAAGGTAAAGAATTACTGGATGGTTTACATAAATATCAAGGTTTAGAAAAAGTTTCTTGGGATGGTTCCCCCTCATCAATGCGACCTTTTAATGCCAGAGTATCAAATAAAAAATTGAGGGATGAAGGTTTTGAGTTAGTTCATCCCACAATTGTGTTTTAATCAGGACTTACACAAATTCACCTTGAAAACGCCATATGTAGGGGCGAATGGCATTCGCCCTCTTGATTTAGTGTCCGTGCGTAAGTCCTGTTAATAAGGGAGGAGTCAGGAGCCAGAAGTCAGGAGGAAATAAAGTCCACTACTGCGGTGAAAATATCAGGAACGGGAACGGGCAAGATGCCCATTCCACAAGAAAGACTATTCAAATCACCCCGCATTTATGCAACACCCCTACCCCTATTTAACTATTCCCTAACTCTTGAGACCTTTCTTTTGACGCCATGACTGCTTCAATTAAAGCAGAACGAAAACCCAAACTTTCTAATTCCGCAACTGCGGCAATAGTTGTTCCTCCAGGACTTGTTACCCGGTCTTTCAACTGTGCGGGATGCATTCCCGACTCCTGTAACATAACTGCCGTACCCAAAACTGTTTGCAATGCTAACTGATAAGCGATCGCTCTAGGTAAACCAGCATGAACTCCCCCATCTGTCAAGGACTCAATTAAAATTGCCACATAAGCAGGTCCGGAACCAGATAAACCTGTAACTGCATCCATTAAAGTTTCTGGAACTTCCACTACCTTTCCTACCGACTCTAAAATGCGAGTAGCTAACTCTTGATGTTCCGGTTTAATATGCTTACCAGGAGCGATCGCGCTCATTCCTGCACCTACTGTTGCTGGAATATTAGGCATAACTCTTACCATAGGTCTCGATGGGAAAGCTGCCTCCAAACTTTGCAGAGGTACACCTGCCATAATTGAAATTACCAATATAGTCTCGCCACCAACTTGCCAGTCTGCCAATTCCGATGCTATGGTATCAAATATTTGAGGTTTAATCGCCAGTAACAAAGCTTCAGTTGTAGAAGTAACAACCAAACGATTATCAGTAGTTACCTCTACACCATATTCCCGTGCTAAAAAATCCCGCCTTTGTTGCTGCGGGTCACTAACTAAAATTTCTGAGGGTTGATAAATTTTCTGTTCGAGCAGTCGGGATAATAAAGCTTCACCCATTACCCCACCACCAATTAAACCAAATTTTGCAGTTGCCATTTCAGTTATCAGTTATCAGTTATCAGTTAGCCTCCTAGCGGAGGAGCTACGCTATCAGTACCTCCTGTAATAAGGAGACTTGACATCAAGAATATCTTCGGCAGGACTTACGCAAATTAACCTTGAAAACCCTAGATGTAGGGGCGAATGGCATTGGCTAGCGCCAAGCTCCGAATTGCGCCCTCACTTGATTTAGTGTCCGTGCGTAAGTCCTGTTCGGGTTAAAACCAGTCGGGTCATTTCCATCCACTGCTTAAAAGACAGTGGTTTCCCACTTACCAAATTTTCAAGATGAATAGGGAATTAGGGATGGGTTCCTATACCGTTTCACGGACGTCAGAAGTCAAAAGTCAGAAGTAAAAGTTGATAGACTTAAAGTTTTAACTAAACAATAATTTCAGCCTATTATTCCACATCATCAGTTGCAGACTATTTGTGACATCCTTAGAGTGAATTGATTAGGACTTACCCAAATTGACCTTTAAACCACCATTTGCTTCGCATAACTATCGTTAACGCCCCTACGACTTTTGACTTCCGCGTAGCAGCACTAGCTATTATTGCATCATCTGAACTTGCTCCGGTTGCCAAACTTGAGACCCAGAAGTTCCCACACGAGGGCGTGGTTGAGCCTGAGGCGTCTCGTTGACTACACCTGCTTGAGTTCTGACTTGTACGCAGCTTGGTGTAAACAGAAAAATACTTTCTCCGATGCGTTCTTGATGACCATCCAGAGCATAAGTACCACCTGCTACAAAGTCCACTGCCCTTTGAGCTTGGTCTGGGTCCATAATGGTCAAATTTAAAACCACGGACTTGCGCTCCCGTAGAGCACGAATTGCTTGAGGCATTTCTTCAAAAGTTCGTGGTTCCATAACCACAACTTCAGACATTCCATTTAAAGCGCCAGGCATTCCAATTACATTATTCATAACCGATCCCATTCCAGATTCTGATTTTACAGCTCCAGTAACACCTGTGCTGCTTGTTGTTGTTGTCGCAGCAGTGGCCCTATTTCTTAATCGGCGACTATTGCGACTTTCCTCTTCTACTACTGGTACAGCAGCAGGAGCTTCTTGTTGTGGAGGATAAACACTTTGATATTCTTCTCCTTCCACTTCATCGTAATCATATTCGTACTCAACTTGTTCGTTGAGTCCCACAAAATGTTTTAGTTTGGAAAAAAGACTATTCACAATTAAATTACTCCTTCGCTACTGTCTAATTCGGACTATTGTCCCAAGGTAGCTTAATCGCTGGTAGTTTACTACTATTTTTACTCTTTAAGTTGTATTTGATAGCATATCAGTCCTTTTGACTTCTGCTTCATAAAACTGACACAACACGTCACAAACAGTGACGAATTGATTGCGTAGCTCCGACCTAGGAGGCTGTTTACTTCCTGCTTCTTGTGAGACCGTCGGCAGTTACTCATCCACAGGCATTTTCTATGTCGGCGACAGCCAAAACGGTCAAGCCGACCGCACCTCTTGAGTGTGTCTGATATTCTGGAGGGGCTGTGTACGGAATTACTTCCGCACAGTAGACGCCCCGTAGGAAACTTCGCCAAGACCGCACTCGCTTTTTTAAATTAATTGACCCATTCAAGTCGCGGTCTATTGACAAGCTAGATGGTGGACAATCATAAGTCTTCAGATTTAATGACTTCTCCCGATAATTAAAGATACAAGCATTTTAAGCAGATGCTACACAATGGAATAAATATACATTGCTTCTTATTCTTAACTATCACCTAGAGATTTATCAAAATAATTGGGTCGCGCAACCCCCCTGGGAAATGCCGAAATGTTTTTGGAGGCTTGCTCAAATCTCCGTTACAAAAACAACTTCTCTACATAGCCCTACCAACGGCTCCCCTATCTGACTTCTAACTTCTGACTTCGTTAATTGCCGGAATTTCTCTGTACTAGGATAGTTCCAGGTGCAAATGAACCCCTTATTCAAACTTTAATTCTATCACTTGGCCGGATTTATCATAATATGGGTCGCGCAACCCCGCCTTTTAAGGCGCAATATTTTTGGAGCGGGGATCAAATCCCCTACTTCCCCTCCACGGTCGGGGTTAGGGGTGGATTGGGAGGGTTAGGGGTGGGTTAACTTCTGTACGGGCGTTAGCGTCAGCTATGCGCCAGCAAACGGCCGTTTGCTTCGCATAACTATCGTTAACGCCCCTACTGACTTCTGACTTCTGACTTCTGACTTCGTTAACCCGCACCGTCATTTTCATCCTTTGCCTAAAGGCTAGGAACTTTCAATCTTCTTGTGTGTTATCCTCCTCTCTCCAAATAGAATTCTACCTAGTCTAACCATAGTCGTACCAGCAGTTATGGCTAGATTATAATCTTCTGACATTCCCATTGAAAGTTCTTGGATATTTAGACTAGACAAATTTTTTTTGCTAATTTCCTGGGCTAATTCCTGAGTCTTCTCAAATACTGATAAGGTTTGCCCATGGTCTAATCCTTGGGGTGGGATAGTCATTAGACCCTTAATTTTCAGATTTTGACATTGATTTAACTGTGGTAAGTCACTAATTAATTCTGGTATGCTCCACCCATACTTATTAGGGTCGGGTAAAATTTTGACTTGCAGGCAAATATTAGGACTACAAGATAACTCTTCTGCTAAACGGTCCAGGCGCTGGGCCAATTTTAAACTATCTACAGAATGAATCCATTGAAACTGCTGTAAGGCTTTTGCTGCTTTATTAGATTGCAAGTGGCCAATCAGATGCCAGGTAATCTCTGGTAAATCTTGTAGTTGGGCTTGCTTTTCTTCTGCTTCTTGAACTTTATTTTCTCCAAAATCTCTTATTCCTGCTGCATAAGCAGTACGAATAGCATCAACTGATACCTGTTTAGTTACAGCAATTAAGCGTATTGATGCAGGTAAGTTGGAGCGGATTTTAGTAATACGTTCAGTAATGGACTCAACCATTTTATCTTGAGATTTGAGAATTTTTTATTATCTTTATCTGTGGCGGGCTTAATACCCCACCGTCATTTCAGTTATCAGTTATCAGTTATCAGTGCCTCTAACTGGACCATTGGGATTGAAATACAGAATCTTCTTTTTTTTATCCTCTTAGAAGAGGAGGCTTCATTAATTGATAATGGATAATGAATAATGGATAATTACCTCGGGTGTTAACTGTTAACAGAAATGGAATTGAATATCAGGAAATCTGATTTCTTCTCTTGGTCGATGGTCGGCCAGCTCCGAGACCTCGCCATCCCACCCAACGGGTGCGCTGCGAAGATAGAACTCCGTTCCGCTGTCGCGTTTCGCGTCAGCGTTGCGAAGCAAACGACCGCTTTTTTCTCCTTAAAAGGAGAGGCTTTAAACCAAATGGGGATTAATTATTAATTATCAATTATCAATTATCAATTATCCATTGGTAACTACCCAAAATTTTCGGTCAAGGAGGGTGCTTAAAATTGTTTGGGGCGATCAGACACACGCGTGGGCGGTCGTTGACTATACCCATGCAATTTTCCCTTCTGCCTTCTTCAAGATTAGGCCGGACAATATAGTTAACTTTACTTTACTTGAGTAGAAACAGAGAACAGCTTAATTATTGAAAAGTATTTTTGTGAACTGTCTGAAGTTTTTGGTATTCAACTGCTGGACCATTTCGACGCAGTTGGCGGAGGCGTATTTCCACCATTAAACGTGCATCTGAGCGGCCTAAAGGTTCAAATTTAATACCTCCTATTCCATTTGTCACTAAAAAAAATAAGCGTTGAGCATAGAGAGTCGTAAACAATTCTTTGTTATCCTCAACTAAGCACACCCTGTATAAAAGGCCAAAGTTAGGATGGTTCATGTAAGTTTCGTTAGTCATTTAGGCTTAAAAATCAGCAGATAATGACAGGATTTTTAAATAACTTAGTGGCCTTTGTCAATTGAAAGCCCCTAATTGCTTTAGATTTTAGATTTTACAGCTTAACAGATAAATAATGATTTTTGTTTTTTCTGTAAATTATTAAATTCTCTTAGAATTAAATAGACCCAGAAAATATATTTTCTGAAATTATAATTATGTAATATTCAACTCGAATATCAACCTATAATTTTTGCTTCAAATTATCAACAATATAAATCAGTGATTAAGTATCGCATAGTACTTTATTGAAAGTTTTGCACTTTACTTAAGATAACGATACCAGATAAATAATTATCTATAAAGAATATATAATTTTGTTTTAACTTTGTCCTCCCCAAACTAATCTAACCCACCAGAATAACACTAAGCAAACCAATATTAACCAGTCCCATACCTTTAGCTTTAGATCGTGCCATTCTACTTTATGTTGATCGGGAGTTGTAAAACCTCGCACTTTCATTGCACTGGCAATTTGATCTGCTCGTAATAGCAAATTTTCTAATAGTCTTTCTGCTACTATTAACCACACCTGAGAAGCTTGTCGCAGTCCTAGTTTTTTCCAGTTAATTGCCCTAGTTCTAACTGAACGAACTAAATTTTGTATCTCCTCTAAAACTAGGGGAATAAATCTTAAAGATAAGGTTAAAGTTAAACTTATTTCTGTTACAGGTAAATTTAATTTATTCAGAGGTTGCATTAGGTCTTCTATACCTGCTGTAATTTCTTCTGCTCCTGTGGTTAAAAGATATAAGTTTGTGCTATAAATCACGGTAAATAATAAGGTGGCAATCCTAATACCTAAATCTACTGAACGACGAGTTATAGTCAGTGGTCTTTGTTGAAAAAGAACGTACCTATAAGAGGTAGGTTGAGGTAATTCAGTTGGTTTTTGCTGTTGTGTTTCAGAATTTGATTCAGTTGAAGTTTCTGTTTTTACCAATCCAAAAAAATTGGAAAAATTTTTCGCTTCTGGTTCTGGTGGTAAATTAGTTTGTTCAGCAAAGGTTAGTTCATCTTTTGGTAAACGGGGTTGATAGTTAATTGAAAGTCCATCAGGGGCAATAGCTGCACTCATGACAAAAACTAAACAACAAAATGTGAGCAACCAACCCATTTGTTGTTTCCAAACTCGTAAAGGAATTGAGGCACTAAATGTTAATACAATTAACATAGCTACTAATATTAAACGCCAGATGGAACTACTCAAAACTGGGCTAATTAGAAAGCTCATTAGCCAGATTAATTTAACTCTAGGGTCGAGTTTATGTAGCCATGTTATGGGTTTTTCTAAGTATAGTCCTAGAGGAAGCGATCGTAGTAAATCCATTTTTATTTAGGTTTTATAGCAGGGAATAGGGAATAGGGAATAGGGAATAGGGAACAGGGAATATATAGGAAAAAAGTATTTTTGCAAATATGAGATGCACCTAAAAAAACTGGCAAATATATTAATCGTTAACTTTAACAATTACCTGTTAATTATCAAAATAATTGGGTCGCGCAACCCCAGGCGAAATGTTTTTGGAGACTTGCTCAAATCCCCGTTACAAAAACAACTTTTGACTTTTGACTTTTGACTTTTGAATTCTGACTTCGTTTACCTGTTAATTATCAAAATAATTGTGTCGCGCCACCCTGTCTCTTAAGGCGAGATGTTTTTGGAGGGTTGCTCAAATCCCCGTTACAAAAAAACTTCTAACTTCTAACTTTTGACTTTTGACTTTTGACTTTTGACTTCGTTAACCCTAAACACGAGTTGCTCTATTCACAGTATTATGCTCTACTTCCCTAGCTTTTTTGCCACGCCAAAGTAATCTTATAGGTGTTCCTGTAAATCCTAAATGTTGACGAAACTGACTTTGTATATAACGACGATAATTATCAGGAAAACGCTTGGGATCGTTCACAAATAAAGCAATTGTTGGTGGTTTACTTGTCACTTGAGTTCCATAATAAATTTTTCCTTGACGACCCTGACGATTTGTTGGAGGAGAATTCCAACTAACAGCTTCCTCTAAAACTTCATTAATCACTGAAGTTGTTACTCGACGCTGATATTCATTGGCAGCATTATCTATTAAATCTAGAATTTTCTCTACTCGTTTTCCTGTAGATGCACTAATAAAAATCATCTCTGCCCATTCCATAAAATATAGTCGCGACCTTACTTCTTGTTCATAAGTATAAATAGTATAGGCATCCTTTTCCACAGCATCCCATTTATTCACCACAATAACGCAAGCTCTACCCTCCTCAATAATTCGATCTGCCAATTTTTGGTCTTGCTCCGTTACCCCATCTAAAGCATCAATTACAAACAGAACAACTTCAGTACGACGAATAGCTTTGAAAGCTCTATTAATACCAAAAAATTCTGCACCATATTCCACATTTTTCTTCTTTCTAATACCAGCAGTATCAATCAAACGGTAAGTTTTTCCATTACGTTCTACCACAGTATCAATAGCATCTCTTGTCGTACCAGAAATAGGACTAACAATTGCACGATTTTCTCCAAGAAATGCATTTAATAAACTAGATTTACCCACATTAGGACGACCAACAATTGCTACTCTAATCTCATTTGTTTCTGGAATTTCTGCAATAGGTGGTAAATGGGTAACTAACTCATCCAATAATTCTCCAGTGCCATTGCCATGAATACCAGAAATGGGATAAGGTTCTCCTAAACCCAATTCCCAAAACATCGCAGCTTGGGTTAGTCCTTCTGTCAGAGATTCGCACTTATTAACCGCTAGGAGGGTAGGGACAGGTTGTTGACGGAGCCAACTAGCTATTTCTTCATCTCCTCCAGTCATTCCTACTTGTCCATCTACTACAAAAATAGCAACACTTGCTTCTGTGAGAGCTGCCATAGCTTGTTCGCGAATTAACGGTAAAAATTCTGTATTATCATCAAATATCAAACCTCCTGTATCTACAACTTGAAATTCTCGGTCCCGCCAATATGCATTACGGTAAGTACGATCGCGAGTTATTCCTGGTTCGTCATGGACAATTGCATCTTGATTTCCGGCCAAGCGATTCACAATTGTGGACTTTCCCACATTTGGTCTGCCAATAATAGCTACTATAGGTAAGGACATAGTTAATTTTAATTAATTTAGGGAATAGGGAATAGGGAATAGGGAATAGGTAGGGACGTTGCATGAAACGTCCCTAAAGGTCTTGATTACGGTTCGCCCAAATATCTTAATTCTTATGTTGATTCACTAATGCCAATTATTCAAACTTTTATTATAGCAAGAATTTTGTTGAAGCAGGTTTTATATCATGTCTGTTTAATTAGACATCTCCAGAAAATAGGGAATCGGAAATAGAGAATAGGGGGAAATAACTGATAATTTCTGTACGATAATTGATTTTATTTTTGATTTTTGGAGATGTCTATTAGTGGTGAAAAAAATCATCTTCTCACTTCAACGGCAAATCTCTTTTCCTTCTTCTTTCTTCCTTCTTCCTTCTTACTTCTTCCTAATGAATACACCAAGTCATGCCATTATTAATCTAGCTCTTCTTGCTAAACCACAATTACCGCAAGCTAATCTTGCTATTGTCATAGGTGGAGTTTTACCAGATATTCCAATCTTTATTTTCTACTTTTGGGCAAAATTTATTGTCCGGTTACCAGAAGCAAAAATTTGGTCAGAAGCCTATTATCAACCATTAATACAAAATTTTGTTGCTACTTTTCATTCTATCCCTTTAGCGATAATTTTATTACTAATTTCTTACTATTTTGGCTGGGAAATTATGCAAGTTATTTGTATTAGTTTAGTGCTTCATTCTCTGGGTGATTTACCAGTACATAATAATGATGCTCATAGACATTTTTTCCCTTTAAGTAACTATCGATTTATTAGCCCTATTTCTTATTGGGACCCAAAACATTATGGAACAATTGTTGCCTTGATAGAAATTTTACTGGTGTTCTTAGCAACTTTGTGGATATTTCCTAGTATTAATTCTGGAATAGGAAAAGTATTGATAGTTCTAGTTAATATTTTTATGGTAGTAGTTATATTTATTTTTATCTTCGTTCTTAAACTTTCACCTAAAAATTTTAGTCTGAAGCCTCCTTTTTTAACCCACATTCGGCAGCACAAAATATAGCATAAAAATATTAAGTCAAAAGTTAAAAGTTAAAAGTTAAAAGTTAAAAGTTAAAAGTTAAAAGTTAAAAGTCAAAAGTCAAAAGTCAGAAAAAAATTATAGTGGTTAATCGGAGTCAACCATTCAGTCATTTCAGTTAACTGATAACTGATAACTAAATATAATTCAAAAGTAAAAAGTAAAAAGTAAAAAGTAAAAAGTAAAAAAAATTTATAGTGGTTAACCGAAGTCAACCATTCAGTCATTTCAGTTAACTGATAACTGAATTTTCTTGCCTCCTGATTGCAGAAATACTGATAACTGATAACTGATAACTGATAACTGATAACTGATTAAGAACGTCGAATATTAAAACAACACCACTCTCCTCGTTTCCAAAGAGTGGCCACAACCCAACCATTTTCTTCCAAAGTATCAGCAATTGATTTAGATTGTTCTAATAAAATCCCACTCAAAACACCCCAAGTTTTAGGTTTAGCGATCGCTTCCATACGCGGAATTATATCAATAATTACTTCAGCTAAAATATTACAAACTATACCATCTACCGGACCAGAAGCTAACTTAATTAAATGCTCAATATCCCCATGTTCAACAATTAATTTTTCAGCCGTTATATCATTTAATTTCCGATTACCAATAGTGGATCTAATTGCTAGTGGGTCAATATCAACTGCATATATCTGACGTACTCCTAATAATGCTGCACCAATGGACAAAATACCACTACCACAACCAATATCAGCAATAATAGCTTCTGGGTTAGGTTCCAACCCCAAACGCATTTCCAATGACTCCAAACATAACTCTGTAGTAGGATGAGTTCCTGTACCAAAAGCCGCTCCTGGGTCTAAACGAAGAATAATTCTATCTATATTTTCTGGTATATCTAGCCAAGCAGGATGAATCAGAAAGCGATCGCCAATTTCTTGAGGTTGCCAATATTGTTTCCAACTACTTGCCCAGTCTTCTTCCTCAATTAAATCCCAATCTACTGCTGGAATTTGTAAATTCATACATAGGGCATCCTGACGTAAATTTATAGCCAAAGCTGACAAGTCCAACATTTGAGCCTGTTCTTCTGGTATATAGGCCAATATCAAACACTGATTATCTTTGACCTGACTTGCAGTACCCCGGCAACCAAAAGTATCTAGACGCCAAGAAATGACTTCCTCCAGATTTGGGTGACACAATACTCTAATTTCCCACCAGTTATATGCCATAAAAATAGAATTTAGAATTTAAAATGTAGAATTTAGAATTAAAGGTAATTTAGAATGTAGAATTTAGAATTTAGAATTTAGAATTAAAGGTAATTGAAATTTAGAATCTAGACGCCAAGAAATGACTTCCTCGAGACTTGGGTGACACAATACTCTAATTTCCCACCAGTTATATGCCATAAAAATAGAATGTAGAATTTAGAATTAAAGGTAATTGAAATTTAAAATTTAGAATTTAGAGGAATTAAAGGTAAATTTACCAATTCTGAATTCTGATATAAAGGTAAATTTACCAATTCTAAATTCTAAATTCTAAATTCTAAATTCTACAGAGCAACTGTATAAGCATCCCTAATTCCTGGTTCTTTGAGAATTTCAGTTAATATTCCTTCCGGCAATGGGTCATCAATACTTAATACCATCACTGCATCACCCCGGACAATTTTACGACCTACTTGCATACTGGCAATATTGACATTAAAACTACCCAGGAGCGAACCTATTTTACCAATAATTCCCGGCAGATCTCGGTGCAGAGTCAATAACATATAAGGACTTGGAGGGACATTAATTGGAAATCCATCAATATTAGTAATCCGAATCTCATCTTCTCCAAGTAAAGCACCTCTAACAATATGGTCGCCCAGAGAACCCTTTGCTTCCAACTCTAACGAACCAGTATAGTCTCGGACTGAAGCATCCCTAGTTTCCACTACTCGAATACCTCTTTCCTTAGCTTCAATTGAAGCATTTACATAGTTTACACGCTCTCGCAGAGCTTGAGAGAGTAAACCTTTGAGAGCTGCCACTACTACTGGTTTACTATCTCCAGTGGCCAAATCTCCTTGAAGACGGACATTCAGAAAATCAATTCGTCCACCTGCCAATTGACTAACTAAATTACCAAGAGTTTCAGCCAATAACAAATAGGGCTTAAGTTTTTCTAATGTGTCTGGATACATACCAGGGATATTAACTGCCGATCTAGCAGGTAACCCCAACAACACATCTCGAATTTGTTCCGCAACATCTATTGCCACATTAACCTGAGCTTCAGCAGTAGAAGCACCCAAGTGAGGAGTCATCACAATTTTTTGTCCTAGCTCTCGTAGTGGGGACTCAGCTTCTAGAGGTTCATTTTCGTACACATCTATAGCAGCACCAGCAATTTTTCCTTCTTTTAAAGCTTCAGCTAAAGCAACTTCATCAATAATGCCACCTCTAGCACAGTTAATAATACGAGCTGTGGGCTTCATTTTTGCGAAAGTTTCAGCATTAATAGAATGATAAGTTTCATCAGTTTTAGGTATGTGGAGAGTAATGTAGTCCGACTCTTGGATCAATAAATCCATATCTACCAAATTACAACCCAATTGGTCTGCCCTTTCTTTAGAGATAAATGGGTCATAGGCCAGAATTTTCATACCCATAGCTTTCGCCACTTTAGCTACATGGGAACCAATTTTACCTAGACCAACAACACCAAGAGTTTTTTTGTAGACCTCTACCCCAATAAACTTTTTACGGTCCCACTTACCACTAACAACTGACTGGTTAGCCTCTGCAACATGGCGAGACATAGATAACATCATCGCCAGGGCGTGTTCTGCTGCGGCAATTGTATTTCCTTCTGGGGAATTAACGACTACAATACCTTTGCGGGTTGCTGCTGTTACATCTACATTGTCTACCCCTACTCCAGCACGACCAATAATTTTTAGTTGAGTAGCAGCTTCAATAATTTCTTTAGTAACTTTAGTACCAGAGCGAATCATTAAAGCATCATATTCTGGTATAATTTTCACCAATTCTTCTGTGGGTAGACCTGTTTTGACATCTACCTGAGCTACTTGGGAGATAATATCAATTCCAGTTTTATCTATTGAATCGGATACAAGAACTTTTGGCATAGGAAATTAGTTGAATAATTAAGTTATTTGACTGTTTAACCCACTGAAACTTTCGCTTCAGTTTTATTTTTTAGTTTCTGAAATAGCAGGGTATTTTGTCAGACTATCATTGTGATTAGTCATGTTTATTTAGCAAAAACATTAGCTGCTGACTTAACCTTAACCTTCAGAGTACCAGTTATGGGCCTATAATTTTATTGATTGTCAGAAATATTTTAGATTGCCTTGACCGAATTTTATGAATTATCTAGTTGCTGTATTACCAGACCGCATTCAAGCTGAAGCTGCCTATTCTGCTTTGGAAAAAGAAGACTTGCCAATGGAGCAAGTGGCAATATTGGGCCGGGGCTATAAAACTGCTGATGAATATGGCCTAATCGATCCTAATGAGCAGGCCCGTAAACAAGCAAAACAAATGGTTACTTGGCTTGCACCTTTTGGCTTTGCTGCTGGTGTTACTTTTAGTCTCATTACGGGATTGAATACTTTTGCCTGGGCTGGGGAATTTGGTAATCATTTTATTGGTGGTATATTGGGGGCTATTTCTGGTGCAATGGGTGGAACTTTTGTTGGTGGTGGAGTGGGTTTGATTTTTGGTGGTGGTGATGCTCTGCCTTATCGTAACCGCCTTAATGCTGGTAAGTATTTGATTGTTGTTCGGGGTTCAGAAGCTCTGATTCGTCTAGCAACTCGCACTTTATATCAGTTTAAACCAGAAAATATCCAAGGATATTCTGCATCGGAAAGTTAAAATTCAGTTATCACCGTTAACTAAAGGAATGGAGTCCTAAAGTCTTGACAAAATTTATAGAACCCCTAACCGTATCTTTTAACTCTCTTCAGAAAAGAGGGAGTAGGGAGTAGGGAGTAGGGAGTAGGGGGGAAATAATTGATGATTTATCTACAATAGAGGTGACTATTTTGGACAAAATTTTTGACCGAGAATCTAGCATCTTTGGGTCAGAATTTACAGACCCAATATTAGTTGGGATAAACGAGGCCAATGTCAATAAGGAACTACGATTGGCTAGTAGTATTGAGTCAAATAGCGAGACTGGTGAACTACAAGTTCCAGAACTAAATGAAGGGGAGAACGAACTATTACTACCCCTTCAGAGACCGGAAGTGTTGGAGGTAGGTTTATATGTTTCAAATTCTCCATCAGGGGAGGAAGACCTAATAATAGGTGAGGAGAACGAACCAACAATAGAAGAAAATGACAGTTTGACAAATCACAACAATCCTAAAACTAGAACTCAACGTCGAGCAGGCAATACTTTGAGCACAGCTCGCAATATAGGTCGTCTCAGTGGTAGTCGTGATTTTGAGGACTTTGTGGGAGGAACAGATAGAAATGACTATTACCGCTTTACTCTAGATAACAGAAGCGAACTCGACCTGGACTTGGATGATTTAAGCGCTAATGCCAACCTACAATTGCTGCGGAACAATGGGAGTGTAATCAGCACGAGTCGTCGTGGTGGCAGTAATGAGGAAAGCATTAGTGAAACTTTGAATGCCGGAACATATTTTGTGAGAGTATTTTCTGTGGGAAATGCCAATACAGATTATGACCTGGATCTGAGTGTGGAAGTAGTGGGTGCCCCCGATTTGGCAGGGAACAACAGGGGTAATGCTCGCAATATAGGTCGTCTCAGTGGTAGTCGTGATTTTGAGGACTTTGTGGGAGGAACAGATAGAAATGACTATTACCGTTTTACTCTAGATAACAGAAGCGAACTCGACCTGGACTTGGACGATTTAAGCGCTAATGCCAACCTACAATTGCTCCGGAACAATGGGAGTGTAATCAGCACGAGTCGTCGTGGTGGCAGTAATGAGGAAAGCATTAGTGAAACTTTGAATGCCGGAACATATTTTGTGAGAGTATTTTCTGTGGGAAATGCCAATACAGATTATGACCTGGATCTGAGTGTGGAAGTAGTGGGTGCCCCCGATTTGGCAGGGAACAACAGGGGTAATGCTCGCAATATAGGTCGTCTCAGTGGTAGTCGTGATTTTGAGGACTTTGTGGGAGGAACAGATAGAAATGACTATTACCGTTTTACTCTAGATAACAGAAGCGAACTCGACCTGGACTTGGACGATTTAAGCGCTAATGCCAACCTACAATTGCTCCGGAACAATGGGAGTGTAATCAGCACGAGTCGTCGTGGTGGCAGTAATGAGGAAAGCATTAGTGAAACTTTGAATGCCGGAACATATTTTGTGAGAGTATTTTCTGTGGGAAATGCCAATACAGATTATGACCTGGATCTGAGTGTGGAAGTAGTGGGTGCCCCCGATTTGGCAGGGAACAACAGGGGTAATGCTCGCAATATAGGTCGTCTCAGTGGTAGTCGTGATTTTGAGGACTTTGTGGGAGAAACAGATAGAAATGACTATTACCGTTTTACTCTAGATAACAGAAGCGAACTCGACCTGGACTTGGACGATTTAAGCGCTAATGCCAACCTACAATTGCTCCGGAACAATGGGAGTGTAATCAGCACGAGTCGTCGTGGTGGCAGTAATGAGGAAAGCATTAGTGAAACTTTGAATGCCGGAACATATTTTGTGAGAGTATTTTCTGTGGGAAATGCCAATACAGATTATGACCTGGATCTGAGTGTGGAAGTAGTGGGTGCCCCCGATTTGGCAGGGAACAACAGGGGTAATGCTCGCAATATAGGTCGTCTCAGTGGTAGTCGTGATTTTGAGGACTTTGTGGGAGAAACAGATAGAAATGACTATTACCGTTTTACTCTAGATAACAGAAGCGAACTCGACCTGGACTTGGACGATTTAAGCGCTAATGCCAACCTACAATTGCTCCGGAACAATGGGAGTGTAATCAGCACGAGTCGTCGTGGTGGCAGTAATGAGGAAAGCATTAGTGAAACTTTGAATGCCGGAACATATTTTGTGAGAGTATTTTCTGTGGGAAATGCCAATACAGATTATGACCTGGATCTGAGTGTGGAAGTAGTGGGTGCCCCCGATTTGGCAGGGAACAACAGGGGTAATGCTCGCAATATAGGTCGTCTCAGTGGTAGTCGTGATTTTGAGGACTTTGTGGGAGAAACAGATAGAAATGACTATTACCGTTTTACTCTAGATAACAGAAGCGAACTCGACCTGGACTTGGACGATTTAAGCGCTAATGCCAACCTACAATTGCTCCGGAACAATGGGAGTGTAATCAGCACGAGTCGTCGTGGTGGCAGTAATGAGGAAAGCATTAGTCAAACTTTGAATGCCGGAACATATTTTGTGAGAGTATTTTCTGTGGGAAATGCTAATACAGATTATGACCTGGATCTGAGTGTGGAAGTAGTGTGAACACTGGTATAAAGCATTTACTTTCTAAAGGTTTTAGTCTTTTTTCTGGTCAGAAATACCTGGTTTTCAGCTCTTCATGGTCAAGCATGGAGCACATAAAAGGCAAGAGTTAGGCAAAAAAATTACTCCCCTACTCCTAAAAAAGACTTTTTCAGCCAACCCTAGTTAGCTTCTAAAGGTAGACAGAGAGCGATCGCTCTTTCAGAACCAACCAGGTTTGAAGAGCGATTGCTTTTTTCGTTCTACTAACAAAGCTAAACATTTTCTGAAATTTGTGTGATACCAAGCGTGATAAATGTTTCAGGACTTACGCTGAGACTCTACATATAGCAAGGGCGCCATTCGGAGCTTTGCGGAACGCAAATGCCATTTCCTAAGGTCATGCTCCGCAAACGCTCCTACGGATGGTGGTTTAACAGTCAATTTGCGTAAGTCCTGTGTTTGTTACAAATGGTAGAAGTAAGGAAGAAGGAAGAGGGAAGAAGGAAGAAGGAATAAATATTTTAAAAAATGGAAAAACGATATAAATAACTATCTAAAATGAACTAGACTAGCTATTTTTAAGCATATAGCGTTTCTCAAATTGGTGAGATACAGTTTTAGATCCCCCCTAACCCCCCTTAGTAAGGGGGGAACTTAAAAAGGGAGGAGGTTTCAAAGTCCCCCTTTTTAAGGGGGATGCGCGGGGGATCGTAAATGTATCTCATCTTTATGAGAAATGCTATATCCGATCAAGGTCTACTTTTTTGTAGCATTCTTTTTTCAAATTGGTATGATAAAATAATAGCCAAATGCTTATCGAAAAATTGAGGTAATTATTAATTATTAATTATTAATTATTGAACTGCCTAAATAAAAAATTATGTTACCAAAAGAAGAACTACTTAAAGGAATCGAAAATCGCGATACTATTACCAGAATAATAGACTTAGCTGAACAAGCTATCAGAACTTGGGAAATTACTCAGAGTGATTTTTTATCACCGCCAGAAATATTTGAGTCGGAAAGAATTTTTCAAAAGTTGACAGAAGTAGAATTAGTTTCCTGGGGTGGTTATCCTCAAGCGGAACGAAAAAGATTAGCGATCGCTCGTTCAGATTTACCTATTGATACTTCGAGTGTGGAATTACAAGCTATTAATATTGAGGGAAATTTTCTGTTTGATACTGCGACTCACCGAGACTTTCTTGGTTCGATGTTGGGTACGGGAATTGTCAGAGAAAAAACTGGGGATATTATTGTTTTGGGAGAACGTGGTGCTCAGGTAATAGTAGTGCCTGAATTGGTGGAATATTTAGAAATGAATCTGCAACAAGTTCGGTCTGTTCCTGTTAAAGTTAAACCTCTAGAATTGAGTGATTTAAGAATAAGAGAACCGAAAAAGAAAGAGTTAACAACTGTGGAAGCTTCGATGAGATTAGATGCTGTTGCTTCTGCTGGTTTTGGAATGTCTCGCAGTAAAATGGTTAATTTTATTGAAGGGGGAGATGTGCGGGTAAATTGGAAAGAAATTAGTCAGGCAAGTTATACGGTGAAAACTGGAGATTTAATTGCTATTCGGGGTAAAGGGAGGTTAGAAGTAGGAGATGTTGCGATTACGAAAAAAGAACGTTATCGGGTTAATTTGACGCGATATGTTTAGAAGAAGGAGTCAGGAGACAGGAGTAGATTTATGTTGCGCGGATTGCTATATATTTACTCCTTTTTCCTTTATTAGATATCTCCAAAAATCCAAAATAAAATCAATTATTATCCATAGATTATCAATTATTATTCCCTGTTTCCTGTTCCCTATTTTCTATTCCCTATTCCCTATTCCCTCTTTTGTAGGAGATGTCTATTATGAAAATTATTTACCGAAAAATTCAGGTATAAAGCCTCTCCATTCATGGAGAAAAAAAATCCTTTGATCCAATCCTCTTATTTATAAGAAGAGGTAATTCTAAATTCTAAATTCTAAATTCTAAATTCTAAATTCTAATTATCCAACGTTCTCTGAAACGTTTTCAAGTCAAACTTATTATTTATAATCCTAAATTGGAGGTGATTTCTCAATGGATAAATTAGAACAATATCGACAATTTGTTCAGGAAATTTTGAGTTCACACGCAGAAATAGCAAATACCAATAATACAGTAAAAGATGAATTAATATTTGATACAGAACGTGACCATTATCAACTAGCTTATGTAGGTTGGCGAGGAGATAAAAGAGTATTTGGTCCTGTGATGCACTTTGATATTATAGATGGCAAAATTTGGATTCAATATAATGGTACCGAAGAGTCTGTTGCTGAGAGATTAGAGCAGATGGGTGTACCTACTTCAGATATAGTTATCGGTTTTCATTCTGCTTTTAAGCGTCAATTTTCTCGTTATGGGAAAAACTGAAGGTAAGCATTTAGCTATTATTTATAATTATAACGGGACTTACGCAAATTAACGTTGAAAACGCCATATGTAGGGGCGTTTGCGGAGCATTCCGTCAGGAAATGCCATTCGCCCTTTTCCTGCGTAAGTCCTGTCTTTTATACTTTACTGGCGCTTTAGCAATCCCAAAATTCCCAGTGCTAATAGGCTAAAAGTTATGCTAGGTTCGGGAATAGGTTTTCCTGGAAATTCTTCTGATTTTGCCAGGAGTTCTACTGTATAAGTAAATGCAAGATCGGTATCTTCTAACCAATCATCATTATCTTCTAACCATAGGGGATAGAACTCAGAATATAAATCGAAGGTTATAAAAGCAGGATCTTGGGACCAATCAATGGATGAATTGATATCGGCAATGGTAAATTCTTTAACTGCTTCACTGGTGGAGGAATTTAAGTCTATACTTTGGCTATTTGAAACCAGTGTTGAGGTAACTTGAGTTGTAGAATTTTCTGTCAGGATGGTAAAAAGATTTTCCTCTGTATTTGGGGTTGGTAAAATAATACGATCAAACGAAAAATCCGATGTCATGGTGTAGCGAAAACCTTCTACTTTTCCCTGGTTGTATTCCTGGGTTTTGGGAACAAAAAAGTTTAAGGGGGCGATACCACTGTAGTTAGTCACATAATTTGAGAATTTATTTTGTTCTGTATCAAATTCCCATTGATAATGACTTGCCAAACGTTCGATTCCATAATCACTAGCGTGGTAAATCCATTTTTGTGTTTCGCTTTCTACAGTGACAACCCAACCAGGAACTATTGCCAATGTGCAAACTCCCGGAAATCTGAATCCCATACAACCATCAGTCCAAATAAATCTTTCATAATCGACAACCTCAAGTTCTTCTGTTCCTAAACCTGATAGTTCGGAGGTATTTTGTAGTACTGAATTGGTAATTGATTCTGGTAAAAATATGTTATCCGACTCTTCATCATAAGCATCGTGAAAATTGTAAAAAGCTTGGGCGGGGGTTGCTATATTTATGCCTGCTATTAGGGCGATAGTTGTGATAGTAGAGCGGATTATTTGTTTATTCATAGGTTTTTTTCTCTTAAGTGAATTTGTTCTTGATTTATGAAAGTTTCTTGCTGGGGAAATTACTTAGATTATAATTCTAGTTGAGAGAAAATTTAATTTTAACTATTAATTTAATGCTAAGGCTACTTGGTACTAAATATTTAAGAAAAGCTATGATGTAATAACTTTTATTAACTTTACTTCTGTTGTATTCAGGACTTACGCATGAACACTAAATCCAGTGAGGGCGTTAGCGGAGCTTGACGTTAGTCAATGCCATTCGCCCCTACTTTTGTACCTTTGAGTTTTGAGCCTAAAAAATCTGACTTTTGACTTTTGACTTTTGACTTATTTGGTGAGGTAAATTCATCGCGGGCAAGATGCCCGCACTACAAAAATTTAATTTTTAATCTTTGTACTTTATAATACTTGGAATATGCTTTCAACAATGAATAATGAATAATGAATAATGAATAATTACCTCTCCTTGAAAAGAAGAGGATTGACAAAGAGATGAAAATTTTTCTTTATTATCCCCTTAAAATGGGAGGCTTTAAACCACAATTTTTCGGTAAATTTTAACTTTTTACTTCCCTATAAAATCTCACTTTTTACTTTTAACTTTTTACTTTTGACTTATCAATTATGAAAAAATCTACAGATAAATCCAACAAATTTATTACTGTCGGAGACTAAGCAGAAACAAAAGATAAACTTGGTTTTACTCCTTATGTAATAGCTATGGCTGAATTTTTAACTAATGAAAATACAAAACCTCCACTAACTATTTCTATCGAAGGTGAATGGGGTAGTGGTAAATCTTCTTTTATGAAACAGTTGGAAAAGGAGATTCTTAAGAAGTCTGAAGAATTAGATAAAAAAGATTTAGCAGAGGTTTGGCAGAAAATTAAAGAAGACCAGATTATTTTCAGCAATCTATCAGACATTTTTAAATTTATCAGATTAGGATTAAAGCAAAAAACACAAACAGTTTGGTTTAATGCTTGGCGACATGAAAAATCTGAGTCACTTTGGGCGACTTTTGTTCTTTCTTTTTAGAATAATTATCTAAAAATCGTAATACTCCTGATTTTTTCTATAATTTATACAGTCGGTTTCAGCTACTCAGGAATCGTTTTGATTTTCAAGATAAACCGTTTAAAGCTATTCAGACTTTGGTGATGGTTTAGTTGATTTCGAGTATTACTTAGGAAGTGTGGAAAAAATTACCGAATAATTAATAATTATTAATTAAGTAATCCAGATTAAAAGCCTCCCCTTTCAAGGGGAAAAAAGAAATAATATTTCTCTAGTTTTAAGCCTAATAATTAGAAGTATTTTTTGACGAACTCTTGATAAATAGATACTTTTTCTACCGCCTCTGATACAGAAATATCATAGATTGTTGCCATCGTGGCTATTAACTGCCTATCAACACCTTCAACAAACTTCAGATTTTCCTCAAACTCACTAGCTGCCGACAACCAAAATTTCTCACGAGCTTTGAATAAAACTTCATAGTCATAATCCTCGTCCTCATTAATAAATTTAATAAATTCTACTGCAGGAATAATGACAAACCTATCCTTAATATTATTAAATTTTGCGTCCTTCCAAATATATTCCTTGGTAGACAAAATCTTTGGACACCCTACATCAAACTCATACTTCTTTTTAGGCGTAAAAACTTTTCCTGTAGAATTAACACCGACCTTTAGCATTTCAAATAATTCTTCTTTTTTCTTCTTTCCAAGTGCTTTTGTTTGTACGTCAGGCACAGGAATAAGAATATCGCGTTTTTCAGCAATATAATTTCGGATGCCTGCATAACTAGAAAGTATAGATGAATGCCAAGTAACATTATACAATTTTGAAGCCAGCAAAGTTATATTATTTGTCGCATCAGAATCATTTCCGTAAACAACTGTAATTAGATAATTTGTAGTCAGTGTAGAAGGTATCAACATACTAGAGATTAGTATAGGAAGTGTCACTTCTTCATTCTCTAGCTTAGTTGTTTGTTTTACCAAGTATTCAAGTTGTTGCGTTAAAAACATTTTTGTTGCCATTATTCGTTTCCTTCCATACTATACTACAATAAATAAAAGTTTATACTTTGAAAATTTTCATCAATCAAACCTTTGTCTAGAAAGACTTTATTTTTTAGATAACCCCTCATCGCAGGTTAACATATTTTACCCTAAAACAAAGGTATCCCTCGGACAAATTCCTTTACCTTTTTTGATAGAAAAAATTCTTTTGATAGAAATTCCAGGTATTGCGGAAACGGCCATAAATTTTATCAAAGCAAACCGTTATTCCTTTTATTCTGAATAAGGTGTGGTTTATATAAAATCAATTAATTATTCCCTACTCTCTACTCCCTACTCCCTACTACCTCTTTTTACGACACAGCAAAACCTGTATATTTCCGTTTATAAGGTGCATGAAAAGCCAGAATAATATTAGATGAAGGCACACCTAAATCTACTAATTCACCAGCAATACCAATTTCCGTACCATCATGTTGTATCCAGATTTTTTCATTTTTAATATCTATTTGTAAAACACAACCTCGTATTCTTTCATTGCCATCCCAACCAACATTGAAAAGTTGATAATGGTCGCGTTCCCTGTCGAAAATTGTTTGTACTTCCACCTCTCCATAAGATGGTTTATATAGTCCGTATTCTTTAATTATTTGCTCAATATAATTTCTGTATTTTTCTAACTTTTCCATTCTATAATTACCTCTTGCTCTACGTTATAAATAATTAGTTTAAGACGTTGTTCTGCAATTACCGAAATATTGTGGTTTAAAGCCTCCCCTTTTAAGGGGATAATAAATAAAAATTTTCCTTTTAGTCAATCCTCTCCTTGAAAAGAAGAGGTAATTCTAAATTCTAAATTCTAAATTCTAAATTCTTGAATCCTTGAGTAAATAGTAACCTAAAAAAAGTTTTAGATCCCCCCATCCTCCCTAACCCCCTTAGTAAGGGGGAAGCGCTAAAAAGGGGGAGTCTTTCAAAGTCCCCCTTTTAAGGGGGATTTAGGGGGATCGTAAATGTACCTCATAACTGTAGGAATTGCTATAAGTTATTGATTTTTGAATGAAACTTTTGATTTATACAGCAATTTTTTCCCCATTCTTACAGCGAATTTTATACTAAAAATTATTGACACTTTGTAGGTTGGGTTTCCGTAAACGTCAGCCTAATATTATAGCTTGGTGTTGGGTTGCGCTGCCGCTTAACCCAACCTACGGTTCTACGGTTCGATCGCTACTTAGTATTTTATACAGTGACAAGAGAGTTCTTATTACCTCTAGTCTAATTAATGAGACTTGAGATGAGGAATAAATCAGTATTTTTACAGATGTTTTTGCTCCTAAATAATTAAGTAAAATTCATATTTTTTATGATGATTTAACAATTAATTTCGGTTAAACTAGAAATAATGATACACTGGAGATAAATTATGCCACGTCTCTATAATTATGCTTACGAAATATTAAGCGAAGAAATCAAGAAATTATCCAAAGAAGATTTAACAGGGGAAATAGGCCAGAAAATCGTAATGAAACGATTAGAAAAATTACGGATGCAGTCTGGCGAACCTGTTAAATTAGAAGAATTACGACCATTGATTATAGACCAATATCCCACTTTTAGCGAAAAAGTTCTCAAACAAGCTGTAAAAGAAAACCATCCCGCAGGAAAAACAATATTATTTCAGTTAGGAGGTTTAGCTGCTTTGGGAGTAGCTGGTTTAGTTTGGGTAGCAAATTTACCTTATCCCATGATTCGTAGACCAGTCGCAAGTGTGGCACCAATGGTGTTATTACCTAGCTATATCAGTATGGATCGTAACTATCGAGAGGCGATCGCTAAAACTGAACAAGCAGACCAATTGATAAATAAGGCAACTTCTAGTGCCGA
Source organism: Okeania sp. KiyG1 (assembly GCF_014132355.1). Taxonomy (GTDB): domain Bacteria; phylum Cyanobacteriota; class Cyanobacteriia; order Cyanobacteriales; family Microcoleaceae; genus Okeania. Next base: position 138,676 of record NZ_BLZO01000058.1, read on the forward strand.
TATTAATTTGGGGTCAGAGAGAGTTGCTGAAGCGCAAAAACACCTTGATGGTTTACCAGTATGGTTTTTGGGCTACTATCCCCAACGATATTGCACCTTTTTTAGTTGTTCTTGGCAATTTACTGTAGATGAATTTGAAAGAGCGAGAAAAAGAGTGGGGCAAATAGAAGCAAGGGCGTTTCAAGAGAAAAATGCTCAAAAATTGTTGACAGAAGCAGAGAAAACTATTACTACTGCTAAACAACAATATGAACAAGCGACAACGCCAACAGATAAACAACAAGCGATCGCTGACTGGCAAGCGGCAATAGATAAGTTAGAGCAAATTCCTCCCACTACTCTCGCTGGAAAAATGGTGAAACCAAAGTTAGCAGCGACAAAGCGAGATTTTCAAAAAGAGGCAGGTTTAGCTGAGGGAAGCAAACGCAGTTTCACTTTTATGCAAGTGGCAAAACAATTTGGTATGCAAGCGGCTATAGCTGCCCAAAATGGACCCCATCCAGAACAACAATGGCAAGTGGTAGCGAGTTTATGGGAGCAAGCAATTAATCAATTAAAGAAAATACCAGGAGATAATCCAGCTTATTTGGAAGCACAGACTAAACTAGGAGAATATCAGGTTAATTTAGCTAATGTCAAAATGCGACTGCAAGCACAAAAAGAGTCAAAAATAGCTTTTAAGGAGGCTAAAAATTTAATTGCAGATTGGCAAAGATATGCTGTTGATGATACTTCTAATCGTGGTATACTGGCTAATAAAATTCAATTAATTATTAATCAGTTAGAGAATATTAAACCAGGAACAACTTATTATAAAGAAGCTCAAGAGTTGTTGATATTTGCTAAGAATAAACAGAAAAGTTTTTCAGGAATTTAGAATTTAGAATTTAGAATTTAGAATTACCTCTCCTTATAAAATAAGAGGATTGACTCAAAGGAAAATTTTTCTTTTTATCCTCTTAAAAGAGGAGGCTTTAAACCGCAATTTTTCGGTAATTTATAGCAGGGAACAGGGAAAAAAAGGCATTGCTTAACGAAGTCAGAAGTCAAAAGTTAGAAGTCAGAAGTTATTTTTGTAACCTTAAAAGGCGGGCTTGCGCAACCCAATCCTGTTTGATAAATGCGGGATGATTTTAATAGTTTTGTGGAATAGACATCTGGTGGAAATTCAAAATAAAATCAATTATTATCCATAAATTGTCAATTATTTCTCCCTGTTCCCTCTTTTCTGGATATTTATAATGGGCATCTTGCCCGTTCCTTTGCTACCAGACATGATATAAAACACAATTCTTAACAGACAATTCTTGTTATAATGTGTTACAAGAAGAATTAAAATACTACAAAAAAATCTATAGCTATTAGGAGCATAGAAATTCATGTCTGTAACCATACCAACTATAACAGGATTATACATTCTATCCTCAGAAGAGAAACTGACTTTTCCGCTCAAACACACGGAAGTTAAAGCAAAAATAGCGGGCAACCTATCTAGAGTAGAAGTTACTCAACAATTTGAAAACCCATTCACCGAACCCCTAGAAGCAACTTACGTCTTCCCACTACCAGACGAAGCAGCAGTCGATGACATGGAAATCAAAATAGGCGATCGCTTAATCAAAGGCAATATCAAAAAACGAGAAGAAGCAAAAAAAATCTATCAACAAGCTAAACAACAAGGTCGCACCGCAGGGTTACTCGAACAACAGCGCGATAATATTTTCACTCAGTCCCTGGCAAATATTAAACCAGGGGAACAAATAGATGTAATTATTCGCTATACAGACTCCCTCAAATTTGAAGGTGGGGACTATGAATTTGTGTTTCCGATGGTTGTGGGAGAGCGTTATATTCCCGGAACACCTATAGATGGAAGCGGCGATACAGACCAAGTTCCCGATGCTAGTCAAATTACACCACCAATAGTTCCACCTGCGACTCGTTCAGGACATGATATTGGTATGACAGTAGAAATAGACTGTGGGATGCCAATTTTTCAGGTGAATTCCACATCCCACCAAATTCAAACATCCGAGCGAAGAGAAATTGTTACAGTTAAATTAGGAAATGAAGACACCATACCAAACAAAGACTTCATTCTCCGCTATCAAGTTGCTAGCGATCGTACCAAAGCAACGGTATTAACTCAAGCAGACCAACGTGGCGGATATTTTGCCGTTTATCTAATTCCCGCTTTACAATATCGCAGTGATGAAATTGTGCCGAAAGATGTTGTTTTCCTGATGGATACTTCCGGTTCCCAAAGGGGAGAACCCTTGCTCAAATGCAAAGAATTGATGCGCCGTTTTATTCACGGACTTAACCCCAACGATACTTTCACAATTATCGACTTTGCCAATACTGCCAGAAAACTGTCAGAACAACCTCTACCGAATACGCCTAAAAACATTGCCACTGCAATTAACTATATCAACAGATTAAATGCAAATGGTGGCACTGAATTACTTAATGGCATCCAGGAAGTTTTGAATTTTCCGCCTCCACCTGCAGGAAGACTACGGAGTATTGTAATGTTGACCGATGGTTATATTGGTAATGAAAAAGCAGTATTGGCAGAAGTGCAAGACCAACTCCAACCAGGAAACCGACTTTATAGTTTTGGTGTCGGTAGTTCGGTAAATCGATATTTAATTAACCGTTTAGCAGAAATTGGGCGGGGTATTGCCAGAGTTGTGCGACACGATGAACCCACTCAGGAAGTAGCAGAGAAATTTTTTCAGCAAATTAATAATCCAGTATTGACTCAAATTGAGGTTGAGTGGAATGGTTGGGGTGAAATACCAGAAATTTATCCGGTGACAACTCCAGATTTGTTTGCGGAACAACCTTTGGTTTTATTTGGGCACAAACAGGATGCTGTGGGAGGTGAGTTACAGGTTAATGGTATTGCTGCTGGTGGGGAAATTTATCAGCAGACTTTCGATATTCATTTTGCTGAGAGTGGTAATGTAGCAGTTGCTCAAATTTGGGCTAGGCAAAAAATTAAGCATTTGATGAATCAGATGTTTGATTATGATAAGAAGTCGATGGTAAAAGAGGTGACGGAAACAGCTTTAAGTTATCAATTGTTGTCAGAATATACGGCATTTGTTGCGGTGAGTCAAGAGGTGCGAGTTGAACCTGGTGGTAAGAGTATTTCGATGGAAGTTCCTGTGGAAATGCCAGAGGGATTGAGTTATAAGGGGTTCGGTGCTGCACCTGAAAGATTTCGAGTAGACAACTTTGCAGCTAAGGGTATGGTAGCTTATTCAGCACCACTAAATGCGCGGAGTCGAAGTAGAAAATTCGCAGCATTTCAAGCAACAGATTTGGGTTGTGATGCAACAGATAAGATACACCAATGTTTTACAGATGAGGAAGAATTTAATGAGATGAATCTATCGACAGATTCGGCACCTCAAACAACAGATTGGATGGAGCAAGGAGAAGATATAGGGTTTTCGGGTACTAAGAAAGGAATTTCGAGGTTCTTGAAACAAGGCAAACTAGAGGAAACTGTTTCTACTAAAGAAGTAAGGATGCGCTACAACATTTCGGATAATGATTATCAAGTACGACTTTCTCATATAGAGCGCTTTCTCAAAACTAACGATAAGGTTGTAGTTACCATAGCAATTCATGCTCAGAAAGTTCCGACTTCCGAGCAAGGCGAGCAATTCCTCAAACGTATAGCTACTGACTTACAAGAAGTTGCCGATATGGAGTCAGCTCCTAAATTAGAAGGAAAATTTATGGGTATGGTGCTTTCTCTTAAACAAAAAGATTCTGCAAAACTAACTCGTAATACTTTGCAAGTTATCCAAATTATCGGGTTAGATGCAGTAGCGCAGGAAAGTCTTAAGCAGCATCTACAGAATGTTAATTTACCACCAAATATTCATGGTGAAATAGTTTTGGAATTGCAGGTAAAAGGCGATCGCGTACTTCGGGTAATTTTAGATGATGAAGTTTCCAGTTTGAAGGATAAAAAAATTATAGAGGAAATTAAGCGATCGCTCCTAAAATGGCACGTTCCTTCTAGTGTTGCAGATCGGATTCAGATTACAATCAAAGTTAGTTCGTAATATTCAGGAATTGGGGATATAGAACAAAGTCTATTCCCCAATGAAGAGATAATTCTAAATTCTAAATTCTAAATTCTAAATTCTTGAAGAGGAAATTAAGCGATCGCTCCTAAAATGGCACGTTCCTTCTAGTGTTGCAGATCGGATTCAGATTACAATCAAAGTTAGTTCGTAATATTCAGGAATTGGGGATATAGAACAAAGTCTATTCCCCAATGAAGAGATAATTCTAAATTCTAAATTCTAAATTCTAAATTCTTGAATCTGGCAATATCTCAGTAATAGTTTCATAAAAATTAGTTTCTGGTGGTTTAGCAAATAAATGTGACATTTGTTCCAATGCCGCTTTATAAGCATCAGTTTGATTAGCATCCATATCTTCAACCCCTTCCCAAAAAATTACAGCAATACCTTTATCTGTTCCTGGCAACTGCAATAAATAAGCTCCCTTAAAACCTTCGTTATAGGTAGCAACTGCCTTTTCATAAAGTTCTCTTGCTTCTTCAAATTTTCCTGGTTTAAATTCTCCCAAGGCAACATAAGCATATTTATGCTTCAAAAAATCCATAAAATCCGACATTTTTTCTCCTGATAGATAGGGTTTAATAGCAAATCAAAAGTTAAAAATAAGACTTCTTAACTTGATTAAAAGAATGTTTGTCAAATAAATATTAAATCATCTAGTAGACTATTTCATCTTAAATGTTGCATTAGATTCAATTCAAAAGTCAAAACTCAAAACTCAAAAGTAAGAATTTTCAAGTTAAAAGCTAATGCACAGTTTTAGCTGTGTCAGTCTACTACTCCCCTACTGGACCGACATAGCTAATTTTATGCATTAGATTATTGGGGCGGGGGCGGGTTTACTCAGTCGTGGGTAACACCATTAACTTAACGCGGAACCCGCCCCTACTAATGCACCATTTTGGGTGTGCCACTCCACTATTCCCCACTCCCTTACTCCCCCACTCCCCCACTCCCCTACTCCCCTACTCCCCTACTCCCTACTCCCTACTCCCTGAAATAATATCCTCAGACAAAGATTCCCAGAAAGGATTATTCTTTCCTAAACGAGTTGTATTTGTCGCATCATGGATACTTCCCCTGAGATTCTGATAATATTTATCGTCCATAAAATTAATATTTAAACTAGCATCAGCTACTAACCTACGGAATTTTTCCTGAGTATAATCTCTACCATTAATTAATGCTCCTACGGGATTTGAAACTAACAATTCTCCGTTAACTACCACCGAATTTACCATATTCGGCCACCAAGAATAACCGCTATATCCAAACATAGCTGGCACTTGAATAATCTGGTCATCACTTAAATTAAATTCCCGCTTCAACTTTTCAATTAATGGGTCTAATTTTTCCCGCTGCAAATAAAGATTATGCTGAATTAACTTCTGATTTTTTAGCGCTGCTCGTACCGTTGTTTGAGTACTTAAACCACGATTTATTGCCGCTTGTCCATATCCTTGTAGACTCAATTCTTCTAATAGTTTTACCCCTGCTTCTGGACTAACAATTAACATTAAAGGTTTGCCAAATTTACTAGGAATAAAAGTAATAATTTCATCTACATGACGAATCATTAACCAAGAAGTATCAATAGCTACTGGCGGACCCTGAATCTTTTGCGCTTTAATAAAATCAATGATTTCAGGATTCATTCCTACTTCACCTGCCTTACCATAATAAATTCTTCCAAGCTCATATCCTGGTAGAGGTGGTGTCACTTCTAGGTTGCCATAAGCATCAGCCCATCTATTTAAAGGATCGAGTTGTCTGGGTTTACCTACTTCAAACCAGCCAAAATCTTCTTTGAGCAGACTTCTAGCGTATTGATCATTTTCCCCAGGACGGTTAGCTTTGAGTACCACATTCATATTATGGGTTTGACCTTGAGAAGGAAATTGCACATAACCTATTTCTTTAGTATCTTGCATCCAGGTAGTACCGCCGGAATTAATTTGAGCTTTAGCACCTGTTCTTTCGACGATCTGTTTGATTTTGGCGACAAATTCTTGATTGCCAAAACCACGTTCGCTAACATGAAGTTCTTTGACTGGAGCAGTATTCGGAGACATTAACCAAGGAACTACACCTATTTGAATACTATCAGAAGCAATTTGTCTGCCATTTTTTTCAGCGATCGCTGTTAATTTAACAACTCCTTTCCAGTTGCGATCGGCAAACTGTTTAGCTTCCACCCCCAATACTACTTTCTCTCTAGATATTAATGCTTCAGTACCAGAAATATCTACTGGTTGCCATCCGTCTTCTGTTTTTTGGAATACATTAATATAGTCACTAGCATCTGTATCTGTTGAAATATAGATTTGAGCATCTTGATAATTTTCTGCGACTTGAATATTCACCAGCGCCAAGTCTGCTTCATCTGTTTTGCCATTAACTTCTCGATCGCGCCAGTCTGGTATTAGATCGCCATTATCATCATCGCTATTAAATAACATCAATGCACCTTCTGATAAAGACCACTTTTCTCTATCCGATCTATCAGCTTCATCTAACTCTCCATCTCTGTTGGTGTCGCCATACATGGTGAAACCGGGAGATAAACTATATGCAATGGGTGAATAATTGCTTGTATTACTGTTTGTGTCGTCTTCTACATTTTCTACCCATCTTCTTGCTGCTATTACTTTTTCATAGGAGGCAACTGCTAGATATCCCTGATATTCGATCATTTTTTCGATCGCTTTATCTGTCATGAAGGAATTTTGGGGAATTTGACGCAGGTTAGAAATTGCCTCTAACCAAAGATTTTCTGCTTCTTGCCAAGTTTGGTAATTTGCCTGAGTTATTTTTCCTTTTTCTACTGCCTTAGTTGCTTTAGCGATCGCTTGCTTCCAGCTTTGGAGCGCTTTTTCTTCTTTAATAATATTAGCTTCTACGTTACGGAAGTTTTTCAGGGTTTTTTCATATTGCTGTAAGTGGAATTTGTATTGCCAGGGTTCTTCTACTTCTTGGAGACTTGGCCTTTGAGAGACTCTATTCAGTTCAGCTTTTATTTCGTCTCTAAGCTGGTAAAGTTCTGATAGTGAATTTACTTTTCTTGTAATTTTTAAGTTGTTGTTTACTGACTCAAGGGTTTCTAAGGGCGAAACTACTGAATTTCCTTGTTCTAGAAGGGAAGGTTGTGCCACTGCTTGAGGAACGGGCACCCAAATAATTGCTACTAATGCTCCAATGGTATTAACTAGAGCTATTTTGACATATCTAATCCAACACATAGTATATATCCTCATATATAGTAATGGATTTTACCGGATTTTTGGCACTCAGAGGGCTAATTTCCGATCTTCTCAATATTGACTCTACAGGAGTCACGCTGAATAATTATTTCTTCACCGAAAACTCAATTAATACCAAATTCATTTCTAAGTTGCATAGAATAATATTGAATATTGCGATCAGGGTTGACTTTAGATCGAGATAGGCAAATTAATGAATTTCTTCAAGAAAGAAGGACTGAAGTTGGAAAAAGGAAAAAATAATTCTGTGTCGCTTCAGATAAAATTTGTATAAAACCTTAATTTATCAAACAGGATTGGGTCGCACCACCTCGCCTTTTCAGGCGAAATATTTTTGGAGGGAGGCTCAAATCCCCGTTACAAAAATAACTTCTGTACGGGCGCCATTCGGCAGCTTTGCCTCAGCAAACGGCCGAAAGCTTGCCCATAACTATCGTTAACGCCCCTACTTCCCCCTCCCCTCCACCGGAGGGGTTAGGGGTGGGTTGGGAGGGGGAGGGGCGAGGGGTGGGTTGACTTCTGACTTCTGACGCGCGTTAAATTTCCGGTTGAGAGATTGTAACTTGTCAGGTATTACAGAATTTTGAAATATCTCTATATAGTTCAGTTTTTGTACCTAAATTATAATTTTTCAACCGGAAATTATTTTAAGGTTCTCGAACCCATTCCTGATTTGGTTTTGCCCAGTCAGATGTTTCCACATTATTAGCACTGGAGCTATTACTAGGTAACTCTAAGCAGTAACCAGCACCGTATACTGTTTTAATATAACGAGGATGGCGAGGGTCTGGTTCCATCTTCGTTCTCAGATGCCTAATATGGACTCGAATCGTCTCAATATCATCATCTGGGTCGTACCCCCAGACTTCCTTGAGAATTTCACTCGGGGATACTGTCTGGCCATGTCGTTGCAGTAAACAATGGAGTAACTCAAATTCTAAATGAGTTAGTTTTACTGTCTGCTCAAACCAAATAGCCTCGAACCTTTCAGGAACAAGAGTCAGAGGACCATAATTCAGGATTTCGCTATGTTTTGCTGCTTGTGGGATTCGATCTGTCCGTCGCAGCAGAGCACGCACTCGTGCCAGCATTTCTTCTACTTCAAAGGGTTTTGTTAGATAATCATCTGCTCCAGCATTGAAGCCTTCTACTTTATTTTGAGTTTGACTTAAAGCAGTTAACATCAGTACGGGAATATCGGCTGTCCGTTCATCACGACGCAGACGTTGACAAATTGTAAACCCATCAACCTTTGGCAGCATTAAGTCTAATACTATCAGGTCTGGTAGTAGTTGCAGGGCTAGAGCTTGCCCTTTTATGCCATCTTCTGCTTGGCTAACTTCATAGCCAGCCATTTCTAGGTTAACAGCAACGAGTTCTGCGATCGCAGGATCGTCGTCAATTACGAGTATTCTAGGCATCATTTGCTACACTTACCTATAATTTTTTTTATTGTAATGTTTAATTAAGATTTTAAGTTTTTTCTAACATTCTTTCATTTAATGTTACACTTAATTTTTCAATACATAGCCCTTTTTTGTGTTATTGTTCTACCCTTCTATAACACAATTTTACCTTTTTGTCAAGTAACGCAATCATAGGGATGGAATCTAAGTCGTACTCTAACTAGATGTCAGCTATCAGCTTGGGTAGACCACAGTAGAGACGTTTCATGGAACGTCCCTACAACGTTTTGTTTGTGAAGATGTGGTTCATCAATTTGAAAAGCGCTGTAAAATTCAGACAACGTAAGTACTTTTCCTTCTTCCTTCTTCCTTCTTCCTTCTTCCTTCTTCCTTCTTCCTTCTTCCTTCTTCCTTCTTCCTTCTTCCTTCTTCCTTCTACTAAAACTTTGTGTTTAAAATCTAGGAATTATAGGTAAAAATTGTGCTTGTTCTTTAAAATATTTCCATGGAATTGATTCCGGATCTTTTTGACTACTCCATTCTCCAAAATCAGGTTTTGTTTTCCGTTTACTGATAGTACTAGCATGAACATTGAGCCTAATTGCTAATTCTTTTTGGGTAAGAGGAGAAACTATTTCAGTAGCAGATTGAAGTTGGGAATTTTCTGGAATATCTTCAGGGCAATCTTTTAGATGAGAATTTAGTTGGGAATTATTTGGCAGTTGAACCTCATAATTTGAAACTTTCGAGATTAACTGAGTATTGTTTTCTAAAGTTTTATCCGTTGTTCTTCCAACTAGAGATACAGCAGTAGGAAAATAATATAATAAACCCCCTCTTGTGTAATTTCTAATTCAGCACCAAATTCTTTGGCTTGTTCATCAAGAAACTCTTGGACTATTTTTCCCGATAGTTGGGAATTTATGGCTAAGTCTAAGGCTGTAATATATCCATTATTTTCCTGAATTAACTGATAAAATATAATATTCAAATAATCTTTTGTTGTTTTTGTTTTTCCTGATAACGTTTGACTAACCAGGTAACTCCAGAAGCAATAGTAATGACTGTGAATATACGCCAGGATAAACCTAGCATTAGCAATGCTAATCCCAAAGAAATTACAATGGGAAAATTATTTGTGGATTTATTATTATTGTTAAGGTTTCTTGGTTGTTCGGGCATTTTAATATTCTTGAGCCAACTTTTATACTTATGAGGTATCACCAACATTTACTGCTAATATAGCTAAATATAGACAAAATTTGTCGATACTTTTAGCGGATTTTTAATAAATAATGGTGTAGTTGGGATAAATTTTGCCAATAATTAGGGTTTGCTGAAAAAGTATTTTAGTAGGGGTAGGAGACAGGATACAGGAGACAGGATACAGGATAAATGGGAATAAGCGAGGAGGTAGGAATAAGAATTGTCCCAATATTGTTCTGCCCAACTATGCGCCTAAAGTAATAACTTTTTGAGCGTTTTAGACTGAAACAGGCGCACTTTTTCAAGGCCCAAAAAAGGCTAAAGTCTTTATATGCCAATGCTTTTAGATTAGATCGGTAAGCCCTAATTAGGGTTTGCTGATTAAATCTCAAAGCACTGAAATATAAAGGTTGAGCGCATTTTTTAGTTAAAAAAAGTCCAAGCTTAATGGTCATAATGGTTCAAAAAATTAGCATTTTAGGCGGCTTTGTTGCGCAGAATAATCAAGGGATTATTCTTCCTCCTACCTCCTAATTAATTCTCATTTCTCCTGTTTTCCCCTCCCTGGAGGAGAGGGTTAGGGGTGGGTTGGGAGGGGGGAGGCGAGGGGTGGGTTGTCTCCTGTCTTCCCCTCCCTGGAGGGAGGGGTTAGGGGTGGGTTGGGAGGGGGAGGGGCGAGGGGTGGGTTGTCTCCCTACCCTTACCCATAAGACTTTTTCAGCGAACCCTAATTAAGAGTGTATCTATAAAATAAAAAATTAAGCCTTGATGTAGGGTGGGTTTTGCTAACGCAGAGCTTCTGCTAAATGGCTGTCGCCGATCTAAAATGGTGGCAATAATTTCAAAAAACAAAATATTTCATGCTGTCGCCTAACCCATCGAATACTAGGTATTTGAAGCACGTCTTTAAGATTGATTTTACAGATACTTTTTAATCCAGAATGAAAAAACCGATCCTCTCGCTTCAACAGCATCTTCCTGCTAGCTTAATTTATCAAAATAATTGGGTCTAAAACTCCACTTTTAAGGCCAAATATTTTGAGAGTTTTGGTCAAAATTCCTGTGACAAAAATAACTTTCGTTAAAAGTATTTAACCTGACATGATATAACTATGTTTTTATAAAGTATACCTGCTGAAGTTTGCAAGATTTTAAACAATGTTTCGTAAATTAAAAATTATTGGTGGCACTATTCTAGTCTATTTATCCATCGCTGGTTGTGGCCCTAGCAAAGTTTCTCAGTGTAATGAATTGATTGTTACTATTAACAAGGGAAATACTCTTGTCAATGCTGAAAATTCCTTTGATGCTGCTACAACTAATCAACTAGGAGGAGATTTAGAAGCAATTTCTCAGGAGTTAGAAGCTCTCAAACTTGAGGATGAAACTCTTCAGCAGTTTCAAAAAGACTTAACTCAAACATTTAAAGAACTTTCTCAAGCTTTTGTTCAGATGAGTTTAGCTCTGCAAACTAGCACACAAGTTGAAGCTTCATTAGAGGGTAGAAAAAAATTTAATCAGGCTAAAAATCAACTCACTCAAGCAGGCCAGCAGGCCAATAAGGTTGCTACAGAAAAAGATATTTTGTTAGATAAGCTGGTTACTTATTGTCAAAATCAATAAATTTATAGCACTTTACAAAAAAAATATGCAGTTGAAAGCCAAGTGGTTTTAGCCCTTGGATGAAAACAAGTTGTGGGAATTTATTCCCAAGTATCCCAAAATGTGGGATAATATCAATGAATGCGAGTAGGAACAAGGTTTGTCCCATAGACTCAATGCTTGTAGGGGTGAAACTCCTGTCGGAAAGAAACTATTAGCATAGTTCTACCAAGACGCTCGGCACAGATAAACACCTCAGCAAGGATAGGGATTTATAGCTCACTCATAAGTGTAAAACCACTCTGAAAGTGAGACAAAAGTAAGGGCGATGTATGTGGCATTCGGAGTCAGCATACTTTGAGTCTGTAGGTGGTATATGAGCTACCACCACTGGAAAAAACTAATCATGTCCAGTGACAGCTAGTAGCCTTTCAGAATCGCGTTTTTAAACCGATTTGGAACAACTACTTAGAATCACCCGTACTTCAGTCGGGTGAGAAGTCAAACGCAAATCAATAATTTCTATGAATGTTAAGTTTGAGATAGTTGTTTTTAGGCCAAATATTGATTGGTCGATTAAATTAAACTATTAGTGATGGATTTCTAACTCTAGTACATAATGTCCCATGCGTAACTGCTGAGACCATAGTTCATATTCTAAGCGCAGATAATCTGGAACTGGTTTTCCCTGAACTACTAGGTTACGGGTAAAGTTACGCATTCGTAGCTGATAATGTAAATTGAATGACTCGTCTTGAAGCCAATAACGACAGATGCCATATACTCCTCTTTCCCAGATATTACGGTAACAATATTTACCGCTTCCTTGCATAGTCATAATAACTCGGGAAGGGGCAACTTCTAACCATAAAAGTCTTGGCTTTAAGACAGTTGGCAATATTGATGGGTCATCTATGTTTGTACATGATGTTTCTCTATCTGTAATTGCAGGTTCATGTAATAGTATATGAAATTGATCGCGGTCTTTATGATATAGAGTGGCCGCTGTTTCAACTATGGACCAAATGGGCAAGTCTGTTGATATTAATGACAGACTTACGGGTTTGCGTTGATAAGTTAGCATATATTTTCTTAGGGTAAGTTGTAATTATTTAATGGTTGTTAGTTCTACAAAGATCAAAAATATTACTCTTGGTTAATAGACATCTCCTCCAAAAGAGGGAGTAGGGAGTAGGGAGTAGGGAGCAGAGAGTAGAGGGAAATAATTGATGAATAAGAGTACGATAATTGATTTGATTTTTTATTATTGGAGATGTTTAATAGCTTTTTCTTTCCCACGCAACCTTGCTCAAACTCTAATTTAGATTTCACTCTATTTTGACTCAGAATTTAAACTATCGGTATATACAGGACTTTTAAAGTAAGTGAGGTACACCCACCGGTCCATCGTTATTGGATAATTATGTACTTCATAAATTTGTAATATATTTTATATATGTAGTTTGTTATTTATAGGTTTTAGGGAACTCATACATCGAATGGGTAATCATGATATTTCTATTAGGTAATCATGAGATTTCTATTTCTTGGGGAAACGCTACACAAACATCATATTAGGACGCACTCAATATAGTCAAAAAAAAGATGCCTTTGCCTGAAGACTTTAAGATGACACAATAATTTCAAACAATTACTTCATGTAAAGTGGTGTTAAATTATTGGAGTTAATTGTCTAACTAACTCTCCCCAGTTGGCATCACTGATTGCTCTTGCTCATGGGTTATTAACTTACCTAACTCACCTCAAGATATTAACAGAGTAGCATATTTATATGGTTGGACACAAGGGATAGTTTAGATCAAAAAAATTTGAATATTGTTTATACTAAAATTTTGCTAGTGACAAGTCTAAGTAAATTTATTGATTTTAATTATATCTTTATTTACTTTTGTTACATTTTTTTAACTAAATACATCAAGCGATCGCTTGATGAGTTAAATTTTACGGCTTTAAAGAATCATAAAAATCAAAAGCGCTCGGAGAGTTGTTTGTCAGAAAATAATAAATTGCTAGTGTTTTAAAGTTGATTTATTAACGCTATAGTCGGGATTAAAATTTTAAGTTAAACAGTAAGTAGGATAGTTATAATTGAAATCTATAAATCTAAAATAAAGATTCTTTTGAGCGGACTTACTTTTGGTTTAATAATTAACTATACAGAAAATTATCACATTAAACTTAGATAGAATTATTTGTATATTTACTTGTTCTTACTGATAGCAAACAATTCGATAGAACAATTTTACAAAGTAAGGTTAATGATATAAATACTGTTTTTTTATGTTTGTCAAAGTGCAATACCAAATTAATCTTCAAAATTTGTCTCACAGCTATACCTACTTCACAAATTAAACAAGTTAATCTAGTCCCTAAACTTAACCATTATGTAATTGAGGTCATTTATGAAGCGACGGAAAAACAATACTAACTAGAGAAAAATTGTTGTGCAAGTATTAACCTTGGATTAAACAACTTATACCAATTTGATAAGTGTTTGTTACAAATAGTTGCATGCAAAGTCCGTACGAAAGAAGGAAGAAGGAAGAAGGAAGAAGAAGGAAAAATTGAAAAAAGGTAAAAACAATATAAATAACTATCTAAAATCCACGATAATCACTATTTTTAAGCATATATGATAGAGTGGCACTTTTCATAGCATTCTTTTTTCAAATTGGTATTAGCTACATTAACCTTTAATCAAGCCAGCATCAAACCCAATAGTAATAAATTGCAGACCATTAAAATCAATCAATCAATCAATCAATACTATAATAAAGTTAGAGGCAGTATTCAAGCTCTGTTCAGAGAAAATCTATCGAACCTGAGACTGAAAAAGCTTTCTAATAAAAGAGAATTTGCTCATAAATGACTATCTTGCGTATTGCATCTCATTTGATTATTGATACCCTGATTAATGAGAAAATACGATCATTGATAATTGGGCACAATGAAAACTGGAAGCAGAAGATTAATTTAGGAAAAAGAAACATTTCATATTTTGTCTGTGTTCCCTATAACAGGTTAATAGAAATGTTATCTTATAAAGCCAAGATGGTAGGGATAGATGTAATTCTTACAGAAGAATCTTATAGGTCAAAAGCAAGTTTTATAGATAATGATTTGATTCCAGTTTACAAGAAAGGTCAGAATAATCAAGTCACTTTCTCAGGAAAAAGAATCATGCATAGGTTTGTATCGTACCGCAAGCATTGGATTAATCAATGAGGTGCGTGAACGGTTCTTTGAACCAATGCGAGAAAAGCAGCTCCCTTTTGTCTTTGACAACTGACAACTGATAACTGATAACTGATAACTGAAATGACCATGGGATAGAGGAGCAAGTGCACCCTTGCGGGTCCCCCGACTTAAAGCAACTGGCGTGGTGTTGTGGTGCCTCCTTTGGAGGAGCTTGACCTTTGTCATGCTACGCAAACGCTAACACGAGCGTCAAGGTAACACCTTCGATCCGAAGGATATGTCTTATGTGACTATATTTTTATGAACTATTTAGGGTTCGCTGAATAAAGCTAAAAGTCAGGATAACTTACGGTAATGGAGCTTTTTATATTCAGTTTATCTCCTAGTTTATGGCTCTTATTGGCATCAATTTACTGAAATTTTCTGCTGAAATTCAAGAAAATTTCTTCACATAAAATGGCCGAAACCGTTGTCTGTTCCCCACATCTGGTGCGTCCCCGTGTCTGGTGCGTCCCCGTGTCCTACCCCCACCAACAAATTTTTGGTAGTGCGTCAAGGAAGTGTGGGAAGGGTGGGAAGTTGGTTCCTGTGGGAAGACGCTCGAAAGTAGGAGGAATAATTGTACCTGTATCTTTTTGGGAAGTGTCTCTCACCCGTCCTAACTTTTTAGTCTTAAAGGCTGAAAAATTTGCACCCCCTTCGCGACAAAAATGCGCTCAACCTTGATATCTCAGTGCTTTTAGATTATATTGGCCAGCACTACTTACTTATCCCACACTTTACGCTCTGCACAACCAAATTTTTTCAGCAGACCCTATTTAGCTCCTCACTCTTCCCAGACTCCTATAAAATTGTGGCTGTGCAAATTTATAGTTAATTTTATGATAGCTGCTGTAATTACTACAAAAATTACAAATAGTCAAGAAGTTTTGATAATTCAAAGACCACCATCGGGTCTGTCCCTCAAAGGTAACATTTCAATTCCTGGAGATAAATCAATTTCTCATCGGTCTCTTATGCTGGGAGCGATCGCTCAAGGGAAAACTACTATAAAAGGCTTACTCTTAGGGGAAGATCCCCGCAGCACTGCTCAATGTTTTTCACTACTTGGGGCCAATATTTCTCAACTGAATACAGACTTGGTGGAAGTTCAGGGGGTGGGACTAGATAATCTCACAGAACCATCTCAGGTTTTAGACTGTGGTAATTCTGGCACTACAATGCGACTAATGTTGGGGATTTTGGCGTCCCATCCCGAACGTTTTTTTACTGTTACTGGAGATAGTTCCCTGGTTCAGCGTCCCATGTCCCGTGTGATTGGACCTCTGACACAAATGGGGGCTCAAATCTGGGGTAGAAAAGGTGGCTCTTTAGCCCCACTGGCAATTCAGGGACAAAAGTTACGACCGATCCATTATCATTCTCCCATTGCTTCAGCTCAGGTAAAATCTTGTATTTTGTTTGCTGGTTTAATGACGGAGGGGAAAACTACGGTGACAGAACCTGCTCTTTCACGAGACCATAGTGAAAGAATGTTGCAAGCTTTTGGCGCTCAAGTTAGTATTGATCCAGAAACAAATAGTGTTACTGTGAATGGCCCAGCTAAATTGCGGGGTCAGGATGTGGTTGTGCCTGGTGATATTAGTTCGGCAGCTTTTTGGTTAGTTGCAGGAGCTATTGTGCCTGGATCGGAATTGGTAATTGAAAATGTTGGTGTTAACCCTACTCGTACAGGTATATTAGAAGCTTTGGAAATGATGGAGGCTAATATTATACAGGAAAATCAGCGAGTTGTTGCAGGAGAACCTGTGGCTGATTTACGAGTATGTTACAGTCCTTTGAAAGCTTGTGAAATTTCTGGTGCGATAATTCCACGACTAATTGATGAAATTCCTATTTTGGCAGTTGCTGCTATGTTTGCTGAGGGGACGACTGTGATTAAGGATGCGGCTGAGTTGCGGGTAAAAGAAAGCGATCGCTTGATGGCTATGGCCACTCAACTCCAAAAACTGGGAGCTAAGGTGACAGAATTACCTGATGGGTTGGAAATTACTGGTGGTGTGGCCTTGACTGGTGCAGATGTTGAGAGTTATGGGGATCATAGAGTTGCTATGAGTTTGGCGATCGCTGCTCTTAATGCTACTGGTACTACCAATATTCATCAGGCTGAAGCTGCAAGCATTTCTTATCCTAATTTTACTGCTACTATGCAACAAATTTGTAGTTCATAAAAGCAGCTAAAATTTAGACATTGGTTAATTTATTTAAAATGAATTTTCAAATTATTAACCAATGTCTAGTGGTTGAGACTTTTTTATTTACTTGATGATTTATCTCCTAAAAGTTGTTCTTTCCAAGCTTGAAGCTCTACTGATAACTCCTGGCGGTTAGAAGCACGAAGTAGATAGCGATATATAAACCAGCCAGAATAGATAATACCAATTAACTCAAAAGTTGGAGCTAGCAGTGGGATGTCATTTAATGATTCAATTACTGCCAACATTACTTTTAGAGTAACAATGAGTCCTAAAATCAAACCGAGAGTAACTATCGGTTTCTGATATTGTGCAAAGAAGCCAGAGATAATAGCTGGTAGTTCTGATAAAATTTCCAAGATTTGGTTTTTAATACCTTGGAATTGATCGGATGTTTCTTCAGGCTCAGGATTAGATACTGTAGTTAGAGAACCTGGTTCTGTAGGATTTACTCCTACTTCTACTTCTTTTGTAGTATCTTTTTCTTGTTGCATAATTTAATGATGTCCCTTCAATTATTTATGATAAGCGTTTGAGTGGATATTACGGTCAGTATTCCAGAGTTTTAGAGGATATGACCTACTCTTAACTCAAAGTTAGTTATCTTGATTTTTCAAACATGGACCATTACCAGAAAATCTGACATTGCAAGAATAATAATATATGGATTTTGCATATTTAGAGGTCTATAATTATTTCTACAAATCTTCAATCCTAAATTTCGCATAAGGAAATGTAACACACCAAGTTATAAAAATTTAAGAGTAAGTATTGAAAGTAAAGAAAAAAAGTTCTAACACTCCTATGTTAGAGAATAATATTGGAGAAGAAGCCTGAGTAGTCCATATTCTTAAGGCCATTAGTATCGAGTCTGAGTCACAAAAAATAGGTTTGATACTTTTATTTTCTTAGCTTCAGGATTTTTTTAAATATCTACGCCAAATATCTTTTATGCAGAGTTCTATTGAAGTAAGATTTGTTCAAAATTTACTATTTCTTTTCCACAACTATTTTCTGTTTTAATTTGAGCTACTTATTTAACTTCTAAAATTATATTCATAGTTTTCATATATTAAATAGTTGGTAGTGGTACATTGTCATGATGTCGGTAACGATGTGGTGAATGTTTTAGTCCCTATACTCTATTACTATACAGGATGGTAGTGGTGCATAGTAATGGTAAAGAAAGCACGGGGAGTGTGGGCAAATGGGGACCCACCCCTAATACCAATTTGATAAATGTTTACTACATTTTCGCATTGCGGGGGAGTAGGGGAGTGGGTAGGGACGTTGCATAAGGGCGTCCGTACAGGGAGAGTTCAATAATTGATAATTGATAATGGATAATTGATAATTACCTCTCCCTAAAAGGAAGAGGATTGAATCAAAGGAAAATTTTTCTTGTTTCTCCTTAAAAGGAGAGGCTTTAAACCTTAATTATTCGGTAAAAATAAGAATAATTAACAATAACTGGCTAATAATTATCAAAAAAATATTCAGTCTGTGTTAATTACTTAATAATTGAAGTGTCATTTAAATATAGCATTCTTTTTTAAATTGGTATAACCCTCCCAGGAGGGGAATTTGGGGAGTGTGGGAGAAATTAAAACATATATATCCTTGTTCTTCTTCATCTTGCTCAACATTAAATTTAGATGAACCGACCCGAGACCCCACCCCAATGACCTAAAATTAGTGATAATTTCTGAATGATTTTGATGGAAGTATTTAACAATTACTAAACACTAATTTAGATGTTTCAGTTCTCTATAAGATTGATATGAAAGTTATAATTTTGAGACTAAAGATTTGAGATTTTCGATAGCTTCTTCATATCTATGTTTAGCTAAAGTAATTTGTTCTCCATCTGGCATTTTAAATTTTTGCCCTTGAGCAGGAAGTTGATGTAAAGGAGTGCCAAGAGATGCAGAGACTTTTCCTGAAGAATGAAAATCTTTGACATCGGTAACATAGGCATTTTGCCATGTAATGAGAGAATCTAATGAATTATCATTCTTAGTAAAATATTGAGGAAAACTTTGATATTGTTCATAGCAAAAATTGATTAATTCTTGTTTGATAGAATTATAAGCATTAGCTACACCTTTATTGCTCGTGTAATTGTTAAAAACAAATTGTTTGATTTTAGGTGATTTAAGCTCGAATTGCTTAACTTGTTTATTAAAGGTGATAATATTACTTGCATATCTTTTGAGAAATTCTGAAGGATATTGTTCATAAAGCAGCATTAAAATTCCTTTAATTCCTTCTAATGAAGTAAAATCAGCCATCATAGGAATTATTAAATAATCAGAAGAAAGTAACGCCATCTGTGTATAGATGGAAAAACTAGGGTGACAATCTATGAAAACAACTAATTTTTTATATTTTTCTTTGTTTTTTATATTGTCAAACTCACTTTGACATAATCTTTTAATTGCTGTCATATGATTTTTCCATGCAGTAATATTTGCTGGATTAAGTACAGAATAATTAAGAGCTAAGGACAAAGATTATAAAAAAGAATCACCAGCGATTAAATACAGATTTTCTGGAATAGAGTCATTATAGAGTGAAGCTTTTACTGTATAACTAGAATTTTTGGTAATGATTTAAATTCAGAATTACCTTTCAAAATCCAATCAACAAATCCTACTACATTACGTCTTGAGTAAGCTACTTAGGGTTTGGTGAAAAAGTATTTTAGTAGGGGTAGGAAACAGGAGAAAGCAGACAGGATAAATGGGAATTTAGAGGAGTTCATTAATGGATAATCGATAATGGATAATGGATAATTACCTCTGGTTAAAACCGTTCTTGATTGAATATAAGGAAATATTATTTATTCTCTTGGTCGATTAGATATGGCGAGGAGACCTCGCCATCTCTCGACCGCTTTTTTCCCTTGAAAGGGGAGGCTTTTAACCAGAATTATTTAATTAATAATTAATAATTATTAATTCTTCGGTAAGAGTAAGAATTGTACCTTTATTTTTCTGCCCAACTCTTGCGTAAAATACTAATTTTTTGGGCGTTTTAGACTGAAACAGGCGCACTTTTTTCGACCATAAAAAGGCACTTGTCTTTATATGTAAATGCTTTTAGATTTAATCAGCAAGCCCTACTTACAAATTTTGATTATTCTCATATCCTTTTTTTCCACCTCCAAGTAAAAATTGATAAATGTTAGCTTGAGGACACATATCAATAACTAAAATTTGTGCCTCTGGATTATTTTCAGCATACAATATTGAAGCATTAGAACATAAAGTTGTTTTACCAACACCACCTTTATTATTATAAAAAGCATAAACTTTTATCGACATAAATACTTGCTCGTCAATTTATACTAAATCAGTACCGTATACTATAAAAAATAATAGATATTTTGGCAAATTAAGCTCTAAAAACCTTGAAATTCTTTCAAAATTTTCATTGCCGAATAATTAAGGTTTAAAGCTTCTCCTTTCAAGGAGAAACAAGCGGTTGAGGGATGGCGCCATTCGGAGCGGCTCTGTCAAGAGCGGGTTTCCTCGCCATATCCAATCGACCAAGAGAGAAAAAATTTCCTTAAGCGTAAATCCTCCCCTTGAAAATAAGAGGTAATTATTAATTATTAATTATTAATTGTTGAAACTACTATATTTCTATAGAACCCCTAACCGTATCTTTACAAAGGTAGGGGTTTTTGACTAATAATTCAGAAGTCATAAGTTATACCAATTTATAAAATATTGCTACTGGACCGACACAGCTAAAACTGTGCAATAGATTTTTGTTTCTAGGTGTCTTTATCTCCCAATCTCCCCATCCCCCCATCCCCCATCTAATGTGTGTCAGTCTACTACAGTGAAGACACAGGGAACAGGGAACAGGGAACAGGGAAAGAAAAACATAAATATTAAAGAGGAAAAAAGGTGGAAATTTTATAATTTATGGGATTTATAATTTTTCTTTTAGGAATAAATCAGAAATTAAGATGTAACTGCCTTTTTTGAATTTGGTATTAGGATATTGATATTTAATTTATATAGTATAGTTATAGATATTTCCAATAATCAAAAATAAAATAAATTATTGCACTATTATTCATCAATTCTTTCCCCTCCTGGGAGGGGTTAGGGGTGGGTTCCCTACTCCCTACTCCCTACTCCCTATGCATGAAGGAGATGCTTAATAGAACCCATTTAGGATCTATCTATAGATTAACTTTGGGTCTAAACTTCCTTAAACGCAAAGCATTACTTACTACAGAAACCGAACTAAAAGCCATAGCTGCTCCAGCAATCATTGGATTTAATAACCAACCAAAAAAGGGATATAAAATACCTGCAGCAATAGGAATACTCAAAACATTATAAATATAAGCAAAAAATAGATTTTGACGAATATTTTTCATGGTGGCATGACTGAGTTGAATTGCCGTAACAATTCCCCATAAATCTCCAGAAATTAAAGTTAAATCGCTAGCTGACATTGCCACATCTGTACCTGTACCAATAGCAATTCCTACATCTGCTTGAGCTAATGCTGGAGCATCATTAATTCCATCTCCTACCATCGCGACGATTTTATGTTTTTGTTTTGAACTATTTCTTTCTTGTTGAATAGATTGAATAATACTAGCTTTTTGGTCAGGACGTACTTCAGCAAAAATTCTTTTAATACCAACTTCAGAGGCGATCGCTTCTGCTGTTTTTTGATTATCTCCTGTTAACATTACTACTTCTAATCCCATTTTTTGTAGAGCTTTAACTGCATCCCCAGAAGATGGTTTAATTGCATCAGCAATTCCAATTAAGCCTTCAATTTTTCCATTAATAGCTATTAAGGCAGTAGTTTTTGCTTCACTTTCCCATTGTTGAAGATTTGATTGTAAAGTTTGAGTATCAATTTTCAACTCATCCATCCATCTTTGTGTACCAATTTGTACCAACTTTCCTGATACATTTCCCTGTACTCCCATTCCTGCTACAGCTTCAAAATTAGTCACTTCAGCCAGAGGATTTTGTACTCCTTGAGATTGAGCATAATTAACTACAGCTTCCGCTAAAGGATGTTCTGAATTTTTTTCTAAAGCAGCAGCTATTGCTAATAGTTCAATTTCATTATTATTAGTGACACCTTTAACCGTAATATAGTTAGTAACACTAGGTTTGCCTTGGGTAATTGTTCCAGTTTTATCACAAACAATAGTAGTTAATTTATGTGCTAATTCTAAGCTATCTGCACCTTTAATTAAAACTCCATTTTCTGCTCCTTTCCCAGTACCAACCATAATTGAAGTGGGAGTAGCTAAACCCAGGGCACAAGGACAAGCAATAATTAAAACCCCTACCGTAGTAATCATGGCAAAAGTCATATTTCCTATAGTAGTAAACCAAATAATAAAGGTAAAAATAGCAATAGCAATTACTACAGGCACAAACCATCCAGTTATTTTATCTGCTAATTTTTGAATAGGTGCCTTACTGCCTTGAGCATCTTTTACTAACTGTACAATTTGGGCTAATACTGTATCTTTACCAATTTTTGTGGCTTGAAATTTGAAACTTCCTGTTTTATTAATTGTGGCTCCAATTACCTCATCTCCTACTTGTTTTTTCACAGGAATAGGTTCACCTGTCACCATAGATTCATCAATAGAAGATTCTCCTTCTACAACTGCTCCATCTACAGGAATTTTTTCCCCAGGGCGGACTAAAATTACATCTCCTACTACAACTTGTTGAATGGGAATATCGCTTTCTTTTCCACTACGAATAACTCTAGCGGTTTTTGCTTGTAAACCCATTAATTTATGAATAGCTTCTGAAGTTTTTCCCCTAGCACGATTTTCCAATAATTTTCCTAACAGGAGAAGGGTAATAATAACTGATGAAGCTTCATAATATACTTCGGGTTTTAAGCCTTGAGTAATAAAGAAGTTCGAGTTAAAAGTAGCAAATAAAGAATATAAATAAGCAGCACCTGTTCCTAAAGCAACTAAAGTATTCATATCCGCAGTCTGATGTTTAAATGCTTTAAATGCTCCGACAAAAAAGCTTTTACCGCACCATAACTGTACAGGTAAACTTAAAAATAATTGTAGCCAATAATTATGCAGCCAACTAGGAAGAAAAGGAATATGTAATCCTGTCATGGCAGGTAGGGAACCAATAAATAAAAAACTACTAATAATTCCCCCCAAAATAACTTTACGGGTTAACTCTTTTTCTTCAGCTTCCCTAGCTTTTTTTTCAGTATCTTCTTCTTGTTCAGATTCGGCAAAAGCATAATAACCAGCTTCTCTTACAGATTCTTGAATATAAGTTAAATTAGTTTTTTGAGAATTATAAGAAACTGTAGCTTGAGAGAGGGCAAAATTAACATTACATTCAATGACTCCTGATACTTCTTTAATGGCTTTTTCAACTCTATTGGCACAAGAAGCGCAACTCATTCCCTGTAGACGAATACGAATAGTTTCCATCACAACAGCCTCAATATTTGTAAGGGAGATTAACTCTTTTATCTAATGTTATACAGTTCAAACTTATAGAGCGTTAAAATTCTTCTGATTTTCTTTTCTTTCTAGTGGGTTAATTATCTGATGAAGATTTATAGTCCGATTATTACCCAATTATTAATTATTAATAATTAAATAATTCGCGCCTTGAAGCCTCCTTTACTAATGGATAATTGACAATTGATAATTGATAATTAAAGAGTTAGAGAGGCGCGAGAATTATTTCATTATCCATTATCTACTATCCATTATCCATTAATACTATTTCCTTATATTCAATTCCGTAACGGTTAAAACCCGAGGTAATTATCAATTATCCATTATCCATTATCCATTAATACTATTTCCTTATATTCAATTCCGTAACGGTTAAAACCCGAGGTAATTATCAATTATCCATTATCAATTATCCATTAATACTATTTCCTTATATTCAATTCCGTAACGGTTAAAACCCGAGGTAATTATCAATTATCCATTAATGAACCAGTTTACCTCTTGAATAAAAAATACTCATCATTTTCTGTTTTGTTCAAGGGTGATATTTGCCATAATTTTTGCATTTTTCCATGATTTTTTAGGGCAATTTCTATGTTTTCTAATATTTTTGTATTCTCTAACATATTGATATTACCACTTACAATATAAATTTAATATGAAATCAGTTGGCTAAAATATAGAACAAGGTATTGAAAAATTTTTACTACAAAATTTACATAAAATTAGAGTCGGTAATCAATTACCGAAAATTGTGCTATAAAGCCTCCCCTTTTAAGCTATCCCTTATAAGGAACTCCTCAGACACGAGGACACGGAGACGCACCAGACACGGGGATACGGAGAGAAGGGGAGAAGGGGAGCAGGGGAGAAGGGAGAAATAGTCATAGTATCTAAGTAAAACTATTTAAATATTCAAAATTAATGTACTTTTAAATACATTTTCTCTCTAGAAAAAGACTTTTAAAGTCTCGAACATAATTTGTCTATAATGTCTACGTTTTGTGTTAAGAAAGATGTTTATAAAGCATAGTCTTTTAAGGGGAAAAAAGCGGTCGTAGCGCAGTTTCCCGTAGGGTGGGATGGCGCAATTCGGAGCGGCTCTGATAAGAGCGGGTTTCCTCGCTGTCCGACCATCGACCAAGAGAAGAAAAAATTTCCTTTGAGTCAATCCTATCCGTTTTAAAGGAAAGGTAATTCTAAACTGGAGAGTACAAAGTTATGCAAAAAAATGATTTGTTTTGAAGACTGAAAGTCTTACTGGAAAAGGCTTGCAGTACTTACAGCTATGAATAAAGAGTTTTTAACCTTTAGATCGCTGAAAGTGTTAGCTAGCAATAGTTATTCCAAGAACTTTGCACTGTCTAGTTCTAAATTCTTAATTCTTAATTCTTAATTCTTGAATTTGTAATATCAAATTCAAAAAGATAGTTACATCTTAATTTGTGATTTATTACTAAAATAAAAAAAATTAAATTTCATAAATTCTAAAAATTAAACCTTTTTTCTCTTTTTATTATGTTTTTATTTCCCTGTTCCCTGTTCCCTGTGTTGTGACTGTAGCAGTATTTTATGAAATTGGTATAACTACTTCTATTTGATAGTCAGTTTATAGGTAGAAAAAACTATTTTTATGTTCACTGCTAAAATACACAAATATATTGATTTTATATTCCCTAAATAACGTAAGCATTCAGCTATTAGCAGTCAGCTATTCGGTGCATAATGCTACACAAACAGCAATAAAAATGAATAAATAAAGTATTTTATTTAACTTCTAGTGCATTTTTAAACAAAGAATTTAAACACAAGAAAAACGAGCTTAAATTGTCCACCAAAGGTAATAAAGCTGACTGCTGAATGCTTACTAAGTAACAGAAATTAATCTAAAAATAAAATAGTATTTTACTATTATAAAAAAATGTTCTAAATACTTACCTTCAGAATGGTGATCGCTACTCCCACTTCACACAAAGAAGCATTTTTATTCCATAAAAATCATTGAGATTTATGTTAGACTTAAAAAAGTAATAAAGCACCATAAGATTAGGACTTGATATGAATAATACTAATAATCCTGCTATTTCCTTTCATAATGTAAATAAGATTTATCCTAATCAAACTATTGCTTTGCAAGACATAAGCTTTACAATTAATCATGGTAAATTTGTAACTTTTGTTGGTCCCTCTGGCTGTGGAAAAAGTACAGTATTGCGATTAATATCACAATTAAGCGAAGTTAGTTCAGGAAAAATTGAATCAAATATAGACCGGAATAAAAATGAATTAGCTTTTGTATTTCAAGAACCAGCTTTAATACCTTGGTCTAACGTTATTGATAACGTACATTTACCTCTAAAATTAACAGGAAAATCTCTCAGAAAATCTCGAACAATAGTACAAGAAGCAATTAATTTAGTAGGATTAGATGGTTTTGAACATTCTTATCCACGACAATTATCAGGTGGCATGAAGATGCGAGTTTCTATTGCTAGAGCATTAGTAACTAAGCCAAGAATTGTTTTGATGGATGAACCTTTTGGAGCTTTAGATGAAATAACTCGCAGTAAACTGAATAGCGATCTATTAAGATTATGGCAAGAACGAAATTGGACTGTAGTTTTTGTCACTCACAATATTTATGAAGCGGTGTATTTATCTCAACGAGTAATTGTTATGGCTGCCCGCCCTGGTAGGATAGTAGCAGATGTTAATATTGATGTAACTTATCCTCGTAGTGAAGATTTCCGAATGTCGCAGTTATGTAATGATTATTGTCGGGAAATTTCTAATTATTTGGAGATGGGAGTATCAGATTATTAAGGTCATTTCAGTTATCAATTATAAGTTATTAGTTGTCAGTAACTCCGGCTAAAGTTAGAGGCAAGAATAATCGAATTTTATATCAAGTCCCTACTCCCGTGATGGTGAAGATATATATTAGAGTCGTTGCAGAATAAAGGAAAAAATCGCTCTAACCTAGACAGAGCAATAATTCCAAGCATTTTTGTCTTCAAATGGCTACAATCCTTACAGAACAAGGTTTTTGGGGATTTTTTAAGTTATAAAGCGACAAGTCTATTTTTTAATTTCTGACCACACTCATCACACTTCCCCTCCTGGGATGCCAGAGCTGATTTATAAGCTGAATTGTTAAAAAATAGTTAAAAAATTATTAAATTGGGATAAAGAAACTAACACTTAAGATTAAAGTATCTACAACGCGCACCCCAAAGAAAAGAAATCAAAAAAGTCAAAAAACAATGATACTCGGCTCAAGAAAAGCCGAATCAAATTTGGGCGTTGCTGAATTGAAGTATGAATGCGCGATTTTTTGGTTCTGGCCAAGCCCCCGCGCATCCCCCAATTTTGGGGGACTTTTAGAGTTTTATTCCCCCCAATTTTGGGGGGCTAGGGAAGCTTACATAATACCCAGAATCAGCAACGCCCAAATTTGTACTGATTATTTATTAATTACTCAACAAGAAAACCAGAGCAAATATGACCAAAACCCTACTTGTCCCCATCCATGTTGATGCCCTATGTCTAGACAGTGATCGACCTGCCCTCACAACAATGGCTGATTATAGACTATTACCATATATTTATCAAAATGATACTCATGGTTCGGGACAAGATAATCTCAGTGAACAGATTCTTGCCCCCTTATTTAACCAAAATTTTCAGCTTAAAGCAGGAATTCATCTCCATTGGTCATTACCAGATACCCTAACCAATGGACAACATGATGAAACTGGAACTATTTTTCCTCGCGTACCTAACCGTTGGTTAGTTTTACGCCAAGGTGGTAATAAAGGAAATAAGCAATGGATTATTGAAAGTGACTATCTCTATCCTGAACTTGACCCGGACGATCGTACAACTCCTGATGCTATTAATATTCTCATAGAACCGCCAGATTTGGCTAATGTTAATCCTGAAGATCCTAGCACTTATCAATACCAACGTTATCGCCACATGGGACGTACTTGGGAATTAGGAGAATGGCAGTCAGAAGAAGAAACTAAGGAATATGCATCTGCATTAACTGCTATTGGGAATAAGGCAAAAATACCCATATTTGATGAAGTTAAAGCTACCTTTGCCGCATTTTATCCCAATTGTTACAGCGTTTTTGGGTTGGTGGATTCGGAATATACCACTAATGCTCCTCCTTCTGGGTTGCAATATGACATAATTGGTTATTACAGTGATGAGCAACAGGATTTTTTACAATTATTCTTAGCAGAAAATGATGGTAAAACTAATGAAGAATTACTGGAATTATTGCAAGAAGAGTTTAATTGGACTTTAGATTTAGAGCAAGTAGAGCCAGGTTTTCCTGAAAGAACGCTGTATCATTCTAGAGTAACTTTTAGTGGTTCAGGTAATTCTGCAATAGATGGGGTAAACAGTTTATCCAATCCAACTATTGCGGTAGCTGATTCTGCTCCAGAAGCTCTTGCTGCTTATTTAGCTCATTCTTTCAACCCTGAAAACAATGAGACAGGAAAGAACATCCGCAAAGAAGTTGAAGACAAAATACAAGCCTTGCAACTATTAGAAAAGTTGCAGTCACGCAAACTTGATGTTAGTCCTAAATTTTTAGAAGGACAACATGAATTGGGATTTGGGACTCAAAACGATGGCCATCTTTGGACTATCCTGCCTGAAGTTTCTCAAGAAAGGAAACTGATTTCCAAGAAACCCAGTCAACAGAGAATACCGACAGAACTGGCTCAAGCACTCAATGAACTAAATAGTCTTCAAGAGCAATATCATCAGGCTTGGCTAGATATAGAATCTATGCGTCGCCAGTTGTATAGCCAGTGGTATGACTTTATGCAGAATGATAAGAGTGAAAATTTCTACGAAACTATCAATATAACCAGTCTTATCCCTTTAAGGACAGCGATCGCCAAAGCAGGAGAATTAGAATTTACCCAAAATAAAGATGAAAATGGCATAGTAACAATTACAGTAACGGCAAAAGCTTTACCTTTTGGTATTTTATCTCAGTTAAATGATGCCTATTCTGAGAAATATTTCAGTTATTACGTCGATCTCATTCAAGCAGCAGCTGCTGATGAAAATTATGACTGGGGTGATATAAAGGTTGAATTTGACAACTGTGGGGTGAAATTATCTGATAATGCGACTGTTACAACTATTACTGAAGGTGAAGCTTGGCAAATAGAAGATTCAGGTCAAATTTATGACGTTAAAGTAGAAGGGGGTATTTTTAATATTTATATTCCTCCCACTGACTCTCAAATTGCCGTTCAAGTCACCAATGCTATTCATAATTTAAGTGAAGCGATCGCCACTAACAACAGCCAAAAACTAACTACTAAATATAATCTCAGACCATTTGTCAGTCAAAATTACTGGCGTGCCAACGAACCAGCAATTTTATTAACTGGAGATGCAGCCAAAGCCCCTCTGCGGTTTGGGCAAGATGGACGGTTAAATCAAAATGATTACTTAGAATGTCAACCTTTAGATTTTGATGTCAAGACAATTATTGATAATTTAGAGCAACTTAAAGAGCAAATTGATAATCTCCAACCTGAAGGAGAGGGAGAATCAATTAACTTTATCACTTGGAATGAACAACCTTGGAATCCTTTTGCTTTCCATTGGTTAGTTCTCTTTTATCCTTGTCGTGATCAAGAAGAGGGTGAAGTCCAAGATTATCACCCCAATCAAATTATTGATAACTATAGTTTAGAACCAAATGCCATAGACTTACAGCTTAAGGCAGGAAAGCAAAGCAGTTTTATTGAAAGTGGCAATACTTATAGTGGTTTTAGCCTATTAAGCCCTACTGTAGGTAGTGACTTGAGCGAACGAATCATCTATTATCTGAACGAAGAACTACTTCCTAACTACTATTTTGCTAATAGCATTCCTGAAGCAGATAAAACTTCAGATTATTTGACTAAGAATTTTGATGCAGTTAGGGATTGGTATTATGCAGAAACAGGTATAGGAGATCGGCTTCCAGAAGAACAAGTTCAAGACCCTATCTTTGTAGCCTTATGGGCATACGAGGAAATGGAAGACCTACAATGTATGGCTCAGTGTATAGGTGGTGTAAATGATACTCTCCTGCTAGCTCAACCAACTCTACAACTAGAAGTGGATGATCCTCTGACTAACGATCCAGTGGCAAAAATCTTCCATGAACAAGTACGTTGGACTTTGGGTAATAGTTTACAATACAAATTCCTCACTGGAGACATTTTCAATCCTATCCGTAGTGGGGCGATGTCTATTGGCAAATTGTGGTTAGTTGATAGTTTTGGACAACACAAAAAAGTGGTAGAAGCGAATGATGTAATTACTGAGGTTGTCACCACTTACCGTATGGACCCTCCTAATACTGGTGCTGATAATAAATTTTTATTATCGCCTCGTTTGGCTCAACCTGCCCGTCTTAACTTCCACTGGTTAGCTGCGGATGCCCTTCAAGAGGTAGAAATGACCAAGGCACCAGCGAGAACGCCTGTTTGTGGTTGGATTCTTCCTAATAATCTTGATAGTAACCTAGCAATTTATGACCATCAAGGTTTCAGTTTGGGAACAATTGATGTGGATGGAAAGTGGCGTGATGCTCCAGAGGTAACTATAGAGAGTGATGCCCATGACCGTCCTCTTTTATCTAATCATCATTTACGCAAACTGGTTCACTATATTTTAGAACAAAGGGAGGAATTTCAACAAGATTTTCTTTCGACTCTGGATAATTCTCTAGCTACCATCGATCCTGAAAGCTTTGCTGAACATACTACTTTAGCTTTGTTAGTGGGACGACCTATTGCTGTGGTGAGGGCAACTTTTAGTTTAGAAGTTAAAGGTTTACCTGCGATCGACCCTACAGTTAAAATTGAAAGTACGGAACAAGCACCAGCTAATTATGGGTTTACAGAGGTTAAAATTCCGATCCGTTTAGGAGACTATCAACAACTCAATGATGGTTTAGTGGGATATTGGCGAGAAAAACCTGTAGGTGATGAGGGAGATTATGAATATGAGGGCAATATGTTTTATGCACCCCAAAGTCGTATTGCCAATCATCCCCTGATTCAAACTGAAAAAGAAGGGTTAGTATATTTTGAGCAAACGGTAGATGCACCTCCTCAAGGGGTGACAATGTTAATCGATCCGAGGGGGGTAGTTCATGCTACTTGTGGAGTTTTACCTAATCAGGAATTACGTTTACCTGCGGAAAATTATAATCATGCTTTACAGGCGATCGAGGTTAATTTCCTTTCTACTCCTATTTTATCCGATCGCAGAGATAGGACTATTGCTAATAGCGATCGACTAGGCCACTTTAATCGAATTGCTATTCCTTTACCTGAAGAACCTGGTAGTACTTGGTCTTGGTTGACTTTACAGAACGAAAAATGGTCAGAGAAAGAAAAGATTAAACCTGTTAATTTCAAGGCCACTTTTTATCGATCGCAGGAGGCTTCTGAAGGTTGGTTACAACTAAGTCAAATTTATGATCAAGAAGATTCTTAGCTCTTATGAGATAGCTCTTGTGTGATAGCTCTTGTGGGATAGCTCTTGTGGGATAGCTCTTGTGGGATAGCCCTCTGGGCTGTCCATTCCTATAGATAACAATTGAAGTCTAAGAATCTTGCTAACTCTTATCAATTAACTCTTGTGAATTAGCTTTTGTAAGTTAACTCTTGTGAGATGGTCCCTATTTGAGATAAAAACACAGACAATCACAGACAATCACAGACAATCACAGACAATTACAGACAATCACAGACAATCACAGACAATCACAGACAATTACAGACAATCACAGACAATTACAGACAATCACAGACAATTACAGACAATCACAGACAATCACAGATATAATCACAAACACACACATAGACACACACACAGGCTGGAAGCCTATGCCACAAGAAGAACTCAAGATTACACAAAGAGATTTACCTCACTGGGAATTTGATGGAGCTGTATATTTCATCACTTTTAAAACCTGGAACAGACTTGAATTGACTCCGGCAGCTAGACAAATTGTTTTAGATGCTTGTCTTTTCTTTCATAGAAAGCGATATGATGTTTTTGTTTTAGTTGTTATGCCAGATCATGTTCATATTTTAATACATCCTCTAGTTAAAGAGGAGTCAGAAGAGGAATATTGGTCTGTTAGTAGTATTATGCACAGCATCAAAAGTTATAGTGCTAAACAAATTCTGAAAATAATGACCAACATTGGTCAAGTTTGGCAATCAGAAAGATACGATCGCATTGTCAGAAATGACTTAGAATTAACAAATATGTGGGAGTATATTCGCCAAAATTCTGTTAAAGCAGGACTGTCTGATTCTCCAGAAGATTACCCTTTTTTCTGGCAAGAGACAGATTTACAAATTTGAGAGGAATTATAGTAATTACATTAATTAAATTAATCACAAATCACAAATCACAAATCACAGGCTGGAAGCCTGTTCCACAAGAAAAAGTTAACTTGTTAAATAATCAATAAACAATTTATTTGGAGTTAAAAAAATGAGCATTTCAGATATTACTGGCCCTAATGATATTACTGTCGATTTAGTAGAAAGTTTGACTACAATAGAGGACTTTATTAACTTAATCATCGACGCATTTGGCATCTCAGAGGATGATGTAAATTTAACTACTCTTGATATCTTTACTCTGACAGAAGCTACTGTAGAAATCGACTCAGTGAAAGGTAATTATGAATTTACTGTAGGAGTTACCATAGATATTAATCAAGATGATGAGGGAAATGCCACTAAACAATTAAGTGGTAGCCTCAAGATTGACATACAATACAACAATTTGGCATACACTGGTGAATATGGTGGTTCCTTATCTATTCCTCTGTCAGATGGTACTAATCTCATCTTTGATTTATATTATCAAACTAAAAATGATCCATCGGGCGATAATGTTAAATTAGTTATTGGACAGCTAAATATTCAAGAAGAACAAGATATAGGAAATGTTAATTTAGCCAGTTTAGTTGGGGAAATTTGTCCGAGTTTAGAATCATTATTCCCTGAAGAACTTGTAGAGGCATTTAATCTTCAGGAAAATGTTCTTTTTGGAATTTATAGCACTGTAAATAATCAGGGAATTACTAGGAAGAAAATGCTGTTTAGCATTGGTTTTAATGCCAATATTAATTTCAGTCGAATTCCTTTAGTGGGAGATTTCTTACCTCAAGAAATGTACTCCAGTCAGTTCGCTTTTGAATTTTTAGTGTCATTACAAAAATACACCCAAAAAGAACTAAGAATTCTCAATGGTTTGCTAGAAGAACTCAATACCCCATTAAAAATCAAACCTCCTTCTACCACTATTAATGAGTTAGATAGGGGAGCAAGTATTATTGCTTATTTTGATATTCTGGGTTACATAAAAGCATGGTTATTAAACTTAAAACGTACTAAAAGTAGTGGCAGTGGTACAAGGCCGGGAGGTCGCAGTGCCAGCATAACAGTACAAAGTGAAAAATCCTCCCTGGTTGCTTCTTCTACAACTACCACTCCTACTCCAAGCGATGATAATCTAATTACCCTAGCTGATAATGGTGTCTGGTTAGAAATTCATAAATCCTTTGGGCCAATTCGCTTTGAAAAAGTGGGCTTGGTTTACAAAAAAGGACAAATACACCTCACCCCTGAATTTCTAATTCAAGATTCTTCCTTATTGCTCTCTGTCAATACCCTTTCTATCAGTTCTCCTTTAACTACCTTTAATCCTGAGTTTAATCTTGATGGTTTTGGTTTACAGGTAATTTGCCGAGGCTTAGAAATTTCAGGAGCATTCCTGGCTAAGGAAGGGAGCAATTATGATGAATATCTAGGCACGGCTACAGTAGCATTTACCAGGGGTAAAGGGGGTAAATCTGCCTTATCTCTCTCTGCTATTGGCGGTTTTGCTGATTATACTGATAGTGGAGAATTTTCTCTGTTTATCTACTTAGCAGGTGATTTTCCGATTGGTGGACCGCCTTTCTTCTTCATCACTGGTATTTCTGGAGGATTAGGCTACAACTACGATTTAATTGTCCCTCCTCTGGAAAAATTAGAGGAATTTCCTTTTGTGTATCAAGCAATGGAGGGACCAGATCCTATAGATCCTAGTCAAACTGAGGCGATCGTTACTGAACAATTAGAGCTTTTGGACAAATATATACCTCCTCTCAAAGGAAGTGGTTGGGGTGCTGTGGGTCTTGATTTTACCTGCTTCAAAATTATTGATTGCTTTGGTTTAGTGACTTTTGCTATTAGTCAGAGTGATTTTGAACTGTGTTTAATCGGTATTGGACTTTTACAACTTCCTACTACTCTTGGTCGCTTTGAGCCTATTGCTCAAGCGGAAGTAGCTCTAGAAGCACGTTTTGCTCCTATGGATGGAGAGTTGATGGTTCGTGGACAACTTACCCCCAATTCTTATATCTTTAGTCGCAATTGCGTTTTAACAGGGGGTTTTGCTTATGGTTTATGGTTTGCAGGTTCTCGTGCTGGTGATTTTATCTTTAGCCAAGGAGGCTATCATCCCCGATTTCAACGTCCTCCTCACTATCCTGATGTGCCACACATTGGCATGACTTGGCAAATTGATAATCATGCTTTTACTACTGCCCAAATTTATTATAGTCTCTGCGGTCATGGTATAATGGCAGGGGGATTATTTGCTATTGCCTATAAAGCAGGTAGCGTGTGGGCTAGTTTTGATGCGGGGGCTGATTTTTTGCTTGGTTGGGCACCTTATCATTATGATATTGACCTCCATGCTCATGTTCGTGCAGGAATCGGAAATGTTAGTGTGGGTTTAGGCATCGGCATTCATTTTTGGGGTCCTGATTTTGGTTGTAAGTTTAAGATCCGAATTTTAATAATTCCTATTACTATCAAAATTGGGGATCAAAGTTCTATTTATCCTAATCCTATTCCATGGAGCGAATTTGAGGAGACATTTTTACCAGAGCCAGAGGATGTTTGCAGTATTACTGCTATTGATGGTTTGTTGAAACAAATTGTGGTAGGGGAAGGAGCAGAGGAAAAAGAAGTGTGGGTTATTAATCCAAAATCCTTTGAAATGTCAACAGATAGCTTGGTTCCATCAAAACAGGTTTTTGCAGGGGATGAAGAAAAATCCTTTGATACTAATATCGCATTTGGTATTAATTCTATGGGTATTAGCAGTAGTCAATTGAAAACGACTCATAAGGTAACTCTTGTTAAAGATTTAGCAGGGGATCGTGAGGAAAATGTGGAATACAAATTTACATTTGAAGCTATTCCCAAACTAGCCTCAACAGCTACTTGGGGAATACCCCGTATGTCAGAGGGTCGTATAAGACCCCCAGAAGTTAATGCAGAGCAATTCATTGAGAATGTGTTCTATGGTTTGCGTATTACTCCTGCTGAACCTCCTAAACCAGGCAAAACCCATGTAATCGGCGTGGAACATTTACTTTATGATACTGTACTTGTTGACGATCGCTATATTTGGGAAACTTTAGATCCATTTGTGCCTAATTCTGCTTATAATACAGATGAGGAAAAACTTGAACGTGTTGAGGAAACTTTAAGAAATAATTCTCAAAGAGATGAAATTTTGCAATCTTTAGGGTACGATTTAAGTGAAGTGGATATTGAGGATACTGAGGCGATCGCTGATGGTTTTGTTTTTGCCCCTCTGGTTAAATAAAAGTCCATCAAAAACTATTCATTGTGGAATTAAAAATACCGTGGAACAGGCTTCTAGCCTGTTCAAAAAACACAGGCTGGAAGTTCCAAAAAACACAGACTGGAAGTTGAAAAAAACACAGGCTAGAAGTTGAAAAAAACACAGGCTGGAAGTTGAAAAAAACACAGGCTGGAAGTTGAAAAAAACACAGGCTGGAAGTTGAAAAAAACACAGACTGGAAGTTCCAAAAACACAGGCTGGAAGTTCCAAAAACACAGACTGGAAGTTCCAAAAACACAGGCTGGAAGTTCCAAAAACACAGGCTGGAAGTTCCAAAAAACACAGGCTGGAAGTTCCAAAAACACAGGCTGGAAGTTCCAAAAAACACAGGCTGGAAGTTCCAAAAACACAGGCTGGAAGTTCCAAAAACACAGGCTGGAAGTTCCAAAAACACAGGCTGGAAGTTCCAAAAAACACAGGCTGGAAGTTCCAAAAAACACAGGCTGGAAGTTCCAAAAAACACAGGCTGGAAGTTCCAAAAAACACAGGCTGGAAGTTCCAAAAAACACAGGCTGGAAGTTCCAAAAAACACAGGCTGGAAGCCTGTTCCACAATCACAATCACAATCACAATCACAATCACAATCACAATCACAATCACAATCACAATCACAATTACAATCACATCAAAATATGAGGATGAAGCAAACACTGTTCCCTCTTAAAAAAAACACAGGCTAGAAGCCTGTTCCACAGGAAGATTAATAATTCCTTAAATTAAAAGCAAGAAAGTTAAACAGGTATAATTGTTTTCAATAGGAGCAAACTCAAATGGCAGAAGAAGAAAAAGAAATGCCTTTTAGGTTTCGTTGGTGCTATGAAGATGAGGAAGAAGGGGAAATATGTCAGGTTTTACTATTGGGTAAAACTGATGCTGTTCCACCTCTTCATATTGATATCGCCAATGACCTCAAAGATAAAAATATCTCTATCTATCCCATTGATGGAGTAACCGAAGCCGACTCAAGCAATTATCACTTTAAATTGGCTTTTAATCCTGGTATCTTAGTTGAGCCACAAAGTATTAGCCTTGAAAGTGAAAATTGGTCAATTAGTTCCGAGGGTGATGCTAATGCTGTCAGTCTTTATCTGCTTTGGACAGGTGATGAAACTATCCTCAGACCTAATGAGGCTATGGAAATTATTTTAACTGGTGTAGCTGCTCAAACATTGACAGATGGCACAACTAGATCCCTGGCAAGAACAAGGGCAGCAGGCACCGCGACTACTGATGTTACCATTAGTTGGCAGTTGGAAGAGGGAATTATTGAGATTGGCGATCCTAGCGATATAACTAGGAGACTCCCTGGACAAGAAGACGAATATGCAAAATCTACTACATTAACACTAAATATGGTACAAGCAACTGGAAAATCTAATATCCCTCTCTTTGTTGGTTTTGTAAACTGTAACAAGGTTCTCAATACTAATAATGAATTGAGTAATTTGCAACTACGGATTACTAATACTAACCTTCCTGGCACCCTTAGCACTACAAATTTTTCCTCTAGCTCACGTTTGGCTTCTCCCCCTTTTGAAGGTCCAGGTCCAAATCCAGCCTCTCCACATCCTCCTGATTATTATCCTCCTGATTATCATCCTGAACCACCACCATCTACTCCTGAGCCTCCTGACATTACTAGCGATCCAAAACTTAATATCGTTTTTCAATACGATCTTGATATCACTCTTTCTTCTCAATTAGTAGTGATGTTAGAAGTGGGAACTGTACAAGCGGCTCCTTGGGCATTGGCAACTGAAGATCAACTTAACGATATTTCAGTTGAAATTGAAGGGGGGCAATGGCGACAAAACGGGGTGCAAACAATAGAAGTAGGAGGTATAACAAAAGCAATACAATGGAGTTTTATCCCTCAAAATGCTGATGTGATATTAACTGCTCAAGAAACAATGTTAATTAATTTAAGCAACATTGTTACGAATCACCCCACAGGGGAAACTAACCTCTACTTATATTATAAAAGGGTTAAAGATTATAAGGATGGGAAGTTTACTTGTCAAATTGAAAAAGGTCCTTTGACTTTATTCGATCAGGAAGTGCGTATTGGCAATACAGCTGAAATTAAGAATGCGGGTCCTTTGGTCTTCCGTTCTGATGTAGATAAAACTCGCGATCAATCATCAGTTCAATTTTTCGTAAAAGATGAAAGTAGTCCTTTGATGAACTTAGATTCAGATGCGGATCTTAAGGTAGTAGATACATTAACTGCCTACAGAATTAAAGGAGATGGTGCTGTTTTTACTGGCATGATTTTGATGTGGTCGGGAATGGAAGATGACATTCCCTTTGGTTGGAAGCTATGTGATGGTCAGAATGGAAGACCGGATTTAAGAGGTCGATTTATAGTCGGTGTAGGACAGAATGAAGAAAGAACTAACTATCAATTCCAAGAACAAGGGGGAGCAGATAGTGTTACTTTAACTATCGAGCAAATGCCCTCACATAGTCATGGTGTTACAGATGATGGTCATAGTCATCAATTCTCTTCACCTAAAATGCGATTCACCCAGGCAGGTCATGGTTCTGGTATCTCTGACGACCAGTTCGAGACAAAGTATACTGTAAGTAATACAACAGGTATTAGTATTGATGAGGCAGGAGATGATCAATCATTTGACAACAGACCTTGTTATTATGCCTTGTGCTTCATTATGAAAGTAGATGTAAGTGAGTACAAAACATTAAGTAGTTTATAGGTT
Source organism: Okeania sp. KiyG1 (assembly GCF_014132355.1). Taxonomy (GTDB): domain Bacteria; phylum Cyanobacteriota; class Cyanobacteriia; order Cyanobacteriales; family Microcoleaceae; genus Okeania. The sequence continues at coordinate 176,718 of NZ_BLZO01000058.1, forward strand.
GAGTTGAGGCAACAAAACTCAACACCCCAGTAAATTTGTGTAGGGTTTGGCGATCTCTGTGACGGCACATACTACTATTACTGCTCTATAAAACTGATACAAAGGGTCACATAATATCAAATCCGGTGGCTACGGTTCCCGAGAAATCAGAGTAATATAATTCTACCGTCAGTAGGGGCTTTCCGGCCGTTAGCTTACGCATAACTATCGTTAACGCCCCTACAATATTAATTTTTCCTAATTCTGAATTATACCAATGCTACCGGATTTGATATAACGTGACAAATTGACGTTTATTCACCTGTTGGTTCATTGACATACACCTCGTTGCCTCCGAACATAGCAAAGATAGCATCTAAATCACCATCCCCATCTAAATCTCCTAAACTCACTCCATAGCTATAGTTTGAGCCTAAAGAGTTACCAATGTAGGTGAAATTCCCATTGCCATCATTGAGATACACTTGGTTGGATTGAGCAATATTAGCAAAGACAGCATCTAAATCACCATCTGAGTCTAAATCTCCCAAACTCACTCCATGGCTATAGTTTGAGTATGAGCCTAAAGAGTTACCACTGTCGGTGAATTTCCCATTGCCATCATTGAGATACACTTGGTTGGGTCGATCATTAGCAAAGACAGCATCTAAATCACCATCCCCATCCACATCTCCTAAACTTACTTCATAGCTATAGTGTGAGCCTAAAAAGTTACGACTGTCGGTGAAGTTCCCATTGCCATCATTGAGATACACTTGGTTGGGTTCAACAACATTAGCAAAGACAGCATCTAAATCACCATCCCCATCCACATCTCCTAAACTTACTTCATAGCTATAGTGTGAGCCTAAAGAGTTACCACTGTCGGTGAACTGCCCATTGCCATCATTGAGATACACTCGGTTGCCTTGATGGTCATAATTAGCGAAGACAGCATCTAAATCACCATCCCCATCCACATCTCCTAAACTCACTCCATAGTTACCGTTTAAGCCTAAAGAGTTACCTCTGTGGATGAACTTCCCATTACCATCATTGAAATACACACCACTAGCAGCAAAGACAGCATCTAAATCACCATCCCCATCTAAATCTCCTAAACTCACTCCATAGTTACCGTTTGAGCCTAAAGAGTGACCACTGTCGGTGAACTTTCCATTGCCATTATTGAGATACACTCGGCTGGGTTCAAAAGAATTAGCAAAGACAGCATCTAAATCACCATCCCCATCCACATCTCCTAAACTCACTGCCCAGCTATCGTTTGAACCTAAAGAATTAGAGAAGATGAAGTTAGCATAACCTTTTGCTACTTCAGTTCGGTATTGAAATACATAAGGGTTAACTGCTGGTCCTTGATCGCTTTCTAAGCCATCAGTAACGGTTACTTCTACTAATTCACCTGGCTTAAAGTCAGCTTCAGGATTTATGGTTACATTGCTACCACTTTCTGTTACTACCGTGTCATTGCTTGGGGAAGTCTGACTGGTATGTAAAACTACATTTTCATTGGTAGCCGTAGCAGTGTTTAAATTACCGTCAAAGGCAAGGGTAATATCGCTATTAACAGCACTATCGTTACTGTTGGCTGTAGGATTAGTTGCTTGTACTTCAAGAGGAATTGGTTGACTGAGATACACGCTGTTGGCTTGAGCATAATTAGCAAAGACAGCATCTAAATAACCATCTGAGTTCACACCTCCTAAACTCACTCCATAGCTATCGTTTGACCCTAAAGAGTAATCCGTGGGGGTGAAATTCCCATTGCCCTCATTGAGATACACGCTGTTGTCTCCGTTATTAGCAAAGACAGCATCTAAATCACCATCCCCATCTAAATCTCCTAAACTCACTCCATAGCTATCGTTTGAGCCTAAAGATTTAGGGGTGTCGGGGAAATTCCCACTGCCATCATTGAGATACACGGTGTTGGCACCATCCAAATTAGCAAAGACAGCATCTAAATCACCATCCCCATCCACATCTCCTAAACTCACTCCATGGCTATACTTTGAGCCTAAAGATTGAGAGGTGGTGTCGGGGAAATTCCCATTGCCATCATTGAGATACACGCTGTTGCCTCCGTTATTAGCAAAGACAGCATCCAAATCACCATCCCCATCCACATCTCCTAAACTCACTCCATGGCTATACTTTGAGCCTAAAGATTGAGAGGTGGTGTCGGGGAAATTCCCACTGCCATCATTGAGATACACGGTGTTGGCACCATCCAAATTAGCAAAGACAGCATCTAAATAACCATCCCCATCTACATCTGCTAAACTCACTCCCATGCTATCGTTTGAGCCTAAAGAGTTACCATTGTCGGTGAAATTCCCACTGCCATCATTGAGATACACGGTGTTGCCTTGAGCATAATTAGCGAAGACAGCATCTAAATAACCATCCCCATCTACATCTGCTAAACTCACTCCCCTGCTATCGTTTGAGCCTAAAGAGTTACCATTGTCGGTGAAATTCCCACTGCCATCACCGAGATACACTTGGTTGGCTTGACCAAAATCATTAGCGAAGACAGCATCTAAATAACCATCTGAGTTCACATCTCCCAAACTCACTCCAATGCTATTGAAATTGCCGAAAGAGTTAGTGGTGATGTTTGTGAACTGAGAAGGACCTTTTGCTACTTCAGTCCGGTATTGGAATACATAAGGGTTAGCTGCTAGTCCTTCTTCACTTTCTAAGCCTTCAGTAACGGTTACTTCTACTAATTCACCGGGCTTAAAGTCGGCTTCAGGATCTATGGTTACACTGCGATCACTTGCTGTTACTTCCGTGTCATTACTTGGGGAAGTCTGACTGGTATGTAAAACTACATTTTCATTGGTAGCCGTAGTAGTGTTTAAAGTACGGTCAAAGGTAACGGTAATATCGTTATTAACGGCACTATCGTTACTGTTAGCTGTAGGATTAGTTTCTTGTACTGTAGTCGATCCGACGTCGGAAACGTAATTCCGCGAAACAGATGGGTAGTCAACGATAAATTCTGCCCTGTCGCCACAGATGTTTGTCCACACTGCACCCATAGAGTCAGATGCCTCTAGATCGATGCTAGCTTTGTCATTACAGGGCATGGAGATGCTACCAGCAAAAGTAGCAGGTTGAAGGGCAAAAAACCCCACAATGACTACTGCAAATAGAGCCATCAATAAAGACTTTGGTATCCTTTCAGAGAATCCTAATACTCTTCTGGCTATCACCATAGCGGCGGCGGTGACTGAATTTAACCGATAACAGGGCATATATTTAATCATACCAATCTCTGATGTGGCGAATGGATTCTTAAATATTGCCTCGATATCATATTTTTTTCTGGTCAATTTTTGATAGAGAGATTTTTTCGTTTCACCTTTTTTTCCATAAATACGTCCTCAACATTTTAGCACATAATTGTTAGATTCTGCTTCATTTATTTTTTGGTTTAGTTATTTTTATACTGAGATATTGCATCATTAATGATAAAACAGAATAAAATCAATTTTGATATAGTTTAAGTAAATTATTACCCTAATTTACTCATTACTCATTACCGAAAAATTGTGCTTTAAAGCCTCCCCTTTTAAGGGGATAATAAAGAAAAATTTTCATTATTAGTCAATCCTCTTCTTTTCAAGGAGAGGTAATTATTCATTATTCATTATTCATTATTCATTGTTGAACTCCCTTTATTATTATTTACATTGTGTTAACATAATCTTAGATAGATTCATATAATTTAACAAGTATTAATGCCGATGGCGTGATAAGTTATGAAACTAACATTGAACAGTAATTAAACGCGCGAGGAGTCACCGATAAGCCTCAATACCTGATCATTTAACTAGATATAGCAGTTTTCAGCCTGGCGAGGTACATTAATGATCCCCCGCGCATCCCCCTTAAAAAGCTATCCCTTATAAGGAACTCCTGAAAACCTTGTGTGGAGTAGGGGAGTAGGGGAGTAGGGAGCAGGGGAGAAGGGAGAAAGAATCAATATGGAATAGGAAAAACTACTTAAGTTATCAAGAAAAATCTACTTTTTAATACACTTTTTCTCTGGCAAAAATCTTTGAAAGGCTAGTACATAACTTGTCGATTGTGTCAAGTTTTATGTTAAGAAAGATGTTTATAAAGCATAGCTTAAAAAGGGGGACTTCCAGTTCCCCCCTTGAGAAGGGCAGGGCTAATTCATTGTCGCCAGAGAAAAATATTGAGGAGTACAATGATTGTTGTCAAGTATTGAGTTAAGCTAACTATTCTCAATATTAGGGCTTAGATAGAAATGAACTTATTACAAATATTGGCCCAATTACCAGATTTTCGAGCTGCTAGAGGGAGACGTTATCCATTATGGTTAGTATTACTGTTAGTAATTATGGGTACAATGAGCGGTTGTTTCTCCTATTGTGCCCTAGAAGATTTTGCTCGTCGTCATCATCTGGCATTACAGCAACAACTAGAGCTATCGCCTTTGAGTTTTCCAACTGAAGTCTACATTTCGGCGAATTATGACCAGAATTGATTTTGCTCAATTAGCTCAAGTATTCAATCAATGGGCTCAACACCAAATAACAATTCAAGAGGCCGAATGGTTAGCAGTGGACGGTAAGAGTATTAGGTCTACTGTCAGTGACTGTTATGGTTCTTACCAAGACTTTGTCAATGTTGTTTCTGTGTTCAGTAATTGTCAAGGAGTACCTGTAGCCATAGAACAATTTCACGTGGGAAGAAAGTAGTGAAATTGCTGTTGTCCAAGCCATATTGGCTAGTTTAAACCTTGAAGGAGTAGTTTTTAGTTGCGATGCTTTACATTGTCAAAAAAAAACCGTCAAGTTAATCATTGACAGAGGTAACCATTACACAATAGCAGTCAAGGGTAATCAAAAAAAAACTGTACCAGCAAGTACAACTAACAACTGAACAAACACAACCAAGTAGTGTTGATATATCAGAAGATAGATCTAGAAATCGTGTGGTTTGTAGAACAGTGTCTGTGTTTAATAATCTGTTGGGAATTAGCTCTGAGTGGGAAGGAATTAAGTCTGTGATTAGAGTTGAGCGTCAGGGTACACGAGCAAGTGTTGACTATTATCAAACAGCTTACTACATTAGCAGTCTGAAATTAAGTGCAGCAGAATTTGCAGTAGGAATTCAGGGACATTGGGGAATTGAGAATCGACTACATTGGGTTAAAGATGTAGTGTTTCGAGAGGACACAAGTCTAATTCGGCACTCTCAAGCTGCTGCTAATTTTTCTGTGATTCGTCAGTTGGCGATCGCTATCTGTCGCCTTCATGGTTATTCTTCCCTCACTACTGCGATTCGTACCATTGCTCACGATTTGGAGCAGATTTTTCTGATGATTATAAATCTAGAACTGTAGTCATTGAGAATTGAAATTGGCCCATACACAGAACCTCACTCCCCCCTAGTTTTCGATTTCAATAGTTCTGGTATTGGCGATCGCGACTGATATTAGCGATCGCGACTGAGTCTGTGACATAAATTTTTCCTGTATAAGTATGATAATTTAGGGGAAAAGACTATGAAATACTTGACAATATGGCCAAACTTGTACTCCTCAATATTTTTCTCTGGCGACAATGAATTAGCCCTGCCTTGAGAAGGGGGGTTAGGGGGGATCTCCATAGCTGTACCTCACGCTTCTTGGGAAATGCTATATTGTTAGATTTTGATAGGAAAAAAGAAGGTGTCAATGACCAATATAATTAAACGAGTGAATTCCATGATAGCTAAAGAAAAAGACCAAGTTCAATTTATTCAATTCCATCAACCTGCTTTAGAAAGTGGAGACTATCACCTAAAAGTTGAGCAGACTCTTGATTATAATGGTACAGACAAAGACCTAAAAATTTATGAACGAGAACTAACTTTTACCGTACAAGGAGAACGTTTTGAACCCCTATCTCCTAACTCTATTTATGCAGTTTTTCCTCCCTCAGAAAGCTTAGGAGATCATTCTAACGTTCTGCCTCATATTACGGTTAAAAGAAGTACCCTACCTTGGGAACGTTATCCTGGATTTGAAGATGAAAATCTCTCTTGGTTAATTTTACTTTTATTTCGAGATTCAGATTTTGAAGATGAGGCAGATAAACCCAAACCAAAAAATATTACTCTTGGAGAATTATTAGAGGGAGAAGACAACATCTTTTTTCCCAAAGATACAGAATTGCAACTAGGGCAAAAACCCAAAGATTTAGTAACAGTAATTGATGTTAAAAAGAAATATGTAAAAGATATTTTACCCAGTCATAATGACCTAGCTTATCTTGCTCATGTTCGGAAAGCATCATCATCCGATCCAATATTAGAAAAAGAATTTCTACCTTTTCGTAATGAATATGCCACTATTATTTCTAATCGTTTGCCCGAACCTAATGGTCGAAGTATAGTTCATTTAGTTTCCATAGAAGGACGGTATACTGAGGATGGTTTTGATTTTCTAGGAGCAGGAGATGAAGATTTAATCCGCTTTGTTAGTTTAGCAAGTTGGAGTTTTGATTGTGTCGATCCTAATCAGACTTTTACCCAATTATTACAAAGACTAAACCATCAACCTTCTACTCCAAGACTACCAGAAAATAACAATCCCCAAACAGAAGAATATTTAGCAAATGGTTATATAACCGTACCTCATGGTTTGCGAAAAGGAAGTAAAACAATTTCTTGGTATCGAGGTCCTTTAAATACTGGTTATAATACAGAAACTTATCAATTTCCTGTCAAAGCAGCAGACGAATTATTACGTTATGATTCTGAAATTGCCATGTTTGATATATCCTATGCTGCTGCTTGGCAATTAGGACGAATGTTAATGTTAGAAAATAAACGTTTAGCCATAGAGTTATATAATTGGAAACGACAACATTCCCAAAATTTGAAACGGTTAGAACAACTGGTATCAAACCTACCTCTAATTTCCCGACGAGAAGATAAACCCATCAATTTCATCCCCCCGAACTTAAAAGAATGGTTTCGTGGAGTGGAATTATTGAAAGGAATACCCTTTAATTATTTAGTTCCTGATGAACGTTTACTACCACCAGAATCAATTCGTTTTTTCTGGGTAGATCCTCTATGGATAGACTGTTTACAAGATGGTACTTTTAGTATTGGTAGGGTGACAAATGCAGATGTAGAAGATGACCACAAAATTCGTTCTAATAAAGAATTTAATCTTAATGAAGAGCGAAAAATTACCGGAATTATTATGCGATCGAAAGTAGTTTCTGGATGGCCTGGGTTAATTGTTGATGGTTACGATCGAGCAGTGGCAGATTTAGATTCTATAGATGAAACGGAGGGTAATATTTTATCTTTATTAAGAATGGAAACTTTAGCCGAAGATGTGTTAATTTGTTTATTTCAAGGAGAAGTGAAAACCGTTGATATTCACCTCGAACCAGAGTCTATGCACTTTGGTTTAGATGCACCTACAGTAGAATCTCCCGAATGGTCAAAAAATTTACGGCATGAGAATGGCGAACTTATGGATGAATTTTTAATTTCACCTATACCTTGGCATAATCAAGATAAAGAAGTAGTTAATTTAGAAGAATTAACTCAACAAATGAATGAATATTTAAAATTAGATGAGTTTACTTCTGCTCAATTTGGGTTACAAATGATAGAAGGAGTTCAAAAAGTTAGGTTTGTTTATCAACAATAATAAGTAGTAATAATAAGTGGGGCAGGCATCCTGCCTGCCCACAAATATAAGGAACGGGCAAGATGCCCATTCCACAAAACATCCTGCCCGCCCACAAATATGTGGAAAAAACATTTCCCTGTCTCACGGTTGACAGCGGTTTTCATTTGGGTAGACCACAGTAGTGACGTTCCATAGAACGTCCCCACAAAGTTTTGCTTGTGAAGATGTGTTTCATCAATGAGCAAAAGCGCTGTATAAGTATTCAACCGGACATGATATTACTCTATTTTTCAATCAACACATTAGACAAGCGACTCCACTCATTCCACGAACCATCATAGTTCCGAACTTTGGGATAACCGAGTAAATACTTCAAAACAAACCAGATGTACCCCGATCGCCCACCCACTGCACAGTAAGGAAACACTTCCCGGTCTGAAGTAATGCCATGACTACTGTAGAGCATCTGTAACTCATCAAATGATTTAAAAGTTCCATCTTCATTAAGCGTCAGTATATGTTCGACATGAATAGAGCTGGGAATATGTCCTGCACGTTCCGAATCTTCTGGTGGCTTCATTAAAAAGTGTTCGCCTTGGTATTCTTGAATAGTACGAACATCTAGTATGACTGTATCGGGACGACCAATTGATAACTGAACCTCCTCATGCAATACTCGTAAATTTTTATCAATTGGTTTTGCCTTGTATTCAGTCGGAGCGAAGCTAGATAATTCTGTTGTGACTGGACGACCTTCTGACATCCACTTCTTTTCAAGGAGAGGCTTTAAACTTTAATTATTAAGTAAGTCAGAATTCCAAATTCAGAAGTTAGAAGTAATCCCTGATGCTCGTTTGAGTGTTTATAATTGCCCTAATACCAGTTTGATATGAGGTTGCATAGAATGATGAAATTCATTAAATTTATCTATCTTTATCTAAGCTTACCTGCGGTCAATTATGCTTGAAATATTATTCTATGCAGCTTCATTTCAATTTTATAGTTATTCTGAATAAGAATGGGGCACTTTTTCAGCTTAAACCCTTTCACAGCAAGAAAAACTCGTCTCAATCTAAACCAGAATGACTATATATAACCTATTTGCGTAGTGCTATATAGCAAAAACTCATACCATTGCTCAAAAACTTTTCTACATTTTATTGAGCAAAGGAGTAGGGGAGTGGGAGAGAAGTAAACATCAGAATAATTAACATTAACTCGGCTCAAATTAGCAAAAAAAACTTAAATGAATTCTAAACACTAAATATTTAAAACAAACTGTATAGTTTTTGTTCACTATATATCTATATATATAGTTTAGTTTCTTTGCATAAGTCCTGATGGAAATTTCTTTGTCAGCTTTATTCCAAGCGATCGCTCAAGCGGAGAATGAGCAAGAACTAAGGCAACCAATTGTGGCCAAAATAGGCAATTATTTTGCTGCCAAACGTTGGGGGCTAACTTTTTAGACCAGCTTCCTGCCATTGATGAACATACCCCAGCCATGATTAAACTAGCTTTGTCGCTAGACCATAATCCCGTTTTGCGATATGTGGTTCAACGCCATGCTGCTGTCCATGACGAAGTAATATTACCTCCTGGAGTTTGGCAGAGGATTTGTCCTCGCACAGATCATGGACACGTTATGCTTGGTCCAATTGTCAGTGATGGTCAACTTGTGGGTGGCATTGCCTTTACGCGTTATCGTTATGACCAGGCTTTTAATGCAGATAATCTGGCAGATTTAAATGCGCTTTGTCTCCATCTTTCTACAAGACTAGCGGTGCTACGCTCGAAACCTTTTATGTTTCAGATGAATTGCTCCAACATAACGCCACGGGAAGTACAAATTGCAGAATTGGTCGCTAGAGGATTTACCAATGCAAAGATTGGAGAAACTCTATGGATTACAGAAAATTCAGTAAAACAAGCTTTGAAGCGGATGTTTCGTAAACTTGGGGTTTCGTCACGAGCTGAAATGGTAGCAAAACTTTGCTTAAGAGAGGATAAGGAACAGGGGGCGGAAAATATTCCTGAGTAGTATATATATTACCCACCTTCGGTATCTCAATAACTTATGACTAAAAGTAGTCAGGAACAGAAACTTCCTTTTTCTTACTTTACTTTGTGGATATTCAACAGAAATTAGAGATTTTTTCAGGGGAAACACTATATTTAGCGTGGCACTATAGTTTTTTATCCAGACATATAGCATTTTTGCCTCATAAGAGCTGTTTGTGGTACCCATTCAATATCTGAATTTTATTACTCCACAGAAATTAGAGATTTTTCAGGAAAAACACTATATTTAGCATAGCACTATAGTTTTTTATCCAGACATATAGCATTTTGCCTCATAAGAGCTGCTTGTGGTACCCATTCAATATCTGAATTTTATGACTCCACAGAAATTAGAGATTTTTTCATGGTAAATACTATATTTAGCGTAGCACTATAGTTTTTTATCCAGACATATAGCATTTTTACCTCATAAGAGCTGCAAGAGATAACAGGAAATAGGGAACGGAAAATATTTCTGAGTAGTATATATATTACCCACCTTCGGTATCTCAATAACTTATTACTAAAAGTAGTCAGGAGCAGAAACTTTCTTTTTCCTACTTTCCTTTACAGAAATTAGAGATTTTTTCATGGTAAACACTATATTTAGCGTGGCACTATAGTTTTTTATCCAGACATATAGCATTTTTGCCTCATAAGAGCTGTTTGTGGTACCCATTCAATATCTGAATTTTATGACTCCACAGAAATTAGAGATTTTTTCAGGAAAAACACTATATTTAGCATAGCACTATAGTTTTTTATCCAGACATATAGCATTTTTGCCTCATAAGAGCTGCTTGTGGTACCCATTCAATATCTGAATTTTATGACTCCACAGAAATTAGAGATTTTTTCATGGTAAATACTATATTTAGCGTAGCACTATAGTTTTTTATCCAGACATATAGCATTTTTACCTCATAAGAGCTGCAAGAGATAACAGGAAATAGGGAACGGAAAATATTTCTGAGTAGTATATATATTACCCACCTTCGGTATCTCAATAACTTATTACTAAAAGTAGTCAGGAGCAGAAACTTTCTTTTTCCTACTTTCCTTTACAGAAATTAGAGATTTTTTCATGGTAAACACTATATTTAGCGTGGCACTATAGTTTTTTATCCAGACATATAGCATTTTTGCCTCATAAGAGCTGTTTGTGGTACCCATTCAATATCTGAATTTTATTACTCCACAGAAATTAGAGATTTTTTCAGGAAAAACACTATATTTAGCATAGCACTATAGTTTTTTATCCAGACATATAGCATTTTTGCCTCATAAGAGCTGCTTGTGGTACCCATTCAATATCTGAATTTTATGACTCCACAGAAATTAGAGATTTTTTCATGGTAAATACTATATTTAGCGTAGCACTATAGTTTTTTATCCAGACATATAGCATTTTTGCCTCATAAGAGCTGCAAGAGATAACAGAAAATAGGGAACGGAAAATATTTCTGAGTAGTATATATATTACCCACCTTCGGTATCTCAATAACTTATTACTAAAAGTAGTCAGGAGCAGAAACTTTCTTTTTCCTACTTTCCTTTACAGAAATTAGAGATTTTTTCATGGTAAATACTATATTTAGCGTGGCACTATAGTTTTTTATCCAGACATATAGCATTTTTGCCTCATAAGAGCTGTTTGTGGTACCCATTCAATATCTGAATTTTATGACTCCACAGAAATTAGAGATTTTTTCAGGAAAAATACTATATTTAGCGTAGCACTATAGTTTTTTATCCAGGCATATAGCGTTTTGACTTAATATGAGCTGCTTGTGGTACCCATTCAATATCTGAATTTTATGACTCCACAGAAATTAGAGATTTTTTCATGGTAAATACTATATTTAGCGTAGCACTATAGTTTTTTATCCAGACATATAGCGTTTTTGCCTCATAAGAGCTGCAAGAGATAACAGAAAATAGGGAACGGAAAATATTTCTGAGTAGTATATATATTACCCACCTTCGGTATCTCAATAACTTATGACTAAAAGTAGTCAGGAGCAGAAACTTTCTTTTTCCTACTTTCCTTTACAGAAATTAGAGATTTTTTCATGGTAAACACTATATTTAGCGTAGCACTATAGTTTTTTATCCAGACATATAGCATTTTTACCTCATAAGAGCTGTTTGTGGTACCCATTCAATATCTGAATTTTATTACCCCACAGAAATTAGAGATTTTTTCAGGGGAAACACTATATTTAGCGTAGCACTATAGTTTTTTATCCAGACATATAGCATTTTTGCCTCATAAGAGCTGCTTGTGGTACCCATTCAATATCTGAATTTTATGACTCCACAGAAATTAGAGATTTTTTCAGGAAAATACTATATTTAGCGTAGCACTATAGTTTTTTATCCAGACATATAGCATTTTTGCCTCATAAGAGCTGCTTGTGGTACCCATTAAATATCTGAATTTTATGACTCCACAGAAATTAGAGATTTTTTCATGGTAAATACTATATTTAGCGTGGCACTATAGTTTTTTCTACAGACATATAGCGTTTTGACCTAATATGAGCTGCTTGTGGTACCCATTAAATATCTGAATTTTATGACTCCACAGAAATTAGAGATTTTTTCATGGTAAATACTATATTTAGCGTGGCACTATAGTTTTTCATACAGACATATAGCGTTTTGACCTAATATGACTCCAGAGCGGACTGTTATAGCAGTCGAAGGAAAGAGCGCGGACGTATCAAAATATGGCGTTGCTGAATTGAAGTATGAATGCGCGATTGTTTGGTTCTGGTCAAGCCCCCGCTGGTCCCCCAATGCGTGGGCAGGGCTGTTTCAAAGTCTCGTAAGTCAAGGATAAGCGAGAGAATGAGAGTAATGGGGATATGGAAATCGCGAAATTTGTCAAATTTTGCTAAAACTTGCGGATTTTTGTCAGTTTTGGAATATCGTTAAACTCTGACTAAATTAGGTCAAATGACAATAAGAAGGTTAATTAACCTTCAAGGATAATTGATAAATTGAGACGAAATTCTGCTTATTTTACCAAAATCTCCCTTTTATACCCATCTATCTATCTCTTTCTCTGTTTTTCGCAAGAATGAAACAGCCCTGCCAATGCGTGGGGGACTTTTAGAGTTTTATTCCCCCCACGCATTGGGGGGCGAGGGGGGCTTGCATCATACCCAGAATCAGCAACGCCCAAAATATTAAAACTCAGACAACGCAAAATCTTTCCTTCTTCTTTCTGCTATAAGCTGAAAATCTGGAACGTCCTTATTTTTGAATGTGAAGCAGTACCAGATGTCCTACACTATCTGAAATAATCATTATTTCTACCAAGGAGCAACCATGCGACTATCTCAAATGTTATCAGTCACCCTCCGAGACGACCCCGCAGAAGCAGAAATTCCTAGCCACAAACTCCTCATCCGTGCTGGATATATTCGTCGCATCGGCAGTGGTCTCTACGCATATCTACCTCTAATGTTGCGGGTCCTCAATAAAGTCTCCAAAATAGTCCGTGAAGAAATGGATGCTACTGGTGCCCAAGAATGTCTCCTCCCTCAACTTCAACCCGCCGACCTGTGGCGAGAGTCTGGTCGTTGGGATACTTATACTCAGGCTGAGGGTATTATGTTTTCTCTAATTGACCGTCAAAATCGGGAATTAGGGTTAGGTCCAACTCACGAGGAGGTAATTACTACTATTGCTAAAGATATGATTCGCTCCTATCGCCAACTACCTCTACATCTCTATCAACTACAGACCAAATTCCGGGATGAAATTCGCCCCAGGTTTGGGTTAATGCGAGGCCGGGAATTTATTATGAAGGATGGGTATTCTTTCCATGCTGACCAAGAAAGTCTCAAAAAGACTTATCAGGATATGGATAAGGCTTATCGAAATATGTTACGTCGCAGTGGATTAGAATTTCGCGCCGTCGATGCTGACTCTGGAGCTATTGGTGGGTCTGGGTCTCAAGAATTTATGGTTTTGGCTGATGCTGGTGAGGATGAAATTCTCTATACCCAGGATGGTAAGTACGCAGCAAATTTAGAAAAGGCTGTTTCTATGCCACCTGATGCCGAAGCTTCACCTTTTGAGAGTTATGAAAAATTGGAAACTCCTGGCACGGAGACTATTGAAAAGCTGTGCAAGTTTCTGAAATGTTCTCCTACTAATATTGTGAAAAATGTTTTATACCAAGCAGTCTATGACAATGGAATGACTGTTTTGGTTTTGGTGAATATTCGGGGAGACCAAGATGTTAATGATGTGAAGTTGTTAAATGAGTTGACTAAGTTGGCTGGAAATTATGAAGCCAAAACAGTTTTGGCTTTGACTGTGCCAGATGTGGAGGCTCAAAAGAAATGGGCAGCTCAGTCTTTGCCTTTAGGTTATATTGCTCCAAATTTGTCTGATGATTATATTGCTTCTAGTAAAGAGGTAAGTTCTAAGTTCTTACGAATGGTAGACCAGACCGCTGTAGATTTGAAAAATTTCGCAACAGGTAGTAACGAATCTGGTTATCACGTTATGGGGGCAAATTGGGGCCAGGAATTTGAATTGCCAAAGTTGGTAGTAGATGTACGAAAAGCTCAAAAAGGCGATCGCTCTATCCATGACCCCAGTCAAACCCTAGAAACTGCTAGAGGTATTGAGGTAGGTCATATATTCCAGTTAGGGACGAAATATTCTGAAGCTATGGGGGCAACTTATACAAATGAACAGGGTGAAGAAGTGCCTTTAGTAATGGGATGTTATGGTGTGGGTGTGTCTCGTTTAGCTCAGTCAGCAGTGGAACAGTCTTATGATAAAGATGGGATTATTTGGCCTGTGGCGATCGCTCCTTATCATGTGGTTATTTGTATTCCTAATATTAAGGATGCTCAACAAATAGAAGTAGCAGAAAATCTCTATCAAGAATTAAATGAAGCTGGAATAGAGACTATTTTGGATGACCGAGATGAGCGAGCGGGTGTTAAATTCAAAGATGCAGATTTAATTGGAATTCCCTATCGAATAGTTACCGGGCGATCGCTCAAGTCTGGCAAAGTTGAATTTGTAGAAAGAGCTAATCATCAATCTCAGGAAATACCTGTGGCGGAGGTGTTATCTACTATTAAAGATTTGATTGATAAAGCATTAAAATGATTTTTTCTCTCTGGAAAAATTCAACTTTGATTTTTATCTCAACGTTGGTTTAAGACCCGCGCTCTGCATTCCGGAGGAAAAACCAATCAATAAGAGCGGTTTTACAGATAAGCATGTTAAAATGCAAGTGTTACTCAACCAAAAACCAAAGTTGAGAGTACTATCGCTTTTTAATCAAGTCGCCGACGGGCACCGGTCGATTATTTATCGGACGCGGAGGAAGCGTATTTACTGGCAAGCCAGCATTTTCCAGTGAGGTGTCAACCCGCCCTGAGTCATTTGTTCAGCTTAGTCTGCTTGAATGATGGATGGGAATCCCGCGCTCTCCCGTAGGTCAGCGTCGGGAGGATGTCAACTTGTTAACCATTGCTGTTTTTTTACCGAAAAGCGACGTTTAAGGCCCCCGTGTTTTAGCCGGGGGATGAAAACAAGGGAGTTGTTTAGACTAGACAACTTTAGTTGTTTTGTGCTGTTGTTTTTAACAAAAAGTAAGCAGAACGCTTAGGTTTTTGACTTGGCCGACTGTGTAGGGGCACTTTTACTTGTCCCCAAACAATATATCTTTGGTCAGCTAAGAATAGACGAAGTAACACGGATTTATCCTGTTGCATAGTATCTACTTAGAATCTCCGTGACTTGAGTCCGGGGAGTAGTCAATAATAAGTAAGTTTCAGCAATGGTTTTCAGCCATAGTTTTTCAGTGCAGTATGTTAGGGTTATTGCAAGGCTAACCTTTCTATAGCATTAGGTATCTCATCTACATTCTCAATAAGATGACAGAAAGGAATTTGTGATGTCCAAGTATCATAAAAAGCTGGTATTTTGTAATAAGAACCAGGTAACAATATATGAGGAATATTCAAAATCAAACATAAAATATGCACATGAAGACGGTTAGTAATAACCAAATTATAGTTTTGGAGTTGATAAATACCACTGTGCATATATCCCCAAGATTTGCGATGTAGATCGGGACGATGGATTTGATTAAACACAGATGAATTAGGATGTAACCATTGCCATCCTTGACGAGAAGCCCATTCTTGGGGAGTTTTCAATCCCTTTTGCCAACCTTCTCTAATAAGACTGACAAGACCAGGAATATAAATCCAACCTTTGGGAATTTTGCCCATCCAATTAAAAGATATCCAATCATCTACATCTAAATTCTCAACAGGGATATTTTTTGGTTTAAACTTTTTGTTCATCTCTGCATCTTTTCTACACAAATAAAGCGTTCGATTTGAACGAGAAAAATTGATATTTGTCTTAGGTAAATCAACCATTTGAAAAGCCATGTCAGGAGCTTTATAAACTTTACATTTGAAAAAAGCTTGCTGGGCAATAGCAAAACTCCTATCATCTCTCACAAAAATGGTTAAATCAGGATGTTCATTCAACACTTTAGCTGATTTTTCTAAAGCTTCTTCACTAGAGTAGTAAATAGTTTGAGGCAGAATAACAATTGCTCTATCTCTATATTGTTTGATAATTTTTTCCCGAAACTTTTGAAAAGCTGGCCAGATATCGCCAAAATTTCCACCACCATGTAATAAGATTGGTCCGTCCTTGGAGCAGGATAAAAATTCAATTTCAGAAAAATCATTTCCTCTTGCACATACATAGTCAATTTTAACTTTACGAACTTGAGTTAAGTAAAAAATATTACCTAACCAAATCATATGATCTCCAATGTTACGATCGTTGGGATAGTCAAGTAATGCACAATTATTAAAGTCTGGAATATTATTAAGTGCTTTGTGTAGATAGTTTTTGATATCTTGGGTAGTTTTCATTTAGGTATTATTAAGACTAATTTTTTTGGATATAGCAATCCTATTTTATTCGTGTCAAAATCTTGCCACTTTTTGGGATATAGATAATAGGCAATAAGTAATGGGTAAGAGTTTCGGAGTTTATTTCTAGTTTTTGAATTGTGACAACTTATTTAGGATTGCTATAGACTACCAATTGAAAATAATTTTAGAAAAATTTACGAACTTTTTTGATTACACTACTGACCTTACGATTAACCTTATTTAAAGTGCTGAGTTCTTTTAATGTTTGAGGTTTTTGACTTGGATCTTTCAAAAAACGGTAATCCAAAAAGGTATCTGCATATCGAATATTTACTGCTTCCCCTTGACATAAACGAGAGAAGTCAATGGAAGGATAATTCATATAATGAATGCGATGAATAGGCTTCAAACCTTGTTCGTTATACAGAACGCCATCTTTATAAATAAAAGGATCGGCATCAGCACAATTACCTGTGCGTTCTTGTCCATTCTCACTTTGGGTAAAATTAAAAAAACTGCAATTTTCTTTAATTGTCATAATGCTAAAAAGTGCTGATGTAGACCACCAACAGCGATCTCGAACACATTGAATAGCCCCATCGTTAATAAGAAAATTTTTGAGTCTAGCTAAAACTTCTCCATTAAAAAGCCCATATTTAGATCCGAAAAAACTGTCACAATGAAATTGAGGATAAATATCAGCCACGGGACAGTTTAATTTTTCCGCTAACTTTTCTGGTATCACCTCTGTTTTATCGCCCCGCTTGGAATGTTCCCAGTCATTAAATACGAGATCGGTCTGGTCTAGGCGTTCAAATACATCATCAATAGGTTTCATTGCCAAGCTATCAGCATCAAAAAAAACAAAACGTTCAAATTCTCCTTCAAAGGCGGCAAACTTACGATGAACAAAGCCTTTGTACCAACCTGGCCTCAGATGCTTAGGGTCTTTAGCTCTTGGATGTGCCTCCCAAACATCATTAATAAAATTATCCCATTGTTGAATTACTGATAAGTTACTGAATAAGGTAACGTTAGGACGGGACTGAATCTCCCATTTTACTTTACTTAGGTTGTCATTATAGGGAATTATGCAGACAGGTATATGAGTTCCAATATTTTTTTCTATACTGTTTAGCAGAGCGACCAGTTGATCGTAAACAGTATCATTAGCAAGGGTATAAATACCATAGAGCATGATTAATAATTCTCCAGCTTTTGAGCAAAAGCAGTATACTTAGGGTTTGCTGAAAAAGTCTTATGAGTGAGGGTAGGAGACAGGAGACAGGAGACAACCCACCCCTGCCCCTCCCAGGAGGGGAAGACAGGAGACATGGGAATTATAGAGGAGGTAGTCGGAAAAATTGTTCCTCAATTTTTCTGCCATAATCATCTCAAAATACTAGCTTTATGCAGCTCTTGCCACCGAAAAGCTGGTACTTTTTTAAACCCAAAAACGCACTTGCCAATATCAGTCAATACTTTGAGAATTAATCAGCAAGCCCTACTTAGTTTTTAGTACAAACAAACCTATTATAGCTACGCTTGACCATGATGTAAATCAGGAAGCTATAAATTAAATCATTGGTTCACTATGGCTAAACTATAATTAACAATAAATAAATAACACACGAATTTAACTTGGACAAAACTTTCTTGAGATTCTATGTGTAAATCAGTTCTAGTATTTATAAATCAGTTCTAATAGAAGTAACATAGTTAACCTAAGAGAAAGTTACAACTCAGCTCCTCACTGCCATTATGCCTAACTCTTAAGGAAAGTTCTCACAATGAAAGATCAAAATCAAACTAATAATTTATCTCTCGGTATCGTGGCCAGTGTTTGTGCATTGGCAGTGGCGGTAGGTGGTGGCATCGCCTTATGGACAAATTTACAATCAACCACCACAAAAACTTCTGATAATTCTCAGACCTTTACAACTCCCCCTACTTCAAGCTCACCTGATGACACTTTGCCTCCCCCACCTCCTGCTAAAGTTGAATCTCCAGACTCTGTTCCTTTGGATGTGCCTCAACCCAAAGCAGTTACAGAAAAAACTGTAGAACTTTATTGGGTCAAAAATGCTGCTGAAGAAATAGATTTAGTTTCTTCTAAAGTAAAACTAGAAACAGCAGATGAACCAGAAGCTATATTAAAAGCTGCTTTCGATCACTTGCTCGTAGGTCCAGCAAATACCGATGTCTTGAGTGCTATTCCCACAGGCACAAAAGTTCAAGCGCTTACTGTTGAAAATAATGGGGTCTACATCGACTTATCTGAAGAATTTACTTCTGGAGGTGGTAGTGCTTCGATGATAAGTCGCTTGGGACAAGTTATCTATACTGCCTCTAGTTTAGAACCAGATGTAAAAGTGTGGATTTTTGTCGGTGGTAAACCTTTAAAAATGCTTGGGGGTGAAGGTTTAGAAGTATCTCAGCCCATTACTCGCAATAATTTTCAGCAAGAATTCCAATTTTAGCTACATCGCCGAGAAGCCTCACGCCATATTTGAAAAATTGGCGACCAGATGAATCGGTGGTAAATCAATTGGATTCGATGTCTAATTGATTTACAATACTATTCTGGAGTTTTTCACCATTATTTAAAAATTTCTGTTATTCTAGCAAAAATCAAGCCTAAAACTTGGGCAATCAACTGGATGGGGACAATTTCTATTATTTAATTGTTAAAGCTGTTAGCGCAGCTCCGACCCAGGAGGCAAATGCTGGAGGTGAAGACTATAGTTGTGAATCCTCAAAAACAGAGCCAAAATTGTTCAAATTGTGGTGAGGGGGTCCCCAAAAAATTACCAGAAAGAACTCATTATTGTGCCAATTGCTGTGTTATTATTGACCACGATTTGTTTGCGGAGCATGACAAACGGAAATGCAGCAATAAATATTAAAAATAGGGGGGTAGGGCATTCCGTTTTTAAAGCACGCGCTTGTCCGACGGGGTACCGGGACTGAGAAACGAGAAGCCTACGCCATACCTTAAGGTTGGCGTGGGATTATGTCACATATCATATATCATTTCAGCGGCGGTTTTAAAGTAAACAGATAGTTCAAAGCAGCTCCTACCATAGTCAACTTTTTCAGTATTTACCGAAAAGCGACCTTGAAAGCCCCCGTGTTTTAAACGGGGGATGAAAACAAGGGAGTCGTTTAGACTAGACAACTTTAGTTGTCCTGTGCTACTATTCTTAACAAAAAGTAGGCAGAACGCGTAGGTATTAGCCTTAGCCGACTGTGTAGGGGCACTTTGACTTGTCCCCAAAGAATATATCTTTGGTCAGCTAAGAATAGACGAAGCAAAGCAACACGGATTTATCCTGTTGCGTAGTATCTACTTAGAATCCCCGTGACTTGAGTCCGGGAAGTAGTCAATCAGAATCACGATTTACACCTTCTAAAAATCTAGACAATCCTAGACACGCTCTCCATCGGTGACTAAAAGCGATTTTCCGACTCACCTGTCCATAAGTCTACTGGCAGAGAAGGTTAATGTTCCGCTCAAATACATTGAGTTTAGGATTCCCTCTGGGGCTTTCATCCTTATGAAAAGTCGAGTGCAAAACACTCCATAATCGTTGCTAAAATCCTCTGGTCTTAGCAGACGTATGTAATAATAACACAGATTAATGGCGTAAAAACATAGACATTTTGTAGATATAAGTCTTGGATAGTCTATATTTTTCAGCTCTAGCAAGCAACAGTATTAGGGGAAAAAGCAGGCAGACAAATGGCAACATATTCTGCTCCCTCAGCGCCAGGTGTACTGTATTTTACCCATTCTCCTTTGCGAGCTATTACTGCTTGGCCAGCATTAACTTCTAACTTACCGCCTTCATACTCAACACACAGTTTTCCCTTCAGTACCAAAGTAAATTCATCAAATTCTGGCCTTTGACCTGGTTCCATCCAGCCACTGGGAGAGTGCATTTGAGCAACACTAATAGCATCTGTTTGACTATTGACACGACCAATATACTCGTCAATTTGCTTAGGTTTGTTACCTGTAGGTTCAATCCGAGTTGGCTTTTCAATCAATTGTGGCATGATTTTTATACACTCTAGTTGGGGTTAACTAACATTAAAGGCTGATTATATTCTACGGGTTGCCCATTTTCGATTAAAATTTCTACTATTTGTCCAGATACCTCTGCTTCAATCTCATTCATAACTTTCATTGCTTCAATAATACAAACTGTTTGGCCAGAAGTAACTCGATCGCCCACTTCTACAAATGGTGGCTCATCAGGAGCAGGAGCGCGGTAAAAAGTGCCCACAACTGGAGATAAAATTTCTTCAAATTTGCTGGAGACCGTAGGAGGCGTTCCTAGAGTCATAGGAACAGTTTTGGTCGCTGTTGTGTCTAATGGGGCAGCAGCAGGAGAAACAAATTCGGAAGCGTCAGTCCGGTCGGAAGAAGGTAATGGGAGGCGATCGCTAAATGAAGTTCCTTTTCGTACTGTTAATTCTAAATCTCCACTTTTTAAAGTCAACTCCGAAATATTAGTTTGGTCTATTGCTGTTAGCAGTTCTCGCAGTTGATGTAAATCTAATTGCACTGTTTTTATATCCTCACTTAATCGCCGTTAAACTCAATTAATTTTGCATAAAAAGAAGAGTTTATTACTGTTTTAGTATAGATGTAGAAGCGTGAAATTAAAAGCTATATATTTTTTTGACTGACAGAAGTTAGCTTGATATTTAAGTTTTAGCAGAATTACTACTTATTAATAAAAAAATGTAGCAGTTTAGAGAAAAATACAGGAGAATTATTAGCTGCTAAGGATACTATAGCAATCAGGAATCAGATGCGAGAATTGAAGTGTTCCTTTAAAGCATAGAATATAGCAGTTATCTTAATTCTTATGTATTCGTTTCTTCCCTCCATACCTATTCCCTCCATACCTATTCCCTAGAACAAAAGTCTCCAATATCTCACAACTAAAATCATATTGCTATAAATTAGACTTATTAATAAAACCAAAATTAAAATAAATTATCCTTTTATATCTGTTATAGCAGTGGAAGGAAAGGGCGCGGGCAAATCGAGATATTAAAACTCAGACAAAGTAAGATTTTTCTTTCTTCATTCTTCCTTGTGCTATGTTGCTCTTTTAAGTAAATCTTAGAGTCTGCTAAAGGGGCCTTGTGCCACGATAATTCCGCACATTTATTAACCCCCGTAAACAGACCTCAGAATTACACAATCAATGCATAACTTACTTCCGCAATAAATCTAGTTTTCTGTTATTACTCTCTACCCAAATAAGAATCATTTCGAGTATCTATCTTAATCCGTTCTCCTTTAGATATAAATAAAGGAACCATAATTTGAGCACCTGTTTCGACAATAGCAGGTTTACTACCACCAGTAGCAGTATCTCCTTTAACACCAGGGTCAGTTTCTGTTACTTCTAAAGTAACTGAGTTGGGCAGTTCCACTTCTATTACTTGTTCGCCCCACTTAATAACATTAACCTCCATACCTTCACTTAGATACTTAACACGCTCGCCAATTTGCTCTGAACTTAAACTGGCCTCTTCAAAAGTTTCCATATCCATAAACACAAATTGGTCAACATCTTTATAGGTATGCTGCATAGCTCTCTTGTCCAAAGTAGCTTGAGGTACGGTTTCTCCAGCTCTAAATGTTCGTTCCACTACACTGCCAGTTTGTGCATTTTTGAGCTTTGTTCGGACAAAAGCAGAACCTTTACCTGGTTTAACGTGCAGAAATTCTACTACCCGCCAAACTGAACCATCCAATTCAATAGTCACACCGGGGCGAAAATCATTACTAGAAATCATATAACACCGTTATTGCGGTTTTTAATTATTCAGATTAGAACTTAACATTAGACATCGTACAATACTCTCTAGAAATATTTGAAGGAGTTTCTTCGTTAGGAGCAAAGATTCAGGAGTTGAAATAATGGTTGAATATTGTGGGAGATGAAAGAAATTTTTACCGAAAAATTGGGTTTAAAGCCTCGCCCTTGTAGGGCGACTTTTTATTTTTATGTTAAGTGAATTGAATATATGCTATAGTGTTATTAGTTGCCGGGGGGCACTCGGAAACTCTAAACGGACGTGGAGGGAAGCGTTAGACTACCGCCAAGGAAGCAGCACCCTGTGAAGTGTCAACCCGCCGAGGAGCTATGACTCAGTAGGAATCCCCGTGCCTTTAGGCCGGGGAGGATGTCAACACCTCATTCATCGTAAAATTTCGGTAAATGGGAAACCACCGTCTTTTAAGCGGTGGATGGAAACGACGGGCGCGGATTTTAATCCGTAGTCAAAAAATGTGTTATAATTAACCTTAAACTTAAAAAGTAGCCTCAATGGTCTTTTGGCCGGAGAGAGTAGTGGCAATTGACACCGTAAGCGTGGACTGCTGCTGTATACGTACTACGGTACGGTACTGGCAATGTGGTTGTTGCGAGCAATGTGAAAATCGAGGTTTTAACCCGATTTACAACTCCTAGTCACGAATCCACGCGGATTTATCCCGTGGAGTGTCAAAATCACCTATATTTTTGTCCCTAAAAATATTATCAAAATAATTGGGTTGCCCAACCCCTCCTTGATTAGCGAAACGTTTTTGGAAGGTTGCTCAAAATTCCTGTTAAGCACATACACAGAATTATTGAGGGATTGAAAAAGTCTTGTTAAGGAATAGGGGACTCACCCCTAACGTCTCCCAGGAGGGGAGATTAGAGTAGTTAGGAGGAACAGGGAATTATAGAACCCCTAACCGTATCTTTTAGCTCTCTCCACCAAATGAGGGAGTAGGGAGTAGGGACCCACCCCTAACCCCTCCCAGGAGGGGAAAAAGGGAGTAGAGGGAAATAATTGATGACACGCTCTACGATAATTGATTTTATTTTTGATGGTTGGAGATGTCTTTTGAGGATAAAGATATATGCTTAAGTTAAGTAATAAGAGCGATTGCTGACGCAAAGCTCCGAATGGCGCCTAAATTTTTAGAAATACCAAACAGGTTCTATAGAGGAAATAGTCGGATCTATTTGTCCCTTAATTTTTCTGCTTTTGTCTGCCCAAAATCCTAACTTTTTGAGCTTTTTACACTAAAAACCTGGCACTTTTTAAAGGCCCCAAAAATGCTAAAGCCTTTATCTGTCAATACTTTGAGATTTGATCGGCAAGCCGTATTTACACAAACAATACTATCTATATAGAGTAAGGGTTTTACCGAAAAATTGGGTTTAAAGCCTCGCCCTTCTAGGGCGACTTTTTAGTTTATTTTTGCCACAGGTTATGTTATCATATTGTTAGTTCAAAAGTCATTTTATGAAAGCAAGATTTAAGTACCGTATATATCCAACATTGGGACAAAAATACCGATTAGCAAGGCTATTTGGTTGTGTCCGTGTTGTCTGGAATGATAGTCTAGCTTGCTGTCAGGAAAAGTACAAATCTGGAGAGAAGAAACCTATTAACTCTGAGCTACAAAAACAGTTTATTACTCAAGCTAAAAAAACTGAATATAGAGAATGGTTATCAGAGGTTTCTGCTATACCACTGCAGCAATCTTTGAATGATTTAAACCAGGCTTATCAAAACTTTTTTAAATCAACTCAAGGTAAGAGAAAGGGCAGACCTGTTAAACCTCCTAAATTCAAAACTAGAAAGTCAAGACAGACTGCAAGGTTTACAAAAGGTGGATTTAAAGTTGGCCAGCATAAGGTGTATTTAGCCAAAATAGGAAAGCTGAAAATTGTCTGGTCAAGGGAACTACCAAATGTTCCATCATCAGTAACAATAATCAAAGATTCAGCTAACAGATATTTCTTAAGTTTTGTAGTAGAAATTTTGCCTGAAACCTTACCTAAAACTGATAATTCAGTAGGTATAGATTTAGGAATTAAAACTTTTGCTACTTTGAGTAATGGTCAAAAATTTGATGCACCAAAACCACTAAAGAAACGAATCAATAAATATCGAAAGTTAAGTAAATCATTATCTAAGAAAGCTAAAGGTACAAATCGTCATGAAAAAGCTAGACTAAAAATAGCTAAATTTTCCTACGGAATGCTACGCAAACATGCTAAACTGAAAGATACAAGAATAGATTTTCTACATAAATTATCTACTGAAATAATTCGTGAAAACCAAACAATTGTTTTAGAGGTATGACAATGTTTCAGGAATGGTTAAAAATCGGAAATTATCTAGAGCTATTTCTGATTTAGGTTGGAGGCAATTTAGGACATTTTTAGAAGGAAAAGCAGAAAAATACGGTCGTGATTTTAGGGTGATTAGCCGTTGGGAACCCACATCCCAAACTTGTTCTAGTTGTGGATTTAAGGGTGGAAGATTAGATTTATCAATTCGTGAGTGGGAATGTTTAAATTGCGGAAGTAAGCACGATAGAGACGAAAATGCAGCAAGAAATATATTAGTCGCGGGTGGGCAATCCGAGACATTAAACGGACATGGAGGCAAGCATGAGACTACTGCCAAAGTAGCAGCAGCCTGTGAGATGTCAACCCGCCGAGGAGCTACGGCTCGGTAGGAATCCCCGTGCCTAACAGCCGGGGAGGATGTCAAACTCTAAAATGTGTAATTAATTTTGTTTCCCTGATTACAAAAAGGGACTTGCACAAAAATTAAGTACCAGTTAAACAAACTGTACTTAAGCAATGGCAAAACCCGATCAGTATATTAATAAACAGCAAGTCCCAAACAACTTCTGACTTCTGACTTCTGACTTCTGACTTTTTTAAGACTGTGGACAGCCATGTAATATTAGTAAGGGATTGACATCCTCCCGGCGTTGAATCACATAGATAAAACGCGGGTTCCTAACCATCACGGGTTAGGGCTTTCTGCTTCTTTACACCTGCCTTCCGGGATTTACTCCCTTCGGGTCTTACAGTCGCTCCACAGACTGACACTGCGAGTCCCGCAGCCAAAATGTTTATACTTGCATTGATATCTCGATCGTGGTGACTACCACATTTAGGACAATCCCACTCTCTAATATTTAGAGGTAATTTCTCTACTATATGACCACAATTAGAGCAACGTTTAGAATTAGGGAAATATCGATCGATTTTGACTAATTCCCGTCCATACCATTCAGCCTTGTATTCTAACTGTCTGACTAACTCCCCCCAGTTAGCGTCACTACCCACCCCTCTTGCTCCCCTCCGGGAGGGGATGGGGGTGGGTTATGATTCTTGACCATGTTTTTTACAGCTAAATCTTCAACTACTATCGTTTGATTTTCACGAATCAGTTGAGTCGTCAGCTTGTGAGTAAAGTCAAGTCTTGAGTCTTTAATCTTAGCCTGTATTCTCGCTACTTTCAGTCTGGCTTTTTGATAGTTATTAGAACCTTTAGTTTTACGGGAGAGTGACTTCTGAGCTAACCTGAGCTTTTTGTATAACTTGTTGAGATTCTTCGGGTTAGCAAATTTTTCTCCATCACTGGTAGTTAAAAGGCTGGTAATGCCTAAGTCTATCCCTACTTGTTTGTTCGTCGGTTTGAGGCTCAAATCTCTAGTGTCATTAACTCTCAAAGATACAGACCACCTACCACTGGGGCTAAGTTTTACGGTAATTGTACTAGGGGTACAACCTGGTGGTAATTGCCTACTCCATCTGATAGGTAATGGTTCAACACATTTAGCTAGATAGACTTGACCATCTTTCCACTTAAATGCAGACTTAGTAAATTCAGCACTACCACCATTGCGCTTTTTCTTAAAGTTAGGATAAAGAGCGCGTCCACTAAAGAAGTTAGTGAAAGAAGTTTGTAGATGTCTCAAACCTTGCTGCAATGGAACACTACTGACTTCTTTGAGGAAATCTAAATCTTCCTGCTTTTTCCAAGAAGTCAGCATAGCTGAAGTTTGCTTGTAGCTTATTCTTTCCTTGTTTTCATACCAGGCTTGAGTTCTGGCAGTTAAAGCTTTGTTGTAGATCAGTCGAACACAGCCTAAAGTCCTCCTTAACAGGTTTTCCTGTTCTGGAGTAGGATAGAACCTAAACTTGTAAGCTTTTTCAACCATTTACTGCTTGCTAATTCTACGTTTAAATTTTAACATATTCTGTGTAAATATCAATATTGATTAGCATTCCCATAGGACACCTTAGCGGAGCCATGCCGTTAGGCTTTAGCTACGCTATGGTGCGGGTATAAAAGCTAACGTTTTGATAAAAATTGATAAATATGCTAAATCTACACAATTCCGTAATTAACACTTGTAAACGGTTGCTGAAAACTGGCATCCTAGCACTATTACTTTTCACTTTGTCCGTTGGCCTTAGTGCTGCTTGGTGGGACTTTGGTGGGGGCACAACAACTCGTGAAAGTCGTTTGCCCCAAGGCGATCCGATTACCGATGGTAAGGCATTATTAAGGTATGCTCTACCGATAGACAATGAACCAGTGCGTAAAATACAACGCAGTCTGGAGGATATTGCTAATAGACTGCGAGGTAAACGTTGGTCTTCTGTTAGTAGTGATATTGCTGCTGCATCTAGGGTTCTTAATATTAGTAAATCTAAGTTATTAGCTGGTGTTTCTGAGTCGAAACAATCTGAGGCAGAGGCCATAATTGAAAAACTTGAGCAGGGCATTATTAATATTCGAGAAGTTGCTGAAGCTAAAGATGGGGAACAAGTATTGGAGCAACGGGCACAACTATTGGCATTAGTGGGTCAGCTTGAAGAGTTGATGCTAGAAGGATTTCCCTATGAAGTCTCCTCAGAGTTTGCTAATTTACCTCAACTCAAAGGTCGCGCTACTATTGAGATGGAAACGGAAAAGGGTTCTTTGACTTTGGTTGTTGATGGTTATAGTGCCCCTATTACAGCAGGTAATTTTGTAGATTTGGTTCAGAGGGGTTTTTATGATGGCCTAGAGTTTATTCGCTCAGAACAGTCTTACGTTTTACAAACTGGAGATCCTCCTGGCCCAGAAGTTGGTTTTATTGACCCTGGTAGTGGTGAGTATCGTAATATCCCACTGGAAATTTTGGTCAAGGGAGATGAAGAGCCAATATATAGTTTTACTTTAGAAGAAATTGGTCGTTTTCGGGAACAACCTGTTCTGCCTTTTTCTGCTTATGGTACAGTGGCAATGGCTCGTCCTGAATCTGAAAATGATGGTGGTTCTTCTCAATTTTTCTTTTTCTTATTCCAACCAGAATTAACGCCTGCAGGAGTAAATTTACTGGATGGTCGTTATACGGTTTTTGGTTATGTGGTGGAAGGGAAAAAGATTTTGGAAAAATTAGGTAAAGGAGACAAAATTATTTCTGCTAAGGTAGTTGCTGGATTAGAAAATCTTGTTGAACCTGAAGCTTAAATTAAAATAGTGAGGTAAAACTTAGCCTAAAATTAGGGTAATTGGATAATTTAGTGACTAAAATATTCTTGAGATTTTAAGACTAAGCTACCGATTACTCTAATTAGTTTAAATTATAAAAATTCTAGCTATAAAAACCAGGAAAAATTGAGGATAACTAGGGTAAAAAGCATAAATATTCATTGATTTTATCCCATTAGCCTTAACAAGCTTAATAGGCAAAAAGTTTTACCGAATAATTAATAATTATTAGTTGTTAATTAAATAATTCAGCTTACTCTGCCTCCCCTTTCAAGGGGAAAAAAAGTGCTAGGATGTTTCCTTATATTCAATCAAGAATGGTTTTAACCAAAGGTAATTATCCATTATCCATTAATGAATATACATCCGTAGTTTTGTTTTTATTCTACATTTTGCTCTACCTAATATTCTAAATTTATCAAAATAACATGGGTCGCGCAACCCCGCCTTTTAAGGCGAAATATTTTTGGAGGCTTGCTCAAATTCCCGTTACAAAAATAACTTCTGACTGTGGTGAAGTGTGTCTTACATTCTGGAGGGCTGTGTGCGGAATTACTTCCGCACAGTAGGCGCCCCGTAGGGGACCTCAGAATTACACACTCGCTTCTGACTTCTGACTTCTGACTTCGTTAACCCTCGTACTTTTGATTTATTCTGATTTCTTACTTATTACTTTTTTCTCTTTTTGATCGAATGGCTATTATCGAATTCGTAATACTTACAGGATTAGGGGTTATATTAGGTGCATTTATTTTTAATCTATCTAATGATAAACAACAAAAGCGTATTTTAGATTATGCTTTTTACAGGTTACTAGAGCTGCAAAATGGTAAAATTTCTTTGATTCAATTAGCTGCTGCTGCTAAAGTTGATGCTCAAATAGCTCAGAAATATCTTGAACGTCAAGTAGAAGTATTCACCGCAACTTTAGAAGTTGATGAACAAGGAGATACATTCTACAGATTTCCTAAACTAAGTTTACCTTCTGTTTTAGATCAACAACAATGGTAATAAATTAGGTTTGAAGTGTTATTTTTGAGGTTCGATCACAAGTGTCAAATAAATAATTTTACAAATAATTTGAGTAATTAAAAGATTTTCATTCGTTATGTCTTTTTGACTGAAAATAGAGATTACCCTCATAAATTTTGAAATACTATTTACCGAAAAATTGTGGTTTAAAGCCTCCCCTTTTAAAGGGATAAAAAGAAAAATTTTCCTTTTAGTCAATCCTCTTCTTTAAAAGGAAAGAATTGTTAATTAATAATTATTAATTATTAATTATTAATTGTTGAACCCTACTCCCTAATTAATTAATTGTCCAAATCTTGGATAAGGCCAAAAGCGAAATATTGCCCTACCTATAATATTTTTCTTAGGCAAAAAACCCCAAACATGAGAGTCATTACTATTATTACGATTATCTCCCATCACAAAGTATTGATTGTTAGGAACTTCGACTGAAATTGGCAAAGTATATTCAGGAGGTTCAGCAATATAATTTTCAGTCAGCGGTTGGTCATTTATATACACTAGACCATTCTCAATTCTAATAGTATCTCCTGGCAGGCCAATAACTCTTTTGATAAAAGCTTGATTTTTAGCATAACCATAGCGCTGTAACTGTTGGGGTGGTTGAAAAACAATAATATCCCCTGCTACTGGTGGATGAAAATAATAAGATACTTTTTCTACTACCAGGCGATCGCCTACCTCTAAAGTAGGTATCATTGAGTCTGAAGGTATATATCTTGGTTCTGCAATAAATACTCTGACTAATAAAGATAAAGATAAAGCGATCGCCAAAACTTTAATATTTTCTTTTTGTTGTTGCCATATTTTTAACCACCAGGGAGTTGTTGAATTGTCTGTTATTTGTTGATTTAAGGATTCTTTTTCTGATGTCATTTCTATGATTTTATTCTTGAGTATTTCTATTTTATAGTAAAACTCCTGGGAATGAGCATTTATTTATTCTAAATATATATAGCAATCCTATTTCAGTTGCGGGTCATTTCAGTTATCAGTTATCAGTTATCAGTTAGCCTCCTATGGTCGGAGCTACGCTATCAGTACCTCCTGCAATAAGGAGGCTTGAAATACGGATTTTTTTCCTTTTTTATCCCCTTAAAAGGGAAGGCGCATACCCACAATTTATCGGTAAAAATATCTTTGAATTTAGGAAACAAGGAATAGGCTTCAACAATGAATAATGAATAATGAATAATGAATAATTACCTCTCCTTGAAAAGAAGAGGATTGACTAATAATGAAATTTTTATTTATTATCCCCTTAAAAGGGGAGGCTTTAAACCACAATTTTTCGGTAAAAGTTTCAGAGTTTTTATATATCCTGAAATTTTTTATAAATGATTTTTGATTGCTATAGCACTATAATTTTTCCCTACTAGACTGTTTCAGCTAAAATAGTGCTTTAGATTTGTTATTACAACTAGAAGAAGTTATCTCTTAAAAATTTACTATTGCAAAATTTAAGATGAAACAGTTCACTACTATATACAATACACATATTAAAATTGTATATGTAATCTGAAAGATTAAAATATTGGCTATATACTTTCTCCCTTTTCAGGAGGGGGTTATGTGAGATATTCCGTAGCGGTAATTATTCTATTTAATATAAAGTAATCATCAATAGTATAATTAGTGTAAATTTGTAATTTTTTCACAAATTTACCACTCGACCTATTCTTTATAATTCTATACTGATTCAATTCAGTGTTGGTAACTATTTATCTTTTGAAAAAATTGTCACTTTGAGTATGGTGGCTACAGATGTGACTGCAAATAATCAAAATATTGATGAAAATAATATTTTTCAAGTTGATGATGAATTAAATTTGCTGAAAAGTTGTGCTGTTTATGGCGCGAATGCTAGTGGCAAAAGTAATTTGGTTAAAGCATTAGATTTTATGCGTCTGTTTGTGCTTAATTCTTCAAAAGAAACTCAGATAGAAGATGCTATTAATGTAGAGGAATTTAGATTAAATACGGAGACACAAGGAAAACCTTCTTTTTTGAAATAGTTTTTATTTTAGACCATAAATTATATAAGTATGGTTTTGAAGTCGATAACAAACAAGTGGTTTCTGAATGGTTATTTTATTTACCAAAAGTTAGGGAGACTAGACTATTTGAACGTGATGAAAATGGCATTAAGATGACCAAGGTTTTTAAAGAAGGAGAATTAATTGCTGATAAGACAAGAAATAATGCACTTTTTCTTTCTGTCAATGGTCAATTTAATGGCAAAATCTCTACAAGTATTTTGCGGTGGTTTATGAATTTGAATGTAATTTCAGGATTGCATAGCGATTTTTATCAACAAGTAACAGTTGAATATTTTAAAGATAGTAAATACAAAAATGAAATTATTCAATTAATTAAGGAATGGGATTTAGGTATTGATGATATTAAAATTGAGACCAAAAAGGTTTTACAAGAACAGTTACCTAATTTTATTTCAGAGGAATTTAGAAAAGTCATGCTAGATTATGGAGCACTAACTTATGATATTCAAAGTTTTCATAAGAAGTATAACTCTGAAGGAAAAATGGAATCTTTAGAAGTATTTGATTTTGAGAAAAATGAGTCAGAAGGAACTAAAAAATTGTTTGCTTTTGCCGTGCCAATTTTGGATACTTTAAAAAATGGAGAAATTTTAATAATTGATGAACTTGACGCTAGGTTACATCCAATCATCACTCGCACAATTATTGATTTATTTAACTCTAATAAAACGAATCCTAAAAACGCCCAATTAATTTTTACGACTCACGACACTAACTTACTTAGTAATAAGATTTTTAGACGAGACTAAATATGGTTTACAGAAAAAAATCGGCAGGGATCGACTGATTTATATTCTTTAGTTGAATACAAAGTACCGAATGATGCGACTTTTGAAAGTGATTATATTAAGGGTAAATATGGAGCCATACCTTTTCTGGGGAATTTAACTGAATTATTTGAGAAAAATGGCTAAACAAAAAGCATCTAAGAAAAATTATAAAAATTCCCGTAAAAGTAAATATAGTCATTATTCAAGAAATGAAACAGTAGCAATACGAGAAGTTATTGAGCGTTTTTTGATAGTTTGTGAGGGAGAAGAAACGGAACCAAATTATTTGCGGAGTTTTCGTGTGCCTAAAGATGTGATTGATGTACGAGGATTGGGTGAAGAACCCAGCAAACTTGTTAAAGAACCAATAAAAATTAGAGATAAGGAAGATAATAATGATCTAGTTTGGTGTGTATTTGACAACTGATAACTGATAACTGATAACTGATAACTGAAATGACCGTGATTCATTTCCGGTAAAAAATTTTAATCAAGCTATAAAAGATGCTGAAAATAATAATATTAAAGTTGCTTATTCAAATGAAGCATTTGAAATTTGGTATTTGTTACATTTTGAATATCGAGATACCGCCATGTCTCGCAAAGAATATAAAAAAGCTTTGACTGAGAAGCTAAATCAAGAATATGAGAAAAATAGTAAGAAAATGTATGAAATCTTGAAAAATAAGCAACCTCAAGCAATTAAAAATGCTGAGAAGTTGTTAGAGCAATATAATCCACCTAATCCTGTTAATGATAATCCTTCCACAACTGTACATTTATTGGTTAAACAACTTAATAAATTTGTTCGTCCATAGATGGGAAAGTAAGCACCTGGGCAAAAATTATAGCAGTTTTGACTAATGACTATTGCCACATCCGCACTAAAAAGAGGAAGTAGATATTTTCCTACTACAGACTCTCTAGTTATGCGCTTCACAAAATGATTGACTATTGCCACATCCGCAACTAAAAAGAGGAAGTAGATATTTTCCTACTACAGACTCTCTAGTTATGCGCTTCACAAAATGATTTGACTATTGCCACATCCGCAACTAAAAAGAGGAAGTAGATATTTTCCTACTACAGACTCTCTAGTTATGCGCTTCACAAAATGATTGACTATTGCCACATCCGCAACTAAAAGAGGAAGTAGATATTTTCCTACTACAGACTCTCTAGTTATGCGCTTCACAAAATGATTGACTATTGCCACATCCGCAACTAAAAAGAGGAAGTAGATATTTTCCTACTACAGACTCTCTAGTTATGCGCTTCACAAAATGATTGACTATTGCCACATCCGTAACTAAAGAGAGGAAGTAGATATTTTCCTATTACACACTCTCAAGTTATGCGCTTCACAAAATGATTTGACTATTGCCACATCCGCAACTAAAAAGAGGAAGTAGATATTTTCCTACTACAGACTCTCTAGTTATGCGCTTCACAAAATGATTTGACTGTTGTGACATCCGTAATAGAGAGAGAGAGTAGATATTTTCCTACTACAGACTCTCAAGTTATGCGCTTCACAAAATGATTAACTATTGCGGATGTGGCAATAGAGGGGAGGTAGATATTTTCCTACTACAGACTCTCAAGTTATGCGCTTCATAAAATGATTTGACGATTGCCACATCCGCAACTAAAGAGAGGAAGTAGATATTTTCCTATTACACACTCTCAAGTTATGCGCTTCATAAAATGATTTGACGATTGCCACATCCGCAACTAAAGAGAGGAAGTAGATATTTTCCTATTACACACTCTCAAGTTATGCGCTTCATAAAATGATTTGACGATTGCCACATCCGCAACTAAAAAGAGGAAGTAGATATTTTCCTATTACACACTCTCAAGTTATGTGCTTCACAAAATGATTGACTATTGCCACATCCGCAACTAAAAAGAGGAAGTAGATATTTTCCTATTACACACTCTCAAGTTATGAGCTTCACAAAATGATTGACTATTGCCACATCCGCAACTAAAGAGAGGAAGTAGATATTTTCCTACTACAGACTCTCTAGTTATGCGCTTCACAAAATGATTTGACTGTTGTGACATCCGTAATAGAGAGAGAGAGTAGATATTTTCCTACTACAGACTCTCAAGTTATGCGCTTCACAAAATGATTAACTATTGCGGATGTGGCAATAGAGGGGAGGTAGATATTTTCCTACTACAGACTCTCAAGTTATGCGCTTCATAAAATGATTTGACGATTGCCACATCCGCAACTAAAGAGAGGAAGTAGATATTTTCCTATTACACACTCTCAAGTTATGCGCTTCATAAAATGATTTGACGATTGCCACATCCGCAACTAAAGAGAGGAAGTAGATATTTTCCTATTACACACTCTCAAGTTATGCGCTTCATAAAATGATTTGACGATTGCCACATCCGCAACTAAAAAGAGGAAGTAGATATTTTCCTATTACACACTCTCAAGTTATGTGCTTCACAAAATGATTGACGATTGCCACATCCGCAACTAAAAAGAGGAAGTAGATATTTTCCTATTACACACTCTCAAGTTATGAGCTTCACAAAATGATTGACTATTGCCACATCCGCAACTAAAGAGAGGAAGTAGATATTTTCCCTCCACATTATCCGTATTATTTATTATTCAAAAATTTTTCTAACTTTAATTATAGTAGTCGAAAGAAAAGGCGCGGACATATTAACAGCTTAAAACTCAGACAACGCCAGATTTTTCCTTCTCTCCTAGATTGCTAAACACCTCCTTCCTTATCTACTTCTTCCTTTTCTACCTCTCTCCTTCCTCCTTATTTCTTCTTCCTTCTTCCTTCATTTTTGAACGCAAACTTTATCTCGACCACTTTCTGTACAATCTTCAAACTTCAGTTTTCCAGCCAACATTTGCTGCTGAACTTCTTCCACTTTTTGCTTAACTTCCTCTGGCAAAACATCATTAAAACGACCCAACTTAGTAATATCTGGATTTTCAATTCCTAAAATATATTTTTCTCCCTTAACTTGATTATTTTTAACAAGATTAGCAATATAAGCGATCGCCCCTCCCACATCCTGCACTGCACTGGTCAACACTGCTTTTGGCGCAACATCAAGCTGGTCAGTTGTATTACCCACCGCATAAATTCCTTTTTCTTGTGCCGTTTTCAAAACTGCCGGAGCAGCATTATCTAATAAGTGATAAATCACATCAACCCCAGTAGAAATTAAAGCCAAAGTTGCCTCCTTTCCTTTAGCAATATCATTAAAATCTCCAGTGTAACTAATGACAACTTCAACACTGGAATTTACTGACTTAGCACCTAACTCAAATGCCTTACCTTGTAAATTAGTTCCTTTAAAAGATAAACCTGTAAGATAAGCAACTTTATTAGTCTTAGTCATCAAACCAGCAATTACACCAGCAAGATAACCCATTTGGAAATAATTTGTTGTCACTGAAGCATAATTTTCACCAGCAATATTACCATTAACTCCCAAAAAAAATGTATTGGGAAATTGACTAGCTACTTGTTGAATAGCTGCATCAAATTGTCCGCCATGACCTACCACTAAATCGTAATCTTTCCTGGCAAAATCAGAAAGAGTTTCTACCTGGTCTGGTTGTGCAATATTTTCCACATAAATCATCTCACCATTGAGAATTTCGGCTGCTTTTTTCACCCCTTCATAACCAGATTGATTCCATCCTCCATCTGTAATAACTCCAGGTAAAGCAATAGCAATTTTAAAAGTTTCAGAATTATCTATAGAATCATTACTAGGATTTTCTGTAAGAATCACTGTAGAGGGAGAATCAGCACAAGCTTTTAATAATAAGCTAGTTACTAAAGTTACTGAACCATAACAAATAAACGAGCGTCGATTTAATTTTTTAGTCATATTGAAGTAGTTCTATAGATGTAGTTATTTAGTAAGTATTTCCTGCGGAATGCTGCGCAAACAGCTATTAGCGGTCAGCTCTTCTTAGGTCATGCTGCGAAACAGCTTTTTAATGAATGAAGCAAGCATTTGCTTAACTTCTACTACATTTTTAAACAAAGAATTGAAGCACAAGAACAACGAGCTTAAATTGTCCACTAAAGGTAATAAAGCTGATGACGCAGTTCCGACCTTATGATGCTAGCTGACTGCTGAATGCTTACGTTATTTACGATAGAGTCAGGGAATAGGAAATATCTCTAATTTTAAGTTTCAAAATAATACTATTTATCAACGCAGAAGGAAGTAGGAAGGAAAAAAAGAAGAAAGAAAAATCTTGGCTTATCTGAGTTTTAAGCTTTTGATATGTCCGCACTCTTTCCTTCGATTGCTATATCTACCAATAGTAATTGTTAGTGCTTGTCTTAGTTCTATTTTCAAATCTAAAGGCACTATAGTCGGAGAAAAAAGTTATGTTAATTGGGGTTATATAGGAGAAAGTAGACTAGAAAATTTCGCAGAACTATCACCAGAATATCAGATTTGTCAGACTGTTCAAAATCAATCGCAAATTAATATCAAATCACCTATATCTATTGAAGCACCTCAAACTTCAATTAATGTCAAGTCTGGCAGCATTGGTATTATTAAAGTTCAGGTTATTTCAGTTATCAGTTAGCCCCATAAGGTCGGAACTGCGGACTTCAGTTATCAGTTATAAGTACCTCTGTAATCAGGAGGCTTGACATAAGGAATAGTCTGTTTTTTATCCCTTTAAAAAGGGAGGCGCATACCCACAATTTTTCGGTAAGGAAGAAGGCTTTAGTTATATTTTGAACATAGTTTTCGAGGGTTGAATTAAGTCTCAAATATATTTTCTGTTTCTTAGTCAACAAATTGTTAAATAATTTTTTGATTATCCAATCTTGAATCTACCACTTTGACTAAGGAGTGAAATATATCTCGCACCACTTTTCAAGCAAAAATGGATTAAGTAAATAAATTAACTAAGAATATTTTTCATTTCTATTTTAAAAATATTTTCAATGGTTTTTCCGGCAGTTTTTTCCTCCCAGTTAAGGATATTGAGAAAAGTTTCTGCTGAGTGAGTTTCTACAACATCAATACCCCATTCTCCTGTTTGGAGAGTGTCGGGAGAATCACTTAATGGAGGAGTTTTTTTCAAACCTCCGAGAATCAAAATATCAACAATTAAATCCTTGTCATTTTTTTGAATTATTCGCTTTTCTCTTAAAGCTTCAGCACATTTTTCACCAACTTGAGGCGGAGAAAAAACTTGATGTTCAAATAAAATTTCTACCATCCAATGAGGATGATTTAATTGCCGACATTTAAGTTGTGGGTACTTACTTAAACCATTAATGAAAACTTGAGCAAATTCTTTCCTATTTAATTCAGGCAGAGTATTTTCTGAGAGTTCAAAATTGTGGGAAAGCAACATTCGTCCAGTTTTAGATTCAGTCATTATTTTATTTATCCTATGT
Source organism: Okeania sp. KiyG1 (assembly GCF_014132355.1). Taxonomy (GTDB): domain Bacteria; phylum Cyanobacteriota; class Cyanobacteriia; order Cyanobacteriales; family Microcoleaceae; genus Okeania. The sequence continues at coordinate 214,059 of NZ_BLZO01000058.1, forward strand.
TCTAGAAATTTTAATTCACAATTTTATAGCAGAAGGAAGAACGAAGAAGGAAGAAGGAGGAAGGAAAAATCTTACGTTGTCTTAGTTTTAAGCTTTTGACTTGTCCGCGCCCTTTCTTTCGACTGCTATATATCCTATTAGACCATACATCAAGACCATAGATAAAATTGATATGTCTATAAATTTCGGCATTGCTGAATTAAGGTATAAAAGTAGGTTTGTAGGGAATAGGGAATAGGGAATAGGGAATAGGGAATAGGGAATAGGGAATAGGGAACAGTTAATATTAACAAGTAGTTCAAAGCATCCAAAATACAAAAACCAAAATATAAAATTATCAAATCATACCCAGAATCAGCAACGGCTAAATTTCCAATAAAAACAGTATAAATCAGAGGAATTGATATTAGACAAAAATTATTAGTTATTCAGACAATATTTTGATTTTCGATAAATTTTGGTAGAAATGTTCCATGGAAAATCTCTACATTCTTTTTCATACCTATATTTATGTCAAGAAAGCTTAGATAAAAATTATCAAAATAATTGGGTCGTGCAACCCCACCTTTTAAGGCGAAATATTTTTGGAGCGAAGCTCAAATCGCCGTTACAAAAATAACTTCTGACTTTTGATTTCTTACTTCTGACTTCGTTAAGATTTTCCATTTTTTTCTGGAGGAGAAAATTCAACATAAATTAGACTTATTTTATTTTGATTGCGGATAAATGATGTTCCTAAATTTAAGTCAGTTAAGTTTTGTAGTAATCCTTCTGCTAGCCCTATTTTTCCTGAAATAGAATAAGAGTCATCATTAGTTAATTCAATGGAAGCTGTTAAACATTTTCCGTATAAACGACTATGAGCAACTGCTGTCCATGCTGGTTCATAAGGAAGCCAACTATAGTTTTTTTCGTCAAATTTTTCTACTATTTCCGAACTCCAGGGTTGTCCTCCAAGTGATAATTTTCTGATTGATTCATCTGATTTATTAATATCTCCTTCTATTTTTCCTTCTACTCCACCTGCTCCGGTAAGTTTAGTATTTGCTTCTATTTCCGTTGCTGTTTTACCGACTTTTTTTTCTTTAATTGTAATTTGAGTTGCTCCTAAATCTACCAATAAGCGAATTAGTTCAGCTTCTCTTTCTGCATAAAGTAAAGAGTCAAATACTTCTATAGGAATATATTTATTACTTTTAGATTTTAAGGGATGCGCTCTATATAATTTTCCTGGTAATGGATGACCGGGAGGAAAGTCAAAATCTTCTGGTATATCTGAGTAAGGAGTTTCTGTAATAAATTCTGACCAACCTTCTAAATTAAATTCACTTAAAGCTAATTTTGTATTTTCGTCAAGTTTTGCTTGTTCGCTATCTTGAATATTTTGTTGGCGAGCAATAATTCTTTTTACTAATCGTTTTAAGGCATAATAGGAAAAAGGAAAAGGAAGAAACAAATCTGTCTCTATCAAAATCTCTGTGTTTAATAGATTTAGGATATTTGATGTAAAACTATTTGATTGATTATTATCTTGTTCAGTAGCTACAGTAGTTATTGCTGAATATAGAGATTGTTGTAAACTGGATTTATCATTAGGGGTAATGTAAAGTAGTGGTTTATATTTTTTGACTTGTTGAATTTCTGAAGACTGATTCATAACAAATCCTCCTGCAAAACTTTTAGCAATAATATTAGAGATTGATTGATGATTCGATACTTATAATTTACAGATTTTACAGTCAAGCAAACTATAAGTACAAACTCATACTTACTTTTGCTTTACCTCCTAAAAAAACTTCAAAAGAGAATTTGCTATTTACGGATTTTCCCCTTTGACCATCAAAAAATCTTCAGAGGAACTTATACTTACCCTTGCTTTAGCTCCTGAAAAAATTGGCAGTTAGGTAAAATCTGAGAAACCCAATGATGGAAAATTTACTACTCCTGAATTTTCCCCTCCGACTATCAAAAAATCTTCAGAGAAACTCATACTTACTCTTGCTTTAGCTCCTGAAAAAATTTGCACAAGTAAAAATCTGAGAAACCCAATTATGGAAAATGTACTACTCCTGAATTTTCCCCTCCGACTATCAAAAAATCTTCAGAGAAACTCATACTTACTCTTGCTTTAGCTCCTGAAAAAATTGGCAGTTAGGCAAAATCTGAGAAACCCAATGATGAAAAATGTACTACTCCTGAATTTTCCCCTCCGACTATCAAAAAATCTTCAGAGAAACTCATACTTACTCTTGCTTTAGCTCCTGAAAAAATTGGCAGTTAGGCAAAATTTGAAAAACCCAATGATGGAAAATTTACTACTCCTGAATTTTCCCCTCCGACTATCAAAAAATCTTCAGAGAAACTCATACTTACTCTTGCTTTAGCTCCTGAAAAAATTGGCAGTTAGGCAAAATCTGAGAAACCCAATGATGAAAAATGTACTACTCCTGAATTTTCCCCTCCGACTATCAAAAAATCCTAAGATTCACCTATACTTACCCTAAATTTATCTCCTAAAAAAATTGGCAGTTAGGCAAAATCTGAGAAACCCAATGATGAAAAATGTACTACTCCTGAATTTTCCCCTCCGACTATCAAAAATCCTAAGATTCACCTATACTTACCCTAAATTTATCTCCTAAAAAAATTGGCAGTTAGGCAAAATCTGAGAAACCCAATGATGAAAAATGTACTACTCCTGAATTTTCCCCTCCGACTATCAAAAAATCCTAAGATTCACCTATACTTACCCTAAATTTATCTCCTAAAAAAATTGGCAGTTAGGCAAAATCTGAGAAACCCAATGATGAAAAATGTACTACTCCTGAATTTTCCCCTCCGACTATCAAAAAATCTTCAGAGTCACCTGTACTTACCCTAACTTTAGCTTCAGAAAAAATTGGCAGTTAGGCAAAATCTGAAAAACCCAATGATGGAAAATGCACTACTTCTGAATTTTCCTCTCCGACCATCAAAAAAGTTCTAGAGGAACTCATACTTACTCTTGCTTTATCCCCTAAAAAAAATGGCAGTTAGGCAAAATCTGAGAAACCCAATGATGAAAAATTTACTGCTCCTGAAATTTCCCCTCTAACCATCAAAAAATTTTCAGACTCACCTATACTTACTCTTACTTTATCCTCTAAAAAAATTGGCAGTTAGGCAAAATCTGAGAAACCCACTGATGGAAAATGTACTATTTCCAGATTTTCCCCTCTGACCATCAAAAAATTTCCAGAGTAACCCATATTTAATCTTGCTTTCTCTTCAGAAAAAATCAGAAAAAATTTGTACAAGCCAAAATCTGAGAAACCGACTGATAGAAAATTTACTACTTCTGAATTTTCCCTTCTGACCATCAAAAAATCTTCAGAGAAACTCATACTTACTCTGACTTTATCCCCTGAAAAAATTTGCACCAGCCAAAATTTGAGAAACCGACTGATAGAAAATTTACGATTTCTAGATTTTCTCCTTGAAACGTCAAAAAAATTCCAGAGGAACCCATACTTATTCTAGTTTTACCGTTAAAAAATTTCCCACAAAGCAAAATTTAATAAATCTGCTAATAGATAATTTAGTAGTCAGGATTTTCAGCTTTGATAATCAACTAAAATCCTAGACTACAAACTAACATTTATTCTGACTTTTCTATAATCCCCCCACCTAACAAAATATCTTCGTCATACCAAACAGCAGCTTGCCCAGGAGTTATGCCAAAAACTGCCTCTTCAAACATTAACTTAACTCGAAAACCATCCTGTGGTTTCTCCTCATTAATACCCAAAGGAATAATATTTGCTGCTACGGGTAAACTACGATATCTCACTTGCACCTCCGCTTGTATAGGCATAGCTGGTGGGACAATAGAAACCCAATTAACTAACTTCACAGTGGACTCCATTTTTGAAGCACTGTCGCGATCGCCCACTATTACCCGATTCATTACTGGGTCTAAATCAATTACATATAAAGGATGAGGGGCTGAAACTCCTAAACCTTTTCTTTGGCCAATTGTATAATGATGGACACCATCATGGTTTCCTAAGACTCGCCCCTCTTGGTCAACTATTTGACCTTGATGGGGAGTAATATATTTATCCAAAAATGCTCGCATCGAACCGCTAGCTTCCACTAGACATAAATCCTGACTTTCTGGTTTATCAGCAGTTTTCAAACCATATTCTGCTGCAATGCGTCGGGTTTCACTTTTCACCATTTTTCCTAGAGGAAATACGGAACCAGCTAATAAGTCCTGTGTTAAATCGTACAGAAAATAAGACTGGTCTTTATTACGGTCAATAGCACGTTTTAATTGATAGCGATCGCTTTCTGAATCATAATCAATTCGTGCATAATGCCCGGTGGCAATTTTGTCAATACCTAATTTTTCACGACCATAAGCCAGCATCGGGCCAAATTTCACAGCTTTATTACATTGAGAACAAGGTAGTGGAGTAATTCCAGCACTGTATCCTGTTACTAAATAATCAACAATATTTGCTTGAAATAAATCGCGACTATCCACAATATGATGGGGAATACCTAACTGTTCACAAATATGAGCAGCATCGACCATTCCCTCGGAACAACATTGACCTTTTCCTTTCATTAACCAAAGAGTTAAACCCTCAACTTGATATCCTTGATGATGTAGTATTGCTGCGGTTGTGGAACTATCAACTCCACCAGAAAGACCGACTATAATTTTATTCATTGAATTTGAGGTTATAAAATCAAAACTAAGTTTATTTATCTTGCATTATAGATTTTTTGAAGAAGGAAGAAGGAAAAAGGAAGAGGGAAGAGGGAAGAGGGAAGAGAGAAAAATATTACTTTCTCTGAGTTTTAAGTTCTCGATATTTCCTCATCTTTCCTTCCACTGCTATATATGAGACTGCACAGAATGATGAAATTTCTTAATTTGTCTGTCTTAATTTCAAGTCAGGAAGAAAGAAGAAGGAACAAGGAAGAGGGAAGAGAGAAAAATATTACTTTCTCTGAGTTTTAAGTTCTCGATATTTCCTCATCTTTCCTTCCACTGCTATATATGAGACTGCACAGAATGATGAAATTTCTTAATTTGTCTGTCTTAATTTCAAGTCAGGAAGAAAGAAGAAGGAACAAGGAAAAGGGAAGCAGGAAAAATATTACTTTCTCTGAGTTTTAAGTTCTCGATATTTCCTCATCTTTCCTTCCACTGCTATATATGAGACTGCACAGAATGATGAAATTTCTTAATTTGTCTGTCTTAATTTCAAGTCAGGAAGAAAGAAGAAGGAACAAGGAAGAGGGAAGAGAGAAAAATATTACTTTCTCTGAGTTTTAAGTTCTCGATATTTCCTCATCTTTCCTTCCACTGCTATATATGAGACTGCACAGAATGATGAAATTTCTTAATTTGTCTGTCTTAATTTCAAGTCAGGAAGAAAGAAGAAGGAACAAGGAAAAGGGAAGCAGGAAAAATATTACTTTCTCTGAGTTTTAAGTTCTCGATATTTCCTCATCTTTCCTTCCACTGCTATATATGAGACTGCACAGAATGATGAAATTTCTTAATTTGTCTGTCTTAATTTCAAGTCAGGAAGAAAGAAGAAGGAACAAGGAAAAGGGAAGCAGGAAAAATATTACTTTCTCTGAGTTTTAAGTTCTCGATATTTCCTCATCTTTCCTTCCACTGCTATATATGAGACTGCACAGAATGATGAAATTTCTTAATTTGTCTGTCTTAATTTCAAGTCAGGAAGAAAGAAGAAGGAACAAGGAAAAGGGAAGCAGGAAAAATATTACTTTCTCTGAGTTTTAAGTTCTCGATATTTCCTCATCTTTCCTTCCACTGCTATATATGAGACTGCACAGAATGATGAAATTTCTTAATTTGTCTGTCTTAATTTCAAGTCAGGAAGAAAGAAGAAGGAACAAGGAAAAGGGAAGCAGGAAAAATATTACTTTCTCTGAGTTTTAAGTTCTCGATATTTCCTCATCTTTCCTTCCACTGCTATATATGAGACTGCACAGAATGATGAAATTTCTTAATTTGTCTGTCTTAATTTCAAGTCAGGAAGAAAGAAGAAGGAACAAGGAAAAGGGAAGCAGGAAAAATATTACTTTCTCTGAGTTTTAAGTTCTCGATATTTCCTCATCTTTCCTTCCACTGCTATATATGAGACTGCACAGAATGATGAAATTTCTTAATTTGTCTGTCTTAATTTCAAGTCAGGAAGAAAGAAGAAGGAACAAGGAAAAGGGAAGCAGGAAAAATATTACTTTCTCTGAGTTTTAAGTTCTCGATATTTCCTCATCTTTCCTTCCACTGCTATATATGAGACTGCACAGAATGATGAAATTTCTTAATTTGTCTGTCTTAATTTCAAGTCAGGAAGAAAGAAGAAGGAACAAGGAAAAGGGAAGCAGGAAAAATATTACTTTCTCTGAGTTTTAAGTTCTCGATATTTCCTCATCTTTCCTTCCACTGCTATATATGAGACTGCACAGAATGATGAAATTTCTTAATTTGTCTGTCTTAATTTCAAGTCAGGAAGAAAGAAGAAGGAACAAGGAAAAGGGAAGCAGGAAAAATATTACTTTCTCTGAGTTTTAAGTTCTCGATATTTCCTCATCTTTCCTTCCACTGCTATATATGAGACTGCACGGAATGATGAAATTTCTTAATTTGTCTGTCTTAATTTCAAGTCAACTCTGATTAAAATATTGTTATATGCAATTTAGAAATGAATTTGGCATTAGACTTTTAGGGAAAAGTAAATAGAAAATGGCAAATAGCAAGCAATAAAATTTTCACTATTGAAGAAGAAAGAAGAAGGAAGAAAAAATGGATGGGGACTCAAACCCCAACCAATTGTTAATATCGTGTAGACGGTGGGGTATTAAACCCAAAATAAAAAGGTAATTTAGGACTGCTATATAGTGTTTCTCAAGTTACTGATGTACAGTTGTTTTTCTTATTTTCTACTCCCTACTCCCTACTCTCTACTCCCTAAAGCAAAATAATTTTGTACCTCACGCTTTTTGGGAATTGCTATATATAATTTCACTTTGTTTTACCCATGTAATAAACTATGTTCAAACCCATGCTAAAAATCATCATTTATTTGCTCGACTCACCATGCTAAACCAATTATTTTTAATATTAGACTACAGAATTTCAAAAATCTCATTCTTATCAATTATATTAGGAGGATTTTTAGCTATAAATCACCAAACTATCGCCCAGGGAAAAGTCATTAAAACTCAAATTTCACCCGCCAATCAAAGTCAAAGCAAAACCACAAATTTCACCTCCAATAGCAATACAAAAAAACAAACACCATTAATAGCAGAAAATTTTAGTTTTCCAAAATATCCTGAAGTATTACCTCCATCAATAATCAGACCATCAATTCCACAACAAGAACCAATATTTAATCCCATAGAAGTAAATCCATTTCCCAATTTACGATATGTTGTCTATATTGAATCAGACAGTGCGTTATTGTTAGGAATTATTCGGCGAAAAATCGAACCAAGAGCAGTATTGCGTTCTTTTGCAGGCGATACTGTAATTCAAGTAGGAAGTTTTTCTCAGCTATTTTTTGCTTTAGATTTGTTAGATTATTTGGAAGAAAGAGGAATTAATGCCCAACTAGAAAAACTTGATTCAAATGAAGCTTTTGGTGAACCTGTAAAACGTGCAATTTTAGCATCTAGTGTATATCCTCCAGTTAGACGTTCAATTGCTTATGGACTAAGTAATAGTAAATCTTATTATTTATTAATTCCTAGTAAGTCAACAGATTTATCTTTAATTACATATAAATTACGATTATTAGGAGTTCCCGACAAAGGTATCCAGGTAACAGAAATTCCCGAAAATGTAGCTATAGGACCTTTTGAAAAAGAAGAAATAGCAGAAAAGTGGCAACGCTATTTATTAGACTCGGGGTTTGTTAATGTGGTTATTTACTTTGGTCGTTAAAAGTCAGTAATTTCAGTTATCAGTTATCAGTACCTCCTGTAATAAGGAGGCTTGAAATCTGGAATATTCTCTTTTTTTATTCCCTTAAAAGGGCAGGGTATTGACCAAAAAAATTCGGGAAGATATAGCAAAAATGCGTGATATTTGGTCTTATACCAATTATCGTCTATGAATACTACAAAAAAGAAAACTCAAATTTTTCACCTAAGCTATTGAGAATTTAAACTATATATAACTTTTTTGTCAAAGAGAACAGGAAAACAGAAAACATATACAATTAAGGCTTTTAAGTAAACAAATTATGTCCTAACCGTAAGCATTCAGCAGTCAGCTATCAGCTATCAGCTTCATTACCTTAAGTTAGCAACTCAAACTCGTTATGATTGTGTTTCAATTCTCTAGTTGAAAATGTAGTAAAAGTTAAGCGAATGCTTGCTTCATTCATTAAAAAGCTGAGAGCTGACTGCTAATAGCTGTTTGCGCAGCATTCCGCAGGAAATGCTTACTCCTAACCTACCTTGGTAATGCGATAAAATCTAAATTTGTCTTAGCTTAAAATTAGCTACTTATAGCAGTCGCTATTACTGTATTTGACATATCAAATAAAATTCAGACAATACCAGATTTTTCCTTGTTGCTTTTTGCTTGTTCCTTCTTCCTTCTGCTATATTTCTATCATTATTTCTGTTTTTTCTTCTTCCAACTTCAGTTCTTCCTTACCGAATAATTAATCATTAATTATTATTAATTAAATAATTCAGCTAATTCCGCCTCCCCTTTCAAGGGAAAATAAAGAAATAATATTTCCTTATATTCAATTCCGTAACGGTTAAAACCCGAGGTAATTATCCATTATCCATTATCCATTAATGAACTTTCCTTTTTCTAGTGAATTAAATTAGAATAATAGATCAGTAAAAATGCGTCTTAACTTAGAAGTAGCTGATAAGATTGGAGAATCTACTTATCTCTATTATTATTTTTGTTTTTTATTCCAACTTCAGTTATTCCCTCTTTCTTAGCTTTACTTTTTTATAGTGAAGAGAATTAAATTAGAATAATAGATCGACAAAAATGAACAATACTAAAGAAAAATTTGTAGTTACTGCTGCACAAATGCGACAAATAGAAGAACGAATATTTGTTGCCGGAATGCCAGTAGCAGCATTAATGGAAAAAGTTGCAGGATTAGTAACACGAAAAATCGTAAAATTATTAAATCCTAATATTAGTAAAATTGGTATATTAGTAGGTCCTGGTCATAATGGCGGAGATGCTTTAGTCATAGCCAGAGAATTACATTTCCAAGGTTATGAAATAATAGTTTACTGCCCGATGCAAAAACTTAAAGAATTAACAAATGCTCATAGTAAATATCTCCAATCTTTAGGAGTTAATTTTGTTGATAATATTTCCCCGGTCAAAAATTGCGATTTGCTCATAGACGGTTTATTTGGCTTTGGTTTAGAACGAGAAATTACTGGATATTTAGCTAAAGCAATCAATGAAATTAATAGCTGGAAAAAACATATATTTAGTATCGACTTACCTTCTGGAATTCATACAGATACAGGAGCAATTTTAGGAACAGCAATTTCTGCTAACCACACATTTTGTTTAGGTCTGTGGAAACAAGCATTTTTACAAGACCAAGCCTTAGAATATATAGGTACATCCGAACTAATAGATTTTGATATTCCTCTGGCAGATATTACAGCAATTTTAGGAGAATTTCCCACTATTGAAAGAATCACAAAAACATCTGCCACAGCAAATTTCCCCTTACCTCTTTCTCCAATAACTTATAAATATAAAAACGGTAATTTATTATTAATTGTAGGTTCCCATCGTTATAGTGGAGCAGCAATTTTAACAGGATTAGGAGCCAGAGCAACAGGTGTCGGAATGTTATCAATTGCCGTACCAAAATCAATTAAACCCATACTAAATAATCACTTACCAGAAGCACTAATTATTGGTTGTCCCGAAACAGAAACCGGAACAATAAAACAATTACCAGAAGATATAGATTTAAGTAAATTTGAAGCGATCGCCTGCGGACCTGGTTTAACCACAGAACCTAAATCTATAGTAGAAGTAATATTATCTGTAAATTGTCCGATAGTTCTAGATGCTGATGCTTTAAATATTTGTGATAATTTAGAAAAAATTATTTAGTCAGTCAACGCCAAGCACCAACAATTATTACACCCCACCCAGGAGAATTTAAACGTCTATTTCCTCACCTAGAAAATCAAATTAATAATCGGATATTAGTAGCTCAAAAAGCAGTTCAAAATAGTAATCTTATTTTAGTTTTCAAAGGAGCAAAAACAATTATTGCCAATAGTCAAAAAATATTGATTAATCCAGAAAGTACCCCTGCATTAGCAAGAGGAGGTAGTGGAGATGTATTAACAGGTTTAGTTGGAGGTTTATTAGCTATTACTTCAACTCAAACCCCACCACTTGAAGCAGTCAAAACAGCAGTTTGGTGGCACGCTCAAACAGCAATATTAGCAGCAAAAAAACGAACCGAATTAGGAGTAGATGCTTTTACCTTAACTCAATATTTAATCCCCGCACTAGAAAAAATATAACCTTTCTTAGTGGGCGCATCTCAATTTTAGGGAACAGGGAACAGGGAATGGGGAATAGGGAATAGGGAATGGGGAATAGGAAAAAAGTATTTCTGCAACTCAATATTTAATCCCCGCACTAGAAAAAATATAACCTTTCTTAGTGGGCGCATCTCAATTTTAGGGAACAGGGAACAGGGAATAGAGAATAGGGAATGGGGAATAGGAAAAAAGTATTTCTGCAAATATGAGATGCACCCTTTTTAGTTTGATAAAAAATAAAAATATGGAAACATAAATACCTCCTTATCTATGCCTAAAAATTCGATCCGTACTTATTAATTAGGGCTTGCTGATTAAATTTAAAAGTCTTTACAGATAAAGGTAAGTTCCTTTTTAAGTATCAAAAATTGCGAGGTTTTAGTTGGTAATGGTTCAAAAATGAGCGAATTTTAGGCGCATAGTTGTCTCCTACCTTCCCCTCCACGGTCGGGGTTAGGGGTGGGTTAAAAGACTTTTTCAGCAAACCCTAATTAGGTAGGCTTAATGAAGTCAGAAGTTAGAAGTCAGAAGTTATTTTTGTAACGGGGATTTGAGCAAGTCTCCAAAAATATTTCACCTTAAAAGACGGGGTGGTGCGACCCATATTATTTTGATAAAAATATACATCAAACTTGGATATAGTGTTAGGTTTTGAGGAGTCATAATCACCCTTTTTCTCTTTATATATTGCCCAAAAAATCCGTAAGTATTCAGCTATTAGCAATCAGCTAGCCTCCTCCGGAGGAACTACGCTCTTCAGCAATTAATAATGAATAATTACTTCTCAGGTTGGGGAAGGAGACTTTGAGAGTAACTTTTTGTTCTATCCTCAATTTCAAAAGTTGCTTTTACCTTTCCCAACATTAATAGCTGAAGTCCGCAGTTCCGACCATAGGAGGCTAGCTAATAGCTGACGGCTGTTTGCGCAGCATTCCGCAGGAAATGCTTACAAAAATCCTGTCTCAATCCTCCTCTTTATAAAGAGATAAAAAAGAAATAAATTTACCAAAAATATAGCGTTTCTCAAATCAGTGAGATAAAATTGTTTTGATTTTTTTCTATCCCCTATTTATCGAATTACTACTCCCTACTCCCTACTCCCTACTCTCTAAAACAAACGAATTTTTTACCTCACCAATATGAGAATTGCTATAAGTTTGATTAATATAAAATCCGGTTATATAATATATACTGAGATAATTCTATAATTACTTCGAGCCTTCAATCTCCCCCACTCCTTTGAGAACTCAGAAGTCAGAAGTTAGAAGTCAGAAGACGCGAAATCATATAGAATCTAGTTATATACTATATGTTGATAATTTCTTAAATTACTTAAATCTCCCTCACTCCCCCACTCCCCTACTCCCTTACTCCCCCACTCCCTTACTCCCCACTCCCCACTCCCCACTCCCTACTCCCCCCACTCCCCCACTCCCCCACTCCCCCACTCCCCACCCCACCCCCAACTATTTTATTCGGAGGAAAACGATTAATGGCAGGTGCTAAACTTAATACAAACTTATGGTTTGCTGAACAAATTACACCTTGGGATATCTATAAACATGGCATTGATCGGGTGCTGGTTTATCAAAAAACTAAATATCAGGAAATGTATATTGTTGAAGGTATTTATGGCAAAGCTTTAATACTAGATAATAAGTGGCAGTCTTGCACCGAAGAAGAATTTCTCTACCATGAATGCTTAGTACATCCAGCAATGATTTTTCATGGGTCGCCACGCAAAGTCTTAGTGCTTGGAGGTGCAGAAGGAGCAACATTACGAGAAGTATTACGCTGGAAAACTGTAGAAAAATTAGTTATGGTTGATATAGATGGGGAAGTAGTAGATGCCTGCAAAAAGTATTTGCCAGAAATGCACCAAAATTCTTTTGAAGACCCCCGCGTAGAATTAATTATTGATGATGCCCAGAATTTTTTAAACTCTTCTTCAGAAACTTGGGACGTCATTATTTCCGATCTGACAGACCCTATTGAGTCTGGTCTGTCTTTTCCCTTATTTACTCAGGAATACTTTCAAAAAATTTATCAACATTTGTCTCCTGATGGAGTTTTTATGATACAAGCAGGCTCAATTTCTCCTGCTGAAATGTATCTTCATGTCCCTGTGGTTAAAACTTTACAGACAGTGTTTAATTATGTTCATTCTGTAGAAGCTTATTCTACAAGTTATGGAACTCCATTAGGATTTGTTATTGCTTCTCAGCAAGAAATTTCCTCTACACCAAACCCAGAAAAAGTAGACCTTTTGTTAGCAGAAAAAACTATCGGTGGTTTAAAAGTTATGGATGGTATTTCTTTGTTAGGAATGTTGCAAATACCTTTGAATATACGACAGGCGATCGCCACAGAAACTCAGATATATACTTTGAAATCTCCACCAAAAGCTCTTCAGATTTCAGATTGAAAATTAATAAGAAAATTACTATTCAATTAAGCAGTTTTAAAGAATTTCATAACTTAAATTTGAACAGATAAAGCTGTCGGTAGAAAAACATACAGGAGAGGGCTACTTTCAATTTATTATAGATAAGTAAAAAACCACAGAGAATAATCTTCTAACAATTCAGCATTCTCAGAATCTTCCATAACAGCCTCTAATTCAGCTAGTGGTAATGTAAATTTCTGACGATCTGTAGTGCGCTCCAGTTCTGCTAAAATTCCCGACTCTAAATTTAATCGGTCGTCTAATTTCAGCAGATTAAACACATCTGTATAGGATGGTTTTTTCTTCTTCAGCTTTTGATATTCTTTTTCACTTCCTGGACCCATAGTATAATGTTCTTCCCACTCAAATTCTTCTATTCCTGTCACTAAACAAGGAAATTCAAGATTTTGCTTGAGATATTTAAAATATTTTTTAAATTACTTTGATTAACTTTTAAATTACTTGTATTGAAAATTTCCTCTAACTTTTGCTCAAAAACTTCTAAATTAATTTCTTCTGCTTCATCATCTTCTTCCATCCCTTGAAAAGCACCAATACGTTGTAAAAATCCTCAATAGGTACACTGATAGTTATATTTTCTCCATTATTCAACTTACCAGTTTTCCCTGATATAATAGTCTCATCAATCTCAATTGGTTTTAGTTTCCTGGTATCAGGTTGAGACTTATTTTTATTTTGTCTTTGATTAGATTTTGCCATGAAGTTCTCCCCTTATCCAGGTTTATGATTAAAGAATATCTATAAAGTTAAAAAAATCAGTCGATCTATCTCTCTTTAGGAGTAAATTATGACACAAATACTACAATCCCCAGAACCCATAGTTTATCAAGGACATTTTGGAGAATTTACTATCACAAAAAGCGATCGCCTTAGTGTCATTATTTACCGCAGTGGCCTCACGATCGCTGCCCTGAGTTTTGCATTAGGCAGCGCTTTAGTCCTATGGCCAGGTGACAACCCAACCATTATTAAAGCACTTACGCCTATCTATGGTTGTTTTTGTCTAGCTTTAGGCCTAAGTTTAGCGACTATTCATATCTATATGGCCATTTTACACCGACTACTCCAGGTATTTTGGATTATAGGGACTATTACTACAGTAATTTTAGCAATTAACAGTAGTCAGCCCCTGTTCTTAGTAGTTTACACTAATCCAATTACCATTTTGGGTGTTGGTTTTACCTTTGCTGCTTTGACTGGTATTTATTTCAAAGAAGCTTTTTGTTTTAACCGCCTAGAAACAAAATTCCTCACACCTTTAGTACCTTTTTTACTCCTATCTCATATGGCTGGTTTTTTATCACTGGAAGTCAAAGAATTTTTATTAGGAATTTGGGCATTTCTATTTATAGTTTTGCTATGCGAAAGGTATTTCAAGCAATACCTCCAGATATTGGAGACAAGAGTGTTTTTGAATATTTACACAAAAAACAGGAAGAAGTAGCTCATAGCTAGAAAGAACTATTAGCAATAAATCTTACTAAAATTAAGTCATTTCAGTTATCAGTTATCAGTTATCAGTACCTCTGCGATAAGAAGACAATAAAATACGGAATATTCTTTTTTTATCCTCTTAAAAGAGAAGACTTCAGACCAAAATTTTTCGGTGAAGAAGATTGAGCCTTTTTTAATAGATAATAGTTATACCAAATGTGACATACTCCCACACTGAACGCCTGATTGAATATGCTGTCTCAAAAGTTGTGCTAACCTCATAACTTTGATTTTGCAAATTTATAAGGCACTCAAGTATAGCAAAATTTTTAGTAATTGGTATTATAGCAATTCCCAACCAGCATGAGGTACAAAATTCGTAATTTTTAGTAGAGAAGTTGCATGCAACGTCCGTACCTAGTAGGGAGTAGAAAAGAAGAAAACAACTGTACCTCAGTAACTTGAGAAACGCTATATCTGTATATATAAAATTCAGTTAAATAAATTACTTATGAAACTCAATAGTAAAGAACAGAAAAAATTATAAATCTGTTTTATTAAAAGGATTTAATGTGATCTGGAATCTATGTTGATTACTTAAATGTATCCAAAAACATTTTATTACAATGGCAGAAAAAATTAATTTTAACAATCCAGATATGGATATTAATTCTAGGATTAATTATCTTTCTAATTGCGATTTGCTGCTTTAATATTTATTCATTCTTAGCAGTAAACTCCCCCATAAAAGCAGATATACTAATAGTTGAGGGTTGGATGTCTGACTATGCAGTAAAATTAGCGATCGCTGAATTTCATCAAGGCACTTATCAAAAATTAATTACCACAGGTTCGCCAATAGGAAAAGGACATTATCTATCAGAATATGATAACTTTGCCGAACTAACAGCCGCAACTTTAATTGCCTTGGGTGTCCATCCAGACCAAGTAGTTGCCATACCCACTCCTCAAGTTGTTAAGTATCGCACTGCTGCCTCTGCTATTGCAGTTAAAGAATGGCTAACAACTTCTAATCTGAAAGTAGACTCTATCAATATCTATACCTTAGGACCCCACGCTCGCCGTAGCTGGATGATTTACCGAAATATTTTCAGTCCAGATATTCAGGTAGGCGTAATTGCTCTTGAGCCTAAAGGTTATAATCCTAAGAGATGGTGGCAGTCCAGTGCAGGTATGCGGACTGTTGTTGGAGAAGCGATCGCTTATTATTATACCCGTTTTGTCAATTGGAAATCTTGAATAAGAATGTTATGAGTTAGTAGACAGGAAAGATTATGAATGAGTAGGCATTTAAGACTAGTTACTCTTTCAAGACTAACAAAAATTAAGATTTGGTAGGGAGTCTTCAATGGACTTCCGAAACACACAAAAACTACAGAATTCAATTCAAAATTCTGCACTTTGTTAATTCGATGCTTCCCCTACCTGAATTTCTTCTCGATCACTATAGGAACTAAACTAACTCCTATAATTAAGTTTGAATGAAAATCAATTAAATTATTAGCGACGATAGTTGTTTCTGCCGCCACCGCCACCAGAGGAATATCTTTCCTCCCGTGGCTTGGCTTTGTTAACTTTTATTTCACGACCCATCCATTCAGCACCATCAAGTGCAGCAATGGCCGCTTCTTCTTCTTCCTCTGTACTCATTTCCACAAAGCCAAACCCACGCGGACGCGCTGTTTCACGGTCAGTTGGTAACTGGACTCGCAAGACAGAACCATATTCCTTAAAAACTTCAGATAGGTCCTCCTGCGTGACCTGGTAGGATAAGTTGCCTACATAAATTGACATAGATATTCTCCAAAATTAAGATTTTTGTAGAGATTTAGATTTCGGAGAGAAGCTTGTCAATAGCGACAGGAAAGTAGCTCTCAATATAAACAAACATTATAACCGAATTTATTCTCGCCTTCTATAATACCATAATAGATATTAATATTCAGAAACTTTTTGAAAATATTAAAAATATTTAAGTAGCCAATTAACAAGAGTAAGCAATGGAGAAACTTTCAACCCTAAATTCCTAAATAATTAGGGCGTGGCTGATTAAATATCAAAGCACTATTCAATAAAGATTTAAAGGATTTGAGGTACTGAAAAAGTACCAGCTTTTAGGTTGATGGATCTCAAAAAGTGAGAACTTTGGGATAATGATGATAGAAAAATTAAGGGTAATTATGAATGACCACTTCTTCTACAACTCCCCGCTTATCCTAACTCTTAACTACTCCCTACTCCCTACTCCCTACTCCCTACCTTAACAAAAAGACTTTTGATAGAGTCGATGGGGGGATTTCGCCCCCTCACCTCTCCTTCAGAACCGTACATGAGAGTTTCCAGCTCATACGGCTCCTGGTACTAGATAAATGTTTCAGGTTTCGCCGTTCATACTACTTGATGCCACGCTTGCTATAGCTGCGTTCTCGTCATTGTAAGTAGTTTCAACTTAGGCTAATGCCTCTAGTACCGTCCCACGTCTGCGTATCCCAGCTATTAGGTTGGGATGAGTGCTTCTTGAGACATCCTTAATCCTTGAGCCTTCTGGCTTTCGCTTTACCTACCTTCAAACGGAGGAGAACTCAAGGGGTTACTTCGTTCCCACAATCCTTTTCACGTCTGTTTTAGGACTCCTAAATCTGCCGGGTTCTACCAGGAACGTCCTGAGTCATGCTGAAATACTCAGGGGCAAACAAACCGTACCGTTTTGGTTTCAGGGGATTTAAGGACAATTACCCTGATCTAGGGTTACGACAGTTTCATAGGATTCGTATTCCTATCCATGACAGACTCCTCTAGCAGCTTCGGCTACAGTCCTTATAGCCTTGGCTTACATTTAGGCCATGCACCGAGAGTAATGAGCGCTACCTCATTAAACCTGACCTACGAAGTCACTCCCGTTCCCAAGAGGAGAGGAATTTAACCTAATTACGAGATGTGAGTTATCATCCCTGATGATTATTAATCATTCGAGAGATGTGAACCATGTTGCCTAGTGGCTTCTTTGGTTCAACGAGTCGCACTCAGCAAGCCCTAATTAAAAATGACTTTCTCTCTAAAACTTAAAATGAGCATTGCTCAATGAACAATGCTCAGTATCAATAGGTTAGAGATAAGCGCCTCAAGAAAAATTCATAGTTCGCTTACCATAGCTCAATTTAATTTTAAAGTTGCTTAACCTCAGAAACCAACTTAGCAACCATATCCTTAGCACTGCCAAATAACATCATAGTTTTATCCTTGTAGAACAAATCATTGTCCACACCAGCAAAACCAGTGCTAAGACCGCGCTTAATCACAATAGTATGCTTTGCCTTATCAACATCAAGAATAGGCATCCCATAAATTGGACTATTCTGATCCGCACGGGCCGCCGGGTTGACCACATCATTCGCTCCAATTACCAAAGCAACATCTGCTTGGTCAAACTGAGGATTAATGTCATCCATATCATACAACTGAGGATAAGGCACATTTGCCTCCGCCAACAATACATTCATGTGTCCAGGCATCCGTCCTGCAACTGGGTGAATAGCATACTTAACCTCAACACCCAATCCTTCCAACTGGTCTGTCAACTCACGGACAGAATGTTGTGCTTGAGCAACAGCCATACCATAACCAGGTACAATCACCACAGAACGAGCATAACCCAACATCATTGCACCCTCTTCAGGGTCGATGCTGCGGACAGACTTATCAGTTGTACCACCAGCAGCAGCAGGACCGCCACCTTCACCAGTACCAAATGCAGCAAACAGTACATTAGTCAAGGAACGGTTCATACCCTTACACATAATTACTGTGAGGATAATTCCAGAAGCACCAACCAATGCACCAGCAATGATCAACATATTGTTCATCACCACAAAACCAGCAGCACTAGCAGCTAGTCCAGAGAATGAGTTCAACAAAGAAATCACAACTGGCATATCGCCACCACCAATGGGGATGACAAACATTATACCCAATACTAGGGATACACCTACCAATGCTAAAAACACGGGTAAGTTGAATGGCGTGACACATAGATAGACACTACCAACAATAAATCCACCAAATAGGAGAGCATTAACAGGTTGTTGCAATGGGAAAGTGATCGGAGAACCACTCATAATTCCCTGTAGTTTAGCAAAAGCAATTACAGAACCTGTAAAAGTTACACCACCAATTAATACGCCCAATAAAGCTGTAATAGTAGTAGGCAATGGAGGAGACTGAGCAACAGCCAAATACCGCCAAAACTCACCTACTGCCACCATAGCAGAAGCAGCACCACCCAAACCGTTGAATAAACCAACCATTTGAGGCATATCAGTCATTTCTACTTTGTAAGCACCGATCGCTCCAATAATGGAACCGACAACAATTGCTACCAAAATCATTTCATAGTTGATTACTTCTTTTTCTAGCAGGGTTGCTACAATAGCAATCAACATTCCCACTGATGCTAACAAATTACCATTACGAGCTGTAGCTGGAGAACCCAACTTTTTCAGCCCCACGAAAAATAGAGATACTGCTACTAGGTAGCTTAATTGAATTCCAGTTGGTATAAAATCGCTCATTATGCAGCCTCCTTTTTCTTGAACATTTGCAACATCCGGTCTGTAACTAAAAATCCACCAACTACGTTAATGGTGGCAAATACTACGGCAATTAAACCTAAAATCACAGTGACATTCCAATCTTTGTCACCAGCGATAATTAGTGCGCCCAAAACTGCAATTCCAGAGATAGCATTTGCTCCAGACATTAGGGGTGTATGCAGAGTTGGCGGCACTTTATTAATTACTTCAAATCCGGCAAATGATGCCAAGACGAATACAAATAAAGCTGCAATTAATGTTTCACTCATAGTCTTTTCAGAGTTAATTTTTGACTTTTATAGGGCATTAGCAAGATTTTAAATTCCTTCTCAACAAGAAAAAACTCTTGCTGAATGCTGAGTGCTGAGTGCTGACTGCTAACTAACAGCAACACCTAAAGCATTTTTGACTCTTTGATTGCGAATTTCACCACCATGGGCAACACAAGCACCAGCAATGATATCATCCTCAAAATCAAGATTTAGCTCTCCATCTTTAATCATCAACTTGAGTAAAGCGGAAATATTTTTGGCATACAATTCACTAGCATGAACTGGCATAGTTGCTGGCAAGTTTACCGGACCGATAATAGTCACGCCATTCCACTGTACGTTTTTGCCTGCTTCAGTACATTCACAGTTTCCACCCTGTGATGCTGCCATATCAACTATCACTGCACCTGGTTTCATTTGGTCTACCATTTCTTTAGTTACTAGCAATGGTGCTTTTTTGCCAGGAACTTGAGCAGTAGTAATTACAATATCCGAAGCAGCAACGTGCTGTGTGAGAACTTCGCGAGTGTGTTGTTTAGCTTGCTCAGAAAGTTCTTTGGCATAACCACCCTCAGCAACAGTATCTTCCTGGAGAGTCACATCTACAAACTTTGCTCCCAAACTTTGCACTTGCTCTTTAACTTCTGGACGAATATCAAATGCTTCTACTACCGCACCTAGACGACGAGCAGTAGCGATCGCCTGTAAACCTGCAACCCCTGCACCCATTATTAATGCCTTGGCAGGTTTAATTGTACCTGCTGCAGTAGTTAACATTGGGAAAAACTTGGGTAAAGCAGCAGAGGCCAGCAAAACTGCTTTATATCCACCAATATTAGCTTGGGAAGATAAAGCATCCATAACTTGCGCCCTACTGGTACGAGGAATCAACTCCATACTGAATGCAGTTATTTTCCGTTCCGCTAAACGTTGCACAATAGCAGGGTTGCCTAAAGGATCGAGGAAACTAATTAAAACAGTACCCTCTGGTAATTTATCAATTTCTGATTCCTGTAGTACCCCAATTTTTAGAAGTACATCTGTTTCACGCCACAGGGCGTCACTATCAGAAATTATTTTTGCTCCGACTTGTTCGTAAGCTCCATCAAAGAAGAAAGACTTTTCTCCCGCACCTGCTTCTACCTGAATTTCTAATCCCTGTTTGACTAATCGTGCTATCACATCGGGAACTAAGGCCACACGGGATTCATTGACCAGAGTTTCCTTAGCTACTGCTATTCTCATAAATTCTCCTTGTCTACTAAAGTTTGATTTTCTTACTTAGTGCAGGATAGCGGAAATAACTAACCAGTGACAAAATCCTAAAAGCCTTACTAAGCAAGACTTTTGACTTTTAACTTCCGCGTAGCGGCACTAGGAACCGTACCTAAAATAATTGGCCTGAGTTAGCTAGCAATTTTATTGTTCTTTTTAGTTGTTATCTAATTATTATTAGATTAGGCTGATATTTAGTTGCTTGTTGCTATCTTTAACTTGTCTTATGAATTCAAGATGGCCATGAGAATATATGTAATTTTTAATACTAAAATATTGGTCATTGTTGAAGGTGTAACAAATTCAAAAAAACTTCCTCAATTTCACAGTGAGACTTGCAAAAAAAATCAACTATTTGTGTGGTTACGAGCGATCACGGTTGTGGAGCATTCCGTCTGAAAATTAATTTCAGAGATAATTTATAGGCGTTAGTAAATTACTGTATGATATGAATCTTAATTCTTTAGGAGTCAGAACTCAGAACTCAGGAGTCAGGAGCAAAGAATGAAGTTGAAACCTCGAGTATAAAGATAAAGTTTTTCGGGGAGCGTAAAAGTGACGGAGTTCTATACGCGCTCTTATCTGGAGATGGTATCATACCTCAAATTACCAACGCCAATTTATAAAAATAATCTTAAAACCCACATTCCGCACGACAAAATGTAGTATGCAAAGATGGTAAAACTTGAGTAAGTATTTAGACTCAAGAAAAAAAACCTCAAAGTGTAATTCTAGATAATAAGTGAAGATAAAAAGAGGAGAAAATGTCAATAGAAGTGACTAATGTAGACCACTTAGGAATAGTCGCAGGAATTATTGATGAGATTGGTATAGAACAGAAAATTAATCAACTATTAGGAGAAGAACTATCAGAAAAAATAACAGGGGGTCAAGTAGTCAAAGGAATGGTTTTAAATGGGTAGAACCCCTAACCGTATCTTCATAAATATGCGCGTTTTTTGGGCTAGGAGTCAGGTAGACAGGATACAGGAGACAGGAGGGTAGATGTGGGGAGAAATAATATAAAAAATTCAACCTACTCCCTACTCCCTATGAGGAAAACCAGTCTTTTGACCTGACACAATCTCATAACTTAACTTGATTAGGACTTACGCAGATACGCTATATATAGCGCTCGAAACTATTGGACAATAGTCTTTATACTCTATAAATAGTGCCTGTGCGTAAGTCCTGTTTATTATATGATATAATATACTATTTTAAATAGGCTACGCTCACGGATACATGAAATCCATGTCTAACCAAGCTCAATTTGAAAATTGCTTTAAATATGAGTATAATTATTTTTGGCAGCATTAACATTGATTTAATTACAACCACTCCTCGCTTACCGACTTCAGGAGAAACTATTAATGGCAACAACTTTTTTACCGCAGGTGGTGGTAAAGGAGGAAATCAAGCTGTTGCTGCTGCTCGTCTTGGCATTCCAACAACAATGGTGGGGCGGGTAGGAAATGATAGTTTTGGGCAACAACTTTTGGCAAGTTTGCAAGGTGCTAATGTTGACACAATAGGTGTGGTAGTTGATGAGAATATTCATACGGGGGTGGCAGTTATTGCTGTGGATGCTCGTGGGGAAAATAGTATTATTGTAGTTCCGGGTGCTAACCATAGTATTAATAATATAGATGTGGAACGCCTGAGAAATTTGCTATTGGATGTCACAGTTTTACTTTTACAATTAGAAATTCCCCTAGAATTTGCTATGAGTGCAGCAAAAGTAGCTCAAGAAATGGGAGTGAAGGTTATTCTCGATCCAGCACCAATGCCAGTAAATTTTCCTAATGATTTTTATGGTTTGATTGATATTATTACTCCTAATGAAATTGAAGCAAGTCAACTGGTTGGGTTTTCAGTAAACGATCGAGAAACTGCTACTCAGGCAGCTATTGAATTATGTAAGCGTGGTGTAAAAAATGCTGTGGTGAAAATAGGCGATAGGGGTGTTGTTTGTGCAACTGAAGAGGAAACGTTTTTTCAACCTGCTTTTGTCGTAGAAGCGATCGATACTGTGGCTGCAGGTGATGCTTTTAATGGTGGTTTAGCAGCAGCATTGGATACAGGTTTGTCATTAAAAGATGCTGTGAAATGGGGTGCTGCTGCTGGTGCTTTATGTGTTACAAAATCAGGCGCTCAACCTGCTATGACAGATAGAAAAACATTTGACAATTTTCTTTTAAGAAGGTAGTAATGGCATGGCGGTGACATACTCCCAAACTAAGCTGGCACTATAGTGTGGGCTTCTCGTTTCGTAGCCCTGCCATTGCATAGAATACAATTATCCCAAAATAATATGCAACGCCATATTTTCTTATTTCGCTATAGCTACTCCCACAAGACTGTGCTATCATAAACTAGAGCGTTTCGTTTCTCCTTCAGTTTCTGTTCTTCAATAATTACTGCCTCAATTTCTTCTACAATCTGCTCAGAAATTCCCATTAGACCAGCCATCTTCCGAACTGCCGCTTTTTCTTGATTATTATATTCTGCATCCGCAGAACAGGCTTTTATTGCCCAATAGATCATGCCTTTTTTCGCTTTTTGGACTATTGAACTACGGGACATTATGTCTGCAATGTCTTCGTTCGCATCATACGCTCTCGCTGCCTCAATCACAGACAAAGGCAATTCTCGGCAAGCAGCAAAACCGATTACATACTCTCGCTCTGGTTTGCTGATAACGCCATCACCTTTGGTACAAACTAACAATGCTTTTAAAAAGTCTAATGCATCTTCATCGCTGATGTAAGAATCATAAGACCATCCCCATTGTTCTTTTACATACCAACGGGAAGCTATTAAAGAATTTTCGTTACTCATATTTTATTTTTCCTGGAAAAACAATAAACTTACAGAAACCATCCATAGATTATGTGTTTTGTAAGCCCTGAATTATGTGAAATATCGTAGCAACTCTAAATATATCTGTCAAGAAGAAATTATTCAAATTTATTTGTATTATTCGAGCCTACTACTCCCCGCACTCATTTTTAAATAAAAATAATTTTTTGGCAACAGCAAGACTGGCAATCGATGCCGTAAAATCCAAAATATCATATAATATCCTATTTTTTAGTAATTATCCTGATTTTTTTGTTATTAAATATCTTCAAAAATTAATTTCAAATATTTGTAATTCAAGAGTTAAAACTTAATTCCTGGAAGTGTCTATTCTATATTTGAATTAGTGGTCTATATTTGATATTTCACTGCTTCGATTATACTAATTTCTGATTCTGTTGGAACTATTTTAGTGAGTTTGAAGCCCGCCTTTTTCAATAAATTTCTATATTCAGTCTCAGTTCGCTCCCGCCCACCAGGACATATTGTCAACATATTTATATCCATAAATTTACCTGTGCAAGGCTCATTTCCTGGAGGTATTACTATCTCCATCAGTAATAGTACTCCTGGATCTCTCATTGCTTGATAACAGTTCTGGAGAATAGCGATCGCCTCTTCATCACCCCAGTTATGAATGATATGTTTTAGCATATAAGCATCTCCCCCTACTGGGACTGCCTTAAAGAAATCACCTTTTGCTAGTTGAAGGCTATTGCTCAGTCCTATTGTTTCGAGTAAATCAGAAGCTCTGTCAATGACATCGGGTTGATCGAACAACACCCCAGTCATAGTACGGTAAGCTTCAAGAATAGAAGATAACAGTTTACCATTACCACCACCCACATCAACCAATTTACCAATAGATGAAAAATTGTAAGCAGCTAAGATACTAACATTTACTACTCCTGAAAGGTCTGTCATCGCCCGATCAAAAGTTTTTGCTGAGGAAGTGTTGTGCTTAAAGAACTCGTAAAAATTCATACCATACAAGTTCTCAAAAGCGTTCTCTCCTGTCTGCATGCTATACATTATACTTCCCCAAGCTTGATAATGTTCTTCTCCTAACATGATTGCATAGGCTTTTAAGG
Organism: Okeania sp. KiyG1; assembly: GCF_014132355.1. Lineage (GTDB taxonomy): Bacteria > Cyanobacteriota > Cyanobacteriia > Cyanobacteriales > Microcoleaceae > Okeania. The sequence goes on from NZ_BLZO01000058.1 coordinate 238,666, forward strand.
AGTTAGGAACATCACTTTGCAAATATGCTGCTAGTGGAGTTAGCTGAAAATAGTGAGGCTGAGTTTCAGCAAAAATGCCGACACTGGCTAAAGCTCTTAACAATCGATAAATTGCATCTTTGTTGGTATTAGTGGCAGTGGCCAAAACATCAGAGTGTTGTTCTCCATCTTTGAGCAGATCGGCAATTCCGAGTTTGGCAGCAATATAAATACACTGTGAAATACGGTAACCTCGAATTGCCTCTAGTAGAGTTGTTGGAGATGACATTGAAAAAATATATAGTGAGTGAATATCAACTATTTTACAAAATTATATCAACTTGTTTAGTTACCACAGCAAGGCATTTTTATGAAATACTAAAAAAAGGGAATAGGAAACAAAAAATAGGGAAATTATGCTCAATTTTTTCTATAAGGGTTGAGAAAAAATTAGTCGCAATTTGCAATTTTTCATATAGTTAGTTAGTAAATTGCGACATAAAGAAAAAAAAATCCTTTGATCCAATCCTCTTAATTTATAAGAAGAGGTAATTCTAAATTCTTAATTCTAAATTCTAAATTCTTATAGAGCTATTACTTTACCGAAAAATTCAGGTATAAAGCTTCTCCATTCATGGAGAAAAATAAAAAAATCCTTTGATCCAATCCTCTTAATTTATAAGAAGAGGTAATTCTAAATTCTAAATTCTTAATTCTAAATTCTTGAAGAATATTCTCTCTTCAAAGATAAAGATTTCCTAGCCGTATATATAAAATATTGATAAAGTTTTAGTTAAGAGATTTTCAAGTTAGAGGAAATTTTATGAAACGTATACTTTCTACTTTGCTAGTTAGTAGTTGCTTATTAACAGGTCTCCCAATTGCTAGCTTGGCTCAAGGGATGCCAGGATTTACATTGTTTGGTGGCCCAGAACAAAAAAATCAGTTAAACTTTCGTTTAGATTCTGGTAGGTCTGGGACTTGGGATCGTTATCGACTGCGGATACCAGCAAACAAATTAAATTTGGCAGTTGCCCAGTTATCAATTTTTTATCCCAATTACTACAAGGGTTCATTTGATACTGAGAAAATAGAAATTCGTGTTGGGGGAGGAAGTTCAGAAAAACCAGAATCAATACCTATCGATGAAATAGTATGGGACAAAGAAAATAATTTTGTCGAAATTTACCCTGCTGAACCTATTCCTGCTGGTAATAAAATTGAGGTAGTTTTCAGCAATGTCAGAAATCCCAGATTTGGTGGAATGTACCACTTTAATGCCAATATTAGGACTCCTGGTGATGTGCCTTTACTACGTTATATTGGCACATGGCTTTTGACCATAGAATAGGATAGAGAATATTTGATTGAGAAATAGACGTTAACGAAGTCAGAAGTCATAATTCAGAACTCAGAAGTCAGAAGTGATTTTTGTAAGGGGGATTTGAGCTTCGCTCCAAAAATATTTCGCTTTAAAAGGCGGGGTTTTAGACCCAATTATTTTGATAGATTTGCCAAATTTAACATTATACGATATATATGCTACTATTAGAGATTGTGACTTTAAATTGTGATTAGATTAGTGGCTAAGGAGTAGAAAAAATGACTCAAAGGACTTTACATGGTACAACTAGAAAAAGAAGAAGAGTGTCTGGGTTTAGAACAAGAATGCGTACTAGAAATGGCCGAGCAGTAATTAAAGCACGTCGGCAAAAAGGGCGGGAGCGTCTAGCAGTCTATTAGAAAAAGAAAATTAGAAATAATTATGATGATTATAGACAAATTTTAAATAATCTCACTATGTTGCCTATCGAAAACAGGCTGCGTCATTATAAAGATTTTGGTACTGTATATCAAAAAGGAATTCGCAAGAATAGTTATTATCTGACATTAAAGGCTCTGCGTCATCAGCAAGAGCCTAAATTACCTCAAGGTACAGATAATTTAGAATCTCCGCGACCTACTAGGATAGGTATTACTATTAGCAAAAAAGTGAGCAAAGGAGCAGTAGTCCGAAATCGAATTAAACGCCAAATCAGAGCAGCTTTACGTCAAATGTTGCCATTTATCTCCAAAGGATGGGATATAGTCATTGTAGTTAAACCAACAGCTCAACAGTGCAATTATTCTCAATTTCTGCAACAATTAGAAGAGTTATTGACACAAGTGGAGGTGTTGGATGGGTATTCGAGAGGAAGCCTTTTATGAAGGTGGTCCCCACATAGGAGATTTAATTCTTAACTTATTTATTGGTTTAACAATTATTGGCCTACCTTTAACTGTTGCTGCTATTGTTAGGGCTTTATGGCTACGCTATAGAATTACTAATCGCCGAGTTTCCGTGATTGGAGGCTGGATGGGACAAGATAGAACAGATATTGTTTACTCAGAAATTGTCAAAATAGCAAAAGTCCCCAGAGGATTAGGAGCTTGGGGGGACTTAGTAGTTACTCTCAGAAATGGTACTCGTTTAGAACTAAGAGCAATACCAAGATTTAGAGAAATTGAATCTTACATAACTGAAAAGATGGCTGCAAAAGCTCAAAAAACTAATAGTCCTACTAATTGATAGTTATTTAACTATTATTTTATTTTTCAAACTCATGTATTTTTCAATTAGCTACTACTATAATATCGACCTAGTAAAAGTTCTTATAAATGACTAATTTATAGGCATTGAACTAGATACCTTTATTATATAGTAATTAAAAATTCAAGCATAGTCGAAATTAGAAATTAGAAATATCACCAGCCCCAAGGTTGACATAAAATAATGGATTTTGGTATAGGTTTTCTTTCCAACAATATAATGCTACCGATCCTAGATTTTTTCTACGGGATCGTACCAAGTTATGGTCTAGCGATCGTAGCTTTAACTCTTGTAATTCGCGCAAGTCTCTACCCGTTAAATGCGGGGTCAATTAGGAATATGCGTAAGATGAAAGTGACGCAACCTTTGATGAAAAAGCGACAAGAGGAGATTCAAAAACGCTATAAAGACGATCCACAAAAACAGCAGGAAGAAATGGGTAAACTGATGAAAGAGTTTAATCCATTGGCAGGATGTTTGCCACTGCTATTTCAAATGCCTATACTTTTTGCCTTGTTTGCAACTTTGCGTGGATCGCCCTTTACTAATATTAACTACACTGTAGATATACAAATATTTCCTCAAGAACAACTAGAGCGAATTCAACCACAAGCTTATATAACTTCACCTCAAAATATATACGTTAATGATGGAGTCCACTTTCCGATTTTTGCCTTGATACCTAGTGGTAATAAGTTAGTTGTTGGAGATCGAGCTCAGGTCGAATTTCAAACAGTAGAGGGTAAATCTCTAGAAACTCTGAAACAGGAATATAATCAAACCGAAGTTAAACCTACATGGACTATAACTAAAGGTTCGGAAAGAGTTCAAATCGATCAAGATGGTAACTTAGTAGCTTTACAATCAGGAGACGCTACAATTCAAGGTACTATCCCAGGAATTGCAGCAAATAAAGGATTTCTATTTATTAAAGCTCTAGGTCGTGTGGGTGCCTTTGATGAAAATGGGGCGATTCACTGGGATATATTAATTATGGTGATTGGTTTTGGAGTTAGTATTTATGCTAGTCAGACAATATCAGGTAAGGGACCTGGGGCTAACAATGCTAATCCTAATCAAGACTCCATCAACAAAATCACTCCCTTTTTGTTTTCAGGAATATTTCTGTTTACTCCTTTACCGGCAGGTGTGTTACTCTATATGCTCATAGCTAACATATTTCAAACGGTTCAGGCTTTTATTTTATCCAAAGAACCATTACCTGAGAATCTACAGAAATTAGTAGAAGAGTCACAACCAAAAACAACAAAAACAGGAAAGGGAAGAGAAGCACTACCCTTTGAACCAGGACGTTCTAAGAAGAAAGCTTAATGCTAGTAATGAACGATAGTTATTATATAGAGCAAGGACTAGACCAAGGAAAGCAATGGCTAGAGAAACTGCTAATTTTAGCAGAAATTCCAGCAAAAGTCATAGGTCAACAACAAGAAGACGGCTATTGGTTAATCATAGATGAGACAAATCTGACACCAGAACAAATTTCTATTCTAGTAGGATTCGATGGTAAAGCAATTGATGCAATTGAGTATCTTGTTAATACAATTATGAACATAGCTCATGATTCAGAACAGCATTTGTCCTACACTGTGGAAATAGCCGGTTATCGAGTTCGCCGTCAAGAAGAACTCCTATTAATAGCAGAGTATGCAGCAAAAAAAGTACGTTTGACTGGTGAAGAGCATGAGTTAACATCTCTATCTTCTGCCGAACGTCGTCAAATACATACTATGCTTCAAGACTGTGAAGATTTAGAAACTTACAGTCATGGACAGGAGCCAGACCGCCGTTTAGTAGTAAAAATTAGAAACTAATGACCAATAGAAAATATTTGGAGAAAAGAATGAGTTATTGAGATTAAAATCATTAGTTATGTAAAGCAAATTCAGAATTCTCTACTCAGAATTCTGAATCGCTGTTATGGAATAAGTGAGGTGAAGTGCAGATGGAAGTAATACATATTCCCAGTCTACTGAAAAAAACTGAGCAGACTGAGGCTATTAAGTTTGAGGAATTTATATCAGACTTGGAAACACTGACTCCAGTTAGGGGGTATTTACAAGTAACTCATCATGGAAATTATCTGGAAGTTAAAGGAAAAGTAGAAACAATTATTACTCTCACTTGTGACAGATGTTTAAACCAGTACAACCATAAGTTATTGATTAATCCAAAAGAATTAATTTGGCTGAAAGAAGTTAAAGAACAAAAAGATTTATTTTATCTAGAAGTAGAAAACTCTGTGGAAGATTTGGTAGAAACTTTACCCCCAGATGGATATTTTAACCCTAAAGAATGGATATATGAACAGTTTTGTTTGGCAGTTCCTCCTAGAAAGTTATGCGATAAAAATTGTCAGGGAATTAAATTATCCGATACAAATGGCTCCTCATCAATTATAGACCGGCGATGGGCTGGTTTAGAATCTATTAAAAAACAACTGAATATAAATAATAATTGAGATTTTGATCGGAAAGTTAGCTGTTAATAATTAATAATTAATAATTAATAATTAATAATCACCTCTTCTTTATCAAGGATAGGATTGACTCAAAGGAAAATGTTTGCTTGTTTATCCTTTAAAGGAGAGGCTTTAAACCTTAATTATTCGGTAAATTGGATATTGAATTAATTAGGGTTTGCTGATTAAATATCAAAGCATTGACTGATATTGGTTGTAGCCTTTTTTGATCTAAAAAAGTGCACCTGTTTTCAGTGGCAAGAGCTGCAAAAAGCTAGTATTTTGGGAGGATTATGGCAGACAAATCAAGGGACAATTTTTCCGACTACCTCCTCTATAATTCCCATTTCTCCTATCTCCTGTCTCCTGTCTTCCCCTCCCCTCCTGGGAGGGGCTAGGGGTGGGTTGGGAGGGGCTAGGGGTGGGTTGTCTCCTACCCTCACCTATAAGACTTTTTCAGCAAACCCTAATTATAGAATTATCAACATATACTATATAACTGGATTCTATATAACAAAAAAATCTTATGAGTTTTCAAGAAGAGTTTGAACTGCTATTACGCTCGCGCTATTCAATAATTTATATTCAGACAAGGGAAGAAGAACGAGTAGAAATTACAATTACTGAATCAGCAAAAAAACAAGGTAATAGAGCAGTTTATATATGGGATTTTGTTGAAGGATATCAAAATAATCCTAATGATACAGGTTGGGGAAAAAGAAATCCTCTCCAAGGTTTAGAGCTTGTGGAAAAGTTGCCAGAATCTGCTCCGGCAATCTTTATTTTGCGTGATTTTCAAAGATTTTGGAAGATATTTCTATTTCGAGAAAACTACGAAATTTGGCAAAGAAATTAAAATCTCAACCTAAAAATATAGTTATTCTTGCTCCTCAAATATCTGTTCCAGAAGATTTAACTGAAGTTATTACAATCATAGAATTCCCACTGCCAAATAGTCAAGAAATTGCTCAAGAGGTAGAACGTTTATTAGTGGCAATGGGTCAATCTTTAGATAAACGTTTATTAGATGAAGTAGTTCGAGCAGCTCAAGGATTATCTATTGAAAGAATTAGAAGAGTTTTGGCTAAAGCTATTGCTACTCACGGAGAATTACAGCTTAATGATGTTGATTTAATATTAGAAGAAAAACGTCAAACTATCCGCCAAACTCAAATATTAGATTTCTATCCTGCTCGTGAAAATATTTCTGATATTGGGGGTTTAGATAACCTTAAAGATTGGTTATTGCGACGGGGAGGAGCATTTTCTGAACGAGCGAGACAATATGGTTTACCTCATCCGAGAGGTTTACTTTTGGTAGGAATACAAGGTACTGGTAAGTCTCTTACTGCTAAGGCGATCGCTCATCATTGGCATTTACCTCTATTACGTTTGGATGTGGGACGTTTGTTTGGAGGGTTGGTGGGAGAGTCGGAGTCTCGTACCCGACAGATGATTTCTATTGCGGAAGCTTTAGCGCCTTGTGTTGTGTGGATAGATGAAATTGATAAGGGTTTTGCAGGGTTGAAAAGTCAAGGAGATGCTGGTACTACGAGTCGCGTTTTTGGTACTTTTATTACTTGGTTAGCTGAGAAAAAATCTCCTGTATTTGTGGTAGCTACTGCTAATAATATTCAATCTTTACCTCCTGAGATATTACGAAAAGGGAGGTTTGATGAAATATTTTTTGTTGGTTTGCCTAACCAGGAAGAAAGAACAGCTATTTTTGAGGTACATTTATCTCGGTTAAGACCTCACAATATCAAAAATTATGATATAAATCGTCTAGCTTATGAAACTCCTGATTTTTCTGGTGCAGAAATAGAACAATCTTTAATTGAAGCTATGCACATTGGATTTAGTCAAAATCGTGAGTTTACTACTGAGGATATTTTAGAGTCTGCTAGTCAAATTATACCTTTAGCTAGAACTGCAGAGGAACAAATTAAGTTTTTACAAGATTGGGCAGCAGCAGGTAAAGCACGTCTTGCTTCTAGATATGGTGGCTTAAAAGGTAATTTTTAGTTTAGTAGAAGGAAGAAGGAAGAAGGAAGAAGGAAGAAGGAAGAAAGAAGTAGGAAGAAGGAAGAAGGAAGAAGGAAGAAGGAAGAAGGAAGAAGGAAGAAGGAAGAAGAAGGTAATTATACTAAATTGATGAATGTGTCCTACAAATAACTTTCTAGGTGTTATACCATTGACATCTCCAGGGGTTGAAACACCCTGGATTCTGTAGTAAATCTACCGCAAATGGGACGGGGCGAATAAATGTGCGGAATTTACTTCCGCACGCAGCCCCTCATAAATCCACATTTGCTTAAGCCTGAAGGGCAGACTCCTAAACTCCTCGGCTTAGACCGAAATCTAGCTGTGAGTTTACTTTTTTTTATTAGCTTTCACGAGTGGTTTTACTCGCACTGGTTGGAGCAATCTTCTCGCTGCTTTAGCTGCCTGCTTACTTTTCCTGCGGAATGCGCTCGCATTCAGCCGTCGTAGGAAATCAAGTCCCCGTCTCCTGTCCGCCGGAATTTCACCGCAAAGCACGGTCATGTCATGGCGACAAACCTTGTTCCTTATTCCTCTAGTATACCAGGCTTTTCTCCGGGTTGAAACCCGCGTGTCGTTATTCAACCAGGGGATAAATCTTCCGGGAACTTTCCTCCCGTTATTTTTTTAGGTTTTATATGAAGTTGCATAGAATGATGAAATTTATTAAATCTATCTATCCTTATCTAAGCTTACCTGTGGTCAATTATGCTTTAAATATTATTCTGTGCAGCTTCATTTCAATTTGGTATTAGGTTTTAGGTGTTAGATGCTAGTTGACATCCTCCCCGGCCTAAAGGCACGGGGATTCCTACTGAGTCATAGCTCCTCGGCGGGTTGACACTTCACAGGGTGCTGCTTCCTTGGCGGTAGTCTAACGCTTCCCTCCACGTCCGTTTAGAGTTTCCGAGTGCCCCCCGGCAACTAATAACACTATAGCATATATTCAATTCACTTAACATAAAAATAAAAAGTCGCCCTACAAGGGCGAGGCTTTAAACCCAATTTTTCGGTAAATTGGAAATATTTGGCGTTGGTAATTTGAGGTATGATATCATGTCCCGATAAGAGTGCGATAGAAGTCCGTTCCGCGTTCCGCGTTAAGGTGCGTTGTGCGCCAGCAAACAAAAACTTTCTCCTTCTACTCCTGTTCTTTCTTCTTTCTTCCCTCCTGACTAGGTCTTCCTGACTTCCCCTCCCCTCCTGGGAGGGGCTAGGGGTGGGTTGGGAGGGTTAGGGGTGGGTAGACTCCTGAGTAATTAAGATTAATATTATACACTAATTCACCAACGCCTAATATTTTATGAAATTGGTATGAAAATTATGAATTTTTATAGCTTATTCAAATTTTTAGTGGGGTTTATTTTAGCAATATTATTGTTGGCTGGTGCTAGTGCAGCAGCAGTTCTCTACTTTGCTGCAAAACTAACGAGAATGCCTGAAAAACCAATATTTACTAATGAAAAACCTATCGCCCAAAAAGTGAGTACGTCTTCTCCTGGAGCTACAAATACAAATTTATCTAATCAATTAGATCCTGGAGCTTACAGAGCTATTGTAGTTGAGCCTATTGGTTTGATTTTGCGGGATACTCCTAGTAGAGATGCTAATCGTATTGGTGGTATTTCTTATCAAGAGAAAGTTATAGTTTTGGAAGAAAGTTCAGATAAAAGATGGCAAAAGGTTAGAGTGGATGATGGGAGTAATCGTACAGGATGGGTATCAGGTGGTAATACTGAAAAATTGGAGTAATAATATCATGTCCGATAGCATTAGTATTGTCAGCTAAGGGTCATTTCAGTTATCAGTTATCAGTTATCAGTTATCATTACCTCTAGCTGTTTTGTTTGCGCAGCATGACCTAGGAAAGCAAAGTGAATTGAAACACGGAATTCTCTTTTTTTTTATCCCCTTAAAACCCACATTCCGCACTTCAATTTGTAAGATGAAAATTAGTATAAAATCCGTAGCTTGCTTAGGTATTTATACTATATAAATTATCTTCATTTACCTCGATCAGGAGTCAAATTCTCAGTGAAATCTTAAGCATAAATACTTACTGAATCCTTTACTCCTATTGACCACTATAATTTTCTTCTTACTTCTTACTTCTTACTTCTTAATGCATGACTTTTGACTTTTGACTTATGTTTTTTATGCTACATTTTGTGGTGTGGAATGTGGGTGCTTTAGACCACAATTTTTCGGTAAGGAAGAAGGGAGAAGGAAGAGGGAAAAAGGCTTTTAAGAAAAAACTTAAATTTCTTGTAGATATTTACCCTGGGGTTTACATAAACGTGCCCCAGCAGACATTGCATAAATTCTCTTTATTTATTTATTTTTATTAGCGAGAATTTTTTTCTGTGCAGAATGTGGAGCAAACAAATTTCTCCTTGCTCTGTATTGCCTAAATTTTTTCTTGTGGGTATTTCAACAGACATAATATAATTCTCTTCATTTGTTAAGAAATTTAGAGAAATTTAAATCTTAATTGCAAAACCAGGATAATCTCCATCTTAATTATTAATTCAATGATAGGTTTAGACAACATTGTTAGTTATGAATTGTTGAAAAAATCTATCTGGATTAATAATTATGTACAAAAATCGTTCAAACCGTGACCCATTAGTTGCTGCTGTTACTGCTGCTTTAGGAGCTGGTGTAGTGACTTCCTTTGCTGTAAGTCAAGGTCAACATCCTTTAACTGCTTTAGGAATAACTATTTTTGCTGCTTTAGTAGCTCTGATTTTTGACCGTGCAGGGTTAGTTTAAGCATTTTTTAGTACAATAAAATGATATAATTTATATAGGTAAAGTTGAAATTAAATTAACCTATATATATTCTTTCAGTAGGTTATTGTACTAATAATTTGATACCCTAATACCAGTTTAAGAACGAATACACATAAATTAAAATAGAGAAGTATTTCAAGGAGAGAAAAGTGCCTCTCTGTTCATGGGGAAAGTTGTTTGAATATTTGAATCTATAACTTCAAACATTTCCCTCTGCTGATGAGCTAGATATTTTATTACATAAAGTCTCCACCTCTATAGTTTTATGATAATACTAGATTAATAATTGCTGTAATACCAAATTTATAATAAATTGTATAAAATAATCGACTATTTTAATTCAGATTTGAATGTAGATTGAGACAGACAAGTAATAAATTTCATGATTTTGTGCAGTCTCACATAAAATTGGTATAACTTATGTAAGATAACAAAATAAATCAATTTAGCTTGTTAGTATTAAAATTTTAAAGTCCCCCAGGAAAATTTATGGAATCCCTTGCATATATAGAAGTTTTTCTGGCTAATCAAGAAAACAAAGACTTCAAACTTATTGAAAGACTTAACTGGAACAAACTGTCTAGCTTCGCTTACATAAACTTTTTATCAATAATGATGATTAATTTAATTATTATTGATTCTTGTTGGGCTAGAAGGCCAGAAATTCCTAGTCCTGAAACAAATAGTTATTCTAATATTAGTCAAACAGACCAAGGACAAATAGCAACAAACTCTTTTTTTTCTGGCACTTCTAACTTTAGACCAGAAAGCAATGCAATTCTTTCCCCTAATAGTGCAGTCTATCTAAGACGTGGAGATAAAGCCACAACGGTGGCTGCAGTTCAAAGAAAACTTAGAGAATTAGGTTATTTTTCTGCTAATCTAACTGGTTTTTATGGCCCTATTACAGAAAGAGCTGTAAGACAGTTCCAGCAAGACAATGGTATTACAGCAACAGGCGAAATTGAACCTACTACTTGGTCATTACTATTTGCAGGTAAGAGGTCTAATCAAATTCATTCTTCCCTATTGAATTACTCAACAAGACCATTATCTTTTGGACAAGTTAGCCCTCAAGTAGCAATTATTCAAAGAAGGTTAGCAGAATTAGGGTTTTACAGAGGTCCTATCAATAGTATTTATGACCAAAATACTAGAACTGCAGTTATCAGATTTCAAAACTCTCACAGAATTACGCCTACGGGTCAGGTAGGTATTACCACTAGAGAATATTTGTTTGGCACTAGACCTGTTCCTGTGGAGAGAGTATTTCTTCGACCTGGAGAAACAGGTGTAGAGATAGGAAGATTACAACAACGTTTGAAAAATTTAGGTTATTATCAAGGACAAATAACTAACTATTTTGATCGAAATACTGAGATAGCAGTAATTGAATTTCAAAAGAGAAATAGAATTACTCCTACAGGTATAGTAGGACCAACAACTCAATCATTTCTATTTAATCCTAGTCAAGTTCTGCCCCCAGGTCCTGTGTCTTACTCCAGGCAAAACTACACTACCAGGCAATACTCTTACTCAAGTGTCCTCAGAAGGGGCGATCGAGGTTTGGGTGTAAAACAACTCCAGATTTTGTTGACAAGATTGGGTTATTATCCTGGTATCATTGATGGTGTTTTTGGACCAGGGACTGAGTTTGCTGTAAAATGTTTTCAGCAAGATGTCGGAACAAACCCCAGTGGAGTGGCGACAATAAATACATTACAAGCTCTGAGACATCCTATTG
>NZ_BLZO01000059.1 GCF_014132355.1 Okeania sp. KiyG1
ATACTTGTATAATTCTACTAGGTGTCTCTAAAAATATTATTCTGTATTCTTCGCATAAGTATTTCTAAAAAATTTATCAAAAAAACAAAAAAGTAGATAATAAAGTTTTAAATACTTAAAACTGTTTTTTGCTCACTAATTAAGATATTTTCTACACAACTCAAATCTGAGTACTATAGCTATGTTGTTTACTTTTAAGCAACATTTCAATTATTAATTCAAAGGGTATATGCACCATTTTAATCTACTGTTAATTTTCACCCTTGCTTTCCAAACAAATTACTCTAAAACTGATTTTTTGTCAGATTATTCTATACTGGCAACGCGGAAACCCATTTGACACTCATACTGATCTGGTTGAGTATCTGATAACTTAGGAACAGGATGACCACAGCGTAATTGACCACCTTTCCATCGTGGTTGACCACTTCTATCGGCTAACAAACAACCTTGACAAACTTGTTGAGGAGCAACTAGCTGATTTTCCATTAAAATAACTAACATAAATTACACCTCCAGGAATATCCTATGTGGTGTATATATTGTAAGCGATGATTATAGCAGAAGTAGGCATATTGCTACAGAATTTAACATTTACTGAATATGCAGTGATGAAATAAGCTAATGAAGTCAAAAGTTAGATGAAGTCAAAAGTTAAAAGTTAAAAGTCAAAAGTCAAAAGTCAGAAATTAACTCAAAAGTCAGATAAAGTCAAAAGTTAAAAGTCATGGGATGAAGTCAAAAGTCATGCATTAAGATTTTATAGACTCGAAACTTTAATCCCATAGTAATTTCAGGAAATTATTTCATATCTAATATATAGTATGAAAATTTTGACTCACTTCCACTGATTTAAAAAGAATTTATAGTAATCAACTATTTGCTTCCCCGCAATAGACCAAATTTTATTAATCCTCGTTCATATCCACTACTCATTAACTCTAGGGAAAGAGCAGCTTGAATTGTTGTCCAACCACTAAAGAGTAAATTCATAATCACTTTAGGGTCAAAAGCTGATTCAATCACAACATCCCAGAAAGGAGCAGCAGCAGTTGACCAGTCAGTAGTACAGATATTTTGAAAGCCGATATTTTGGGCGATCGCTTCATACTCTGGCAAAGAAATAACATAAGGCAGAGCATAGACGCGATAAATTTCGGCCAGATGTCTCCTTTCATCGTCAGTTAATTGTCCATCGGAGCCACCAACTGGACGATGACACCAAGTAGCCATAATTATAGTTCCACCTGCTTTGAGGACTCTATAGCATTCTTGCAAAAATTTCTGTTTATTAGGCATATGTTCTCCACTTTCGAGAGACCATACTAAGTCAAATGATTCATCAGCAAAGGGCATTTCTAAAGCATTTGCCACTATAAAATTAGTAGATTGACTTAAGTTGGCTACATCAGCTCGTTCTTTAGCTCTTTGGGCCTGGACGGGAGAAAGGGTAATACCTGTGGCAGTGGCATTAAACTTTTCGGCCAAGTACAATGTACTACCGCCTATACCACAACCGACGTCCAGAATAGAGGTAGGAGGCCAAAAATTTGATTTTTCATTTAATGCTCCCCATTGAAGTAGTTCTTCAATCATGTCTATTTGAGCTTGTCGTCTATTTTTTTGCTGCTGACCATCTTGTCCATAATAGCCATGGTGCATATGTTCGCCCCACGCTTGTTCCCAGAGACTGGAGGAAGCATCATAGAATTGTTGAATTTGTTCAATTAAGGTTGAGGTCATTTCAGTTATCAGTTATCAGTTATAAGTTATCAATTATCAGTACCTCTGGCTGTTTGCGCAGCATGACCTAGGAAACCCAGAGGCTTGAAATAATGAAATTTATTCTTTCTTGGTCGATTGGATATGCTGAGGGGACTTCAGCATCCCTCGACCGCTTTTCATCCCCTTCAAAGGCAGGGCTGTTTCAATAAGAGCGAAAAATAGAGAAAGAGATAGAAATATGGGTATAAATGGTAAATTTTGGCACACATAGTCAGGATTTAGGCAAAATTTATCAATTATTCTTGAAGGTCAAAAATACGAATTGTTGTAATTTGAGCCAATTGAATTAGATATTTAGCCAGAGTTTAACGATACTCCAACACTAAAAAATCGACAAATTTAGGCAAATGCGTGGTAAATTTTCCTATTCCCCTACCCCCTCATCTCCTGTTCTCCTTAAATCGTTAACTTACGATACTTTGAAACAGTCCTGCCCTTCAAAGGGGAGGCTTTGGACCTAGTTTTTTGGTCATAATTATTAATCAAGGTTAAGGATTGATTTTTTTGACTATTATATATTTAATATCATGTTCGGTTGAATACTTAATAAATAAGTGATTAGGGAGTAGGGGGTAGGGAGTGGGAAGTAGGAAAAATCAATAAATTTGCTCTGCAATTGAAATGATAGTTTTTCATAACTAATTATCTGGAAATAATATCACACAAAAGTTAAAGGTTAAAAGTTATTTTTTCTAAGGAAAAAAATTGAAATATTTGTAATTTTATATGTTAATTTATGCCATTATTAATGTACATTGCCAGAAATTATTTGTGATTAAAAGTAAGCATTTCCTGTGGAATGCTGCGCAAAAAGCTATTAACATTTTCGTTTGTCATGCTCCGCAAATAGTCTTTGAACATACAGAACTTAATAAGGTTAGTTTGTTACCTTTTTCTTTTCTGTGGAATTCTGCTTAAACATAATTTTGAATTATCCTTATAAAATAATAAGCTGATAACTGATAGCTGACTGATGTTTGCGCAGCATGACCTAGGAAATGCTTACTAAATATACATACTAAAAAATTGAAATGAGTTTAGCTAGAACTGTATGTCAGGGTTTTATTGCTGTTATTATTATTGGTGCGATATTACTCATGTTACCTATTTCCATGAGTGATGGAAATTGGAGTCATCCTGTAACTGCTTTATTCACAGCAACTTCTGCTGTTTGTGTGACGGGACTTTCTGTTGTAAATGTGGGGGAATATTATTCTTTTTGGGGACAATTTTTCCTATTATTATTGGTTCAAATTGGAGCTTTGGGTTATATGACTGCTACTACTATTCTTTTGTTGTTGCTTGGTCGTAAATTTCGTCTTCGGGAAAAAGTGGCTCTTCAGCAATCTTTGGAACAGGTAGGATTGGCTGGTGTGGAACCTTTAATTAAGTCTATTTTTGCTACAACAATTGTGTTTGAATTGACTGGTATTTTGTTACTTTTGTTTGTTTTTGTTCCAAATTATGGGTTTAAAGATGGTCTTTGGTATTCTATTTTTCATAGTATAAATGCTTTTAATAACGCTGGTTTTAGTTTATATACAGATGGGTTTATTAAATATGCAAAATCTCCTTTATTAAATTTTGTGATTACAGGCTTGATTATATTTGGAGGATTGGGTTATCAAGTGATTATGGAAATGTATTTATGGCTGAAAAGTCGTTGGCAAAAAGAGCAAGTATTTCACACTTTTTCTCTACATTTTAAAGTGGTTACTAATACAACTATTTTTCTATTGATATTTGGTTTGATTGCTTTTTTATTGCCGAATTTAATAATTTTAATACTTTGGGTAGTTTCAATCTAGGGCAAAAATTAATTGCTGTTTGGTTTCAATCTGTTACTACTAGAACTGCGGGTTTTAATACTATTGATATGGGTCAGTTGACTGATGCTGGTTTATTTATTACGATTGTTTTAATGTTTATTGGTGCTAGTCCAGGTAGCACTGGAGGAGGTATTAAAACTACAACTTTTAGAATATTATTTAACAGTACAAAAGCAGCTTTACAGGGTAGGGAAGAAGTTTTATGTTATCAACGTAAGATTCCAGTGATAGTTATTATTAAAGCTATTGGTGTGGTTTTTGCCTCAGCTTCATTAGTGGCGATCGCTACTATTTTAGCTGCTTTTGCTGACCCAGAATTAGAGTCAATTAAAATTTTATTTGAAGTTGTATCTGCTTTTGCTACTGTCGGTTTATCTACAGGTATTACTTCTAATTTTACAATTCCAGGACAGTTAGTATTGATTTTAACTATGTATATAGGTAGGGTGGGTGTCTTACTATTAGTATCTACTATTTTTGCTGAACAAAATCCTAGTGCGGTTCAGTATCCAGAAGAGAATTTATTTGTATAATTGTTTGAGTTATAGGGAGTAGGGAGTAGTTAAACAATTAATAATGAATAATTAATAATGAATAATTAATAATTAACAATTACCTCTCCTTGAAAATAATCTGAAACTAAACAATTTACAGTAATTGGTTTGGGTCGATAGGGAGTAGGGAGTAGGGAGTAGGGAGTAGAAAAGAAGAAAAATAACTTTACCTTAGTAACTTGAGAAATGCTATATTGATGCTAAAGTTAAAAAAACTAATACCATTTCTCCATGAAGTTGCACTTAATATAAAGATGAGAATAGTCAGTGCAATAATATCCGATCGACAATTCTTAAGGGCAGCTTTACAAATAATTGGTATTAAGAGAATAAATTTAGTTAGTTTTCAAAACTTTTCTCAGCATTGGTAAAATCTGAAAATAGATATTTTGGAGGCAACGTTATTTTTGCTATTTATAGCAATGTGCGCTGGCATATTTACAAATTACAGGAACTGCCCAATAGCTAAAATCTTATTATTATGAGTTTTTATTCCCCTCCAGGGAGGGGTTAGGGGTGGGTTTCCTGTTGCCTGTTGCCTACGCGCAGCGCTATACAATATAGAAGCTATAACGTTGAAATTTTAGTGAAATTATCGTCTTGGAATTTTTGGCAAAATTTAAAATCTGAAACTAAACAATTTGCAGTAATTGGTTTGGGAAGATTTGGTAAAGCAGTGTGTCTAACTCTGCATAATTTAGGTTATGAAGTTTTGGCTATTGATAGAGAAGAAAAAAGAGTAAATCAAGCCTTAACTGACAAAATATCTTCTCATGCTTTAGAGCTTGATTCAACAGAAATTAATGCTATTAAACAAGCTGGTATTTCAGATTTTGATACAGTAATTGTGGCAATTGGTAATTATTTGTCAGAAAGTATTATTACTACTCTTAATCTTAAGGAAGTGGGAGTGAAATGTGTAGTAGCTAAAGCCTCTTCAGAGACTCATGTCAAACTTTTAAACAAGATTGGAGCAGACTATGTCGTATTTCCAGAGAAAGAAATGGGTTGCGAAATAGCACGATTATTGAGTAAACCTAGAATACTCGATAAATTTGATATAGACCCAGATAATAGTATCGTAGAAATTATTGTACCAGAAAAATTTGATGGTAAAACTATTGCTGATTTAGAACTATGGAATAAATATGGTTTAAATTTACTGGCAGTGAGCGACCGGGGTGAAAAATTTCAAATTAATCCTAAGCCTAGTACAATTTTAACTAAAGGAATAATAATGATTGTACTTGGTTCTAATCAAGATATTAATCGCTTGCCAAATTAATGGGTACATCTCAATTTTTAATAAAGCCAAAAATTTATTGCTTTTAGGCAACAGGCAACAGGCAACAGGCAACAGGGAATACATAGGAAAAAGTATTTTTATAAATACTTAGATGCACTCAAATTAATAATTAAATAATTCTGGTTTAAAGCCGACCCTTTTAAGGATAAAAAAGCGGTCGATCTTCGGAGCTTCCCGAAGGGTGGGATGGATGGGTTTCCTAACCATATCCAATCGACCAAGAGAAGAAATAATGTTTCCTTATATTCAATTCCGTAACGGTTAAAACCAGAGGTAATTATCCATTATCCATTATCCATTATCCATTATCCATTATCCATTAATGAAAGCGCTTTTCATTTAAGTAAACTACAAAATTATTTTTACTTAGGGAGTAGGGAGTAGGGAGTAGAGAGTAGAAAAATGCTTTTATTACCGAAAAATTGTGGTTTAAAGTCTACCCTTTTAAGGGGATAAAAAGAAAAATTTTCCTTTTAGTCAATCCTCTACTTTAAAAGAAGAGGTAATTATTCATTATTAATTATTAATTATTAATTATTGAATGTAGTCTATCTATGTGAAAACCGCTATAAAATAATCGTAAATTCAGAGAAAAATAATTTCAGGTAGTTATGGAAGAAATTTCACATTATCAAGAAGTAAAAATAAAAACTAATTTGGTGCAAAAATATTTCCCATGGCTATACAGTTTTTGGAAGTTTGCACGTCCCCATACAATTATTGGTACAACATTAAGTGTATTGGCAATATATCTAATTGCTATGGGCGATCGCTCTGATTTTTTCAATCAATCTTTTTTATCTATAGTTTAATTCTGTTATTGGTAACTTGGATAAGTTGTCTATGCGGAAATATTTATATAGTAGGATTGAATCAATTAGAAGATGTGGAAATAGACCGAATTAATAAACCTCATCTACCTATAGCTGCGGGTGAATTTTCCCGATTTTCTGGTCAAGTAATTGTGGCAATAACGGGAATTTTAGCTTTAAGTTTGGCTCTAGTTGGCGGACCTTTTTTATTAGGTACGGTGGGAATAAGTTTAGTAATTGGTACATTTTATTCTTTGCCTCCTATTAGATTAAAAAGATTTCCTTTTTGGGCAGCGTTATGTATTTTTACTGTGCGGGGAGTAATTGTTAATTTAGGTTTATTTTTAAGCTTTGTTTGGGGATTAGAAAAAGTTGAGGAAGTTACAGGAAGTTGGCATCAATGGATAGAAGGATTAGGTGAAATAATTCTCTTCAAAAAAAGCTTGATAATTCCAGAAATTCCTCCCACAGTATGGGCGCTAACTTTGTTTGTGATAGTCTTCACTTTTGCTATTGCAATTTTTAAGGATATTCCAGATATTGAAGGAGACCGTAAATTTAATATCACTACATTTACAATTAAATTAGGAGCATTTGCTGTCTTTAATTTGGCAAGGTGGGTATTAACTATTTGCTATATCGGTATGATTATATTTGGTGTAACTTGGTTGGCAAATATTAATTTAATTTTTTGGTAATAAGTCATGTATTAGCTTTGGGTATAATGTGGTGGCGTAGTCAAAAAGTAGACCTGGAAGATAAAAAGGCGATCGCTGATTTTTATCAATTTATTTGGAAATTATTTTTCCTAGAATATTTAATTTTTCCTATGGCTTGTCTTTTGTAAGTTAAAAGTCAAAAGTCAAAATTCAAAAGTAAGAAAGTTGATAATTTTGGTAAGGTACACACATCGCCTCTTTTGTAAGTCAAAAGTCAAAAGTTAAAAGTTAAAAGTAAGAAAATTTATAATTTTGTCTGATTTTTAACAACTAAACTACCCCGAAATTTGAGATAAATATCTCGTAACAATTTGAAAAAGAATGTTATAAATTGTGCAATTACTGATTTTATTTATCGGTAAAAATGAACAATTTGACCAAAATAAACTGGTAGATATTGTTAAAAATATCCCAGGAATTGAAAATATCCGAGAAGGAGAATTTATTGGCTCTATCCAGGAGTTTGAATTTAGGGAGGGAACTCACACGGATTATGGCACATACGGATTAAGAGTCTACTACTAGACTGACACAGCTAAAACTGTGCACTCTTATTTTTATTTCTAGGTGTCTTTATCTCCCCTACTCCCCCACTCCCCCACTCCCCCACTCCCCTACTCCCTAATGCACCATTTTAGCTGTGTCGGTCCACTACAGTGGGTCTGAGTAGCGATCGCGAAACTATTAGCATTTCTGGGTTAGGAGATGCCAGTTTAAAAATTGCTTTGTCAATTCAAAAACCCTATCCTCAACCAATTATCGCCGTGGATTCCGATTACAGTTTTGAGCTAGTTTTAGATAAGATAAACTCCCTGGAAAAACTGCGTCAAAAAATCTTAGAGTCGTCTTATCAAACAGTCAATTGAGATTAATATTTTGAGTAATATCGCGATGGTTTTTTATAGTCAGGACTTACGAAATTAACCTTAAAAACGCCATATGTAGGGGCAAATGGCATTCGCCCTCACAGGATTTAGTATCCGTGCGTAAGTCCTGATAGTTCTAGTTTTATTATGCAGCAAAAAGTGAGGCCAAATAATTAATACCAAGACAAGAACGGTTAGCACGGGAGCAAGATGCTCCCACTATTGTTCTCCTACTTGACTAAAATCTAAATCAGAACAATCTGGGTTTAATGATGATTCAACAACTTCAACCAGAATAGCTTTACCTTCCCGCTTCTCTCCTGAAGAAAAGCTAAGATTTTCTCCTGACGTTTTATTAGCTGGAAGATTTACGTCTTTAACTTTTTGCAAAACTCTAGACCTACTAGGATTTTTGCCTGAATTAGACAAGGCATAAATAAAAGCCTGAGTCGCGTCATAACTGGCCGCAGTGAGCCAACTAACTTCTCCTCCCCATCTATTTTTTACTTCAGTAGAAAAATTTTCTGCTTCTGGCATCCCTTTAAACCATGGTACTGCCAAAATTAAACCTTTAACTGCTTGCTCACCTTGTTTTAAAACATTGCAATAATAAAGATCGTGACTACCAAGTAATTTTAATTGTTGTTCTTCCGGTTGTTGATGATTTTTCTTGGCAATTTTAATCACTGAGTCAACTGTTTCTGAATCTGGAAATAGTATAGCAACCTTAATTTTTTGTTCTATGGCAGACTCAACTACTAGGTCTAAGGATTGTTCTTTTAAGTCGGCCAAGTCTACTTCTTCAATCAGCTTGCTAGAGTTGGAGTTGAGGTTTAAGTAATATTTAAAATCTTTTTTATTCTTTCACTAGATAAACTTTTGCTATCATAAAATATGATAACTTTTTCTACATCTAATTGTTTAACATATTCGGCTAGCTTTTCACTTAATATCTCGTTATCAATAGTTATAAATAAAATTTCACTCAATTCTGTATTTGTACTTGTGGGAGAAATCATCGCTAAACTTTCTTCTTCATATACTTCTAATGCCTTCTTGCTAGTATTGCCTACAACCCCTAATATAGATGTATCTTTAACTATTTCGCGAGCTACTTTGAGAGATGTTTCAGGGTCATTGCTGCTACTATCGACAATTAGAATTTCTAGCGGCTTTGTTGAAAAAGATTCATTGCTGTTAAATTTATGTTGCGCCTGAGCAACACCTCGCAACATTTCTTTAGATTTTTCATCCCGATCTGCTGGGACAATTACTGCCAAGACTTGACGATTAGTAGATTGACGAGAAAGAGAATTGTTGTAGTAAATCAATGCTTCTGGTTCATCAGAATCATTTTTTACAAGTTGTCCAAAACATTCAGCAGCTTCTGAGTATTTCTTTTTTTGGAACTTTTGATTACACTTGAAAATACCTTGATTATTTTCATCAAATATTGTCCCTTCGCCACTACTAAATCTTTTTTTCTTTTCATTATCTGATAGTACTGGTTCCGGTTGAGAACTAGGAGCAGGTCGAAATTTTAACCCTAAAAAGAAAGAAATTACTATCAACATAAAAGATATCAAAATTGCTGAAAAATTTATAATATTTCTACGCTTTTTGTACAGTTCAATTTGACTATTTATCTCGCGATTTTCTTCCTGCTCCCTAAGATTATCTTCCTTACGATCAAGTAATGTCAGTTGAAGTTTAGCTTTTCTGTTTGTAGAATCAATGTCCAAAATTTTTTCAGGGAAGATTCTTACTTCCGCAATAACATCTCTATTGGTTAAATCTCTATTTTTAATTAAATAGTCGCCATAACGAACCAATGATTCTGTATATTCAGCTTTGACAGATTCAGAGTTTACTTTGTAAGCTAGTTCATATAATTTTAATTCTTCCTCAAATTCTTGATTTTTCAGGTGTGAGTTGGCTAAACCCACCAATAAATTTATGTATTCATCTTCAGCATTTTCGGGGTTTACTTCGCGATATCGTTCATATAATTCTGATGCTTCCTGAAATTTATGCTCTTCTAGATGTAACTTAGTAGCTTCCAGCAATAACTTTATGTATCCATCTTTTACACGTTCAGGGTTTACATTGTAAGCTAGTTCATAGAACTCTAATGCTTCCTTAAATTTTTTATCCTTCAGATGTGATTTGGCTAAATCGACCGATAAATTTATGTATTCATCTTTTATACGTTCGGGGTTTACTTGGAGAAATCGTCTATATAATTTTGATGCTTCCGGAAAGTTATGATCTTCTAGGTATAACTTAATAGCTCCCATCAATGACTTTATGTATTCATCTTGGGCACGCTCGGAGTCTACTTTGTAAGCTCGTTCATATAATTTTAATGCTTGGAGAAAGTCTTCTCTTATCAGATATAACTCATCTTTGTTTTCCTTCGGGTATGACTTAGTTCTTTCCAGGTGTAACTCAGCTTTGTTTAGGTATAACTCAGCTAAACTGAATAAAGCACTAAAATGATTGGGATTAAGTTCTAAAGCCTTCTCATAGTGATACAATTCATCATCTGTCTGCCTTTTATTCCGCCATATATTTGCTTTTTCGTAGTAGTCACTAGCATTTGGATCAAGTTTTTCAAATTCCCATATACTTGACTGTATTGGGTGATATTTAACCAACCAATGACGAACAAACTTAATTGTAACTTTATACCCATCTTCATCTAAAAATTTATTTTCGATCAGATTTTTGGATGCCTGATGCAGATTTCCATGCTCTACATTTCCATGCTCTACATCTACCCCAAACTCCTTGAGCAACTCTAATGGGTTTTGCACAGATGACTGATTTTTTTGTTTAGCTCTCTCTTGAGCTGTTGCCGCTGCTGAGAATACAATTCTTTCTAAAATCGGCAATCCATTCCGAAACGGTATTAACCCAGGTTCAAGAAGCTCAATAGTAGGATCTATAACTTGGTTTACATCTTCAGGAAGAATCTCAGTTTTCTCCTGATACCGTGCTTCTACAAATAGACTATAGCATATACCTTGTGTAAAATAGGGGTGGCCTGCTGACAGTTTTATAATTTCCTTGATTGCTGCTTCATTGTACTTTAGTGAAACTTCTTGATGGTTTTTTAGGAACTCTTCAAGAGGATTTGTAATCAACCTTTGAGCACTTAACTCCTCTAGTAAACCTATTCTCTGTTGAGGTTTACCCCTAAATAAGTTGTTCTGTAGTTTTGGCATATCATCTAGTCGTCTACCTACAACTGGAATGATAAAAAGCCGCTTTTCGTAATAAATAATTGATTTCAAATATCGAAAGAAATCTTCAAATTCTGATTTAGAATTTTTCCATCTAATACATCAAACTCGTCCAGTAATAATACTAATTTTTTGTCACCCAATTTCTCATATACTTGCTCCAAGAATTCCCTAAATTTAACCCCGTCTTGTTCTAAGTCTTGCTCTAAATCATCAAGGAAAGTTAAATCAATTACATCAGGATTATCTATAAATTTTTCAACAGTAAGTTTTTCAACAATATCTTTAGCAAGTCCGTGGACTACTTCACGCAACGAGCATTGGTTTTTATCTTGAAAGTCTGATAGAACACAAACAAACTCATTATCCAAGTTGACCTTATTAGGAATATGCCTTAATACAGAGGATTTACCTATACGTCTTTGACCATGGAGCAGAATAACTTGTTCATTATTTTTCAAGTTATCTTCTATAAACCCGAACAGACTTTCTCGACCGAAAAATAATTCTGGTTCATCAATAGGACGACCAATAACGTAAGGATTTCGCCTTTTTTTAGGAGATTTCATATTAATTGTCAATTCCTTAAAACTATATCTTTACTATTACTAATTATTGGAATCTCTAATTCACTATCTTCCTTGAAAAATGTAGTTAGTCCAGTAGGGTGTGTTAGGCGCTTACCATAAATTACTTTTGAACTGTCAAAGATTACATTGCGCCGTAACGCACCGTTGAGTAGTCCAGAAACATTTGGAATAGATGGTGCGTTACATTTCATTAACGCACCCTACTGGATTGTTTCACCTAAAATAGTGCAGAGCGCTTTTTTCGTCACCCCATCCCCCCATCACCCCATTTTCTAATGCAACATTTAAGATGAAACAGTCCACTACTGGCTTACCATAAATTACTGTTGAACTGTCAAAGATTACATTGCGCCGTAACGCACCGTTGAGTAGTTCAGAAACATTTGGGATAGATGGTGCGTTACATTTCATTAACGCACCCTACTGGATTGTTTCACCTAAAATAGTGCAGAGCGCTTTTTTCGTCACCCCATCCCCCATCACCCCATTTTCTAATGCAACATTTAAGATGAAACAGTCCACTACTGGCTTACCATAAATTACCGTTGAACTGTCAAAGATTACATTGCGCCGTAACGCACCGTTGAGTAGTTCAGAAACATTTGGGATAGATGGTGCGTTACATTTCATTAACGCACCCTACTGGATTGTTTCACCTAAAATAGTGCAGAGCGCTTTTTTCGTCACCCCATCCCCCCATCACCCCATTTTCTAATGCAACATTTAAGATGAAACAGTCCACTACTGGCTTACCATAAATTACTTTTGAACTGTCAAAGATTACATTGCGCCGTAACGCACCGTTGAGTAGTCCAGAAACATTTGGAATAGATGGTGCGTTACATTTCATTAACGCACCCTACTAGACTTAAGAATTATATATTTACTAATTATTGGAATTTCTAATTTGAAGATATCTAATGAAAAAATTTTATGCCAAGTATGGTGCTAGCTTACCAACCCATTTGGCAATAGATTTAATCGCCTCCTTATGCTCTGACAAATAGTTAATTACATCTTTAACTTTGTCTACTTGTTTACGACTCATAAAATTAGCAAAGACCATCTCTCTTTGCTTTAGTATTTCCGTATTAGTATTTTCAATCTCTTTAATTACCCACCACTCCATTATTGTGGAAGTAAATGAATAATTTGTTTTTTCTTGTTCTACAGTTTGTTTAATCACGCATCGTTCTTCTAAGTCCATTAATTCTCGTTCTTTCTGGCTGAAAATAACACTAATATCACTCAAATCATAGCGCGTTTTTTGTACACGACCTTTCAATTGATACAGTGCTATTAACATTAATAACGCCTGCTCTAATTCATTAGCAAGTTGCCATGTATCTTGAAAAAAATGTTCTGTTGCTTCTACAAACTCCTTGGCAAATATCTCAGCATTAAGCGTTTCTCCAGAACGTCTTTTGTTATGCAAAATAGACCCAGTATTTTGTAGCAAAGCTGGATTTCCACCTGCAATTTCTTCAATTCCATCTCGTATTTCTCTTGTCATTTGCATTCCACTAAGCAACATCCCTATTTCCTTATCATTGAGTGGCTTTAATCGTTGAAATCCAAAATGATTGTACCAAGGAGATCCATTTGGTGTAAGATTAGGACCTTTTTCATTCAAGCGCCGCAATGAAGTTACAATCATTGAAAGGTATTTTCTTTCTTCCGAGTGATACGCTAAATTGCGACATTCACTCAAAAATACTTCTACATCAGTTTCAGTATACCGAGAATGGGAGTTAAGAGTAGCATCATAATCATCTAAAAGTAGCACTAAAAATTTCTTTTGCTCACCTATTTTTCTCAAAATATAGCGTAGGTGTTCTTTAGTTGATTTGGGCTTTTGCAGTGATTTTTTTATAAGTTGTACGATAGAATCATCTTTAGTTTTTTCTCCAATTGAATAAATAATTTTGCGCCAGAAATTTGCAGGGATGAAAGGCTTAATTTCTAGGCAATTTAGATAAATAATTATGGCTTCAGATCGATCTATATTTTGTGACTGCCAGATTTGCTCAGATGTCAGTAAGTTTAGGAAAGAAGTTTTTCCCATACCAGGGCCACCCCAAACAGCCAAATTACTGCGACTGTCTATTTGGTCAAACGCTATATTTATTAAACTTTGGTGTCCTACAAAACTTTCTGGAGCAACTGGCTGGCCAACGGTGAAAGGATTTCTTTTCTGTCTTTAGTCATAATTTAAGGAATAAAGGATTTATATAATGTCCAAATAATATAGTGATATGTTTGTGGCTTAAGCAATTTCTATTATAAATGACTAAAACTAATGCTATGCTTAGAGCTGATTTGTAAACTTCGCCAAAAGTGTTATATTATCTAGCTTTTAGCAATTAAAAATTTACTTGACAAAAATCCTGGAATCTAAGTATAGCAAGTAATTCAGTGCCTTAATATTTACTTTATAAATCAGCTCTTAGGTGACACTTCAATTATTAAGTAATTAATAGAGGCAGATTAACGAAGTCAAAAGTAAAAAGTAAAAAGTAAAAAAATTATAATTTTGTCTGACTTTTAACAACTAAACTACCTCGAAATTTTAGATAAATATCTCGCAACAATTTGAAAAAGAATGTTATAAATTGTGCAATTACTGATTTTATTTATCGGCGAAAATGAACGATTCGACCAAAATCAACTGGTGGATATGGCCAAAAATATCCCAGGAGTTGAAAATATCCGAGAAGGAGAATTTGTTGGATCTATCTTGGAGTTTGAATTTAGGGAGAAAGCTCACACGGATTATGGCACGGATGTACGGATTAAGAGTCTACTACAGTGCGTCTGAGTAGCGATCGCGAAACTATGAGCATTTCTGGGTTAGGAGATGCCAGTTTAAAAACTGCTTTGTCAATTTAAATTAGTCATATATTTGAAAAATTTTATTATACCTTCATTTGTTTTGTTAGAAAAATCTTATTTTAAAGTATTATTTTTATATGAATTTTTTTCTGAAAATGTTAGTTTTTTCTGAACTTTTTTCTGAACTTTTATATGAACTTTTTTGCTTGCTTTTCTATTAGTTGTAGTTTATTCTAATTATTAGAATAGCTAGAGATTGATTATTATTATGGTGGTACTGTTTCACTTTTAGATACAGTAAGGAAATGCCATTGATAAGTTCTCTTATGTAGGTCTTGTTGGATTTTAATTGTTTTTTATCTAGTTTAAAATCTTCATTATTAGAAGTATCTTCACAAGAAAGATATTTCTTATGTACTTTTGCATCAGATTATTGTTTATTGAATATGGAAAATCCTAAATTTAGAATTTATCCCTCCATAGGGATTGCACGCCTTGGGAATGGTCCGGCTGAAAAAGACCAGGTCATCTTCAGCCCAGAAATCCCATGGGCAAATCTGTTTGAAACAGATAATGAATATTTGACCGATAAAGGCGAGATCAAAAAACAAGCCCAGCGGTTTTACATTTATCAATGTGATGAAGCAGGCAACCCTATAAAGAAGATTGACCCAGCGGAATATGACATTGAGTGGACTGCAGAAGTGGCTAATAAAAAGCCTTTTTGGTACAATTTCAACAACAGCCTAGACCTTTCTATTCAGTTGGAAAACCACCAAAACCTCAGTCCTAATTTTTACGATGAACGCATTGCTCCCGCCATTAGCACCACATACCGCAACCCCAATGTCCTGAATGAAGGTCTGCGCAAACCAGAAGGAGAAAATTTCCGGAAGGAGTTGGTCAACAGTCCTCCCCCGATTACAGTTTCTTCATCTTCCACCCGTAAGGAGATTTGCGGTATGTTCCCTTATCCACATCCTCCAAAAGATGGCGGACCCAGAATCAGCAAAATCGCTTCAAAAATGAAGAAGTCTTGTGTGAATGTGAAGTTGGGTACCGTTGAATACGATGAAGGAACCCTGATTTTTTATGGAGCAGACGGCACTTCGGCTTCTTTGAATCCTTCCGATTTGAACACTGATTTTGCCGATAACTCCAATTGGTACGATGATATTTGTGATGGTATCATCACGGCTAAAATCACCCACAAAACCACGAAAGAAAGCTATGATTTGACTGATGCCCAATCCGCTGCTTGGATCGCAACCACTCCGCCAGATTACGCTCCCCAAATCCAGCCCCTTTCTACCCTTTTTGACCTGATCGTAGGGGCGGCAGACGAGCGATTTGCTCCAGAACTGAGCCTGGTATTCCCTTTGCTATATCGCCTCTACCGCATGCAATGGGTCAATGCAAGTGATTTCCTCGCCCCTTCTTTCCGGGAAACGATCGATCAACTCTATGCTCAGAACAAATTTCATTGCATTTATTCCAACAGCCCAGAATGTGCGGAGGTTCGCCAACAAATTTTTAATCTGTTTCGGAATCCTATCTACAATTATGACAACGAACCTGTCATTCCTAGCAATCAAAAGACAGACCTCACGCAGTTGGGTACTGAAACAGACGAACTGAAATACCCAACTTATCCTGGGGACGGAATTAATTATCCTGGCAGTCCAGCCCAGTGGTTTGCCATACCTCCTTTTCTCTACGAACAATTGAAACAATGGAGAGACGGCAACTTTACTACTCCAGCCGATTTCAATTTTAAGGACATGGATGAAATGGGTCGTTTTTACCAACGTCAATTTCTGGAAGCAGCTCAAGACCCTGCCAGGAGTCCGTTGCTGATGACTAGAGCTGTTCTGGAGACTCTGTATGGAGGTGGTTTCCACCCTGGGGTAGAGCTTACCTGGCCTATGCGCCATAATCAGATGTATGCGGAAAATCGTCGCATCTATGAACTTGTAAACGAGGGCAAAGAACTCTCCTATGGAATTTATGGTTTATGGGAAGTTCGCATCAATGCCGCGAGTCCAGAACGCAAAAAAGAGATTTTCTACAATGATTTTGGATTTGAAATGGTTCCCTATGACGTCCAGGAATCTCTTGACCCATCCAATCCCAAGTATTGGCTCTGGGAAGCCACTCCTGGAGACTTGACTAAATGGATGGGAATTCCCTGGCAATCGGATGCAGGAAGTTGTCAGACTGTATTCATTGATATGCAGTATCCAGTACCTGCTTGGTGGGCTGCCAATTTGCCTGTCACCATATTGACGGCTGAAAGCCTCAAAAAAGTCCAGGATAAAAGTCTCATTCCGGAAACCCGCCGATATATTTACGCCAACCGCTTGCCCTGGCTTCATAGTGCCGATACTGGATTTGTAGGTTATCACGCTGAAGCTGGCTACCAGAATGGGTTGATTGCCATGGTATATAAATGGAAAAGCGTTGGTATGGTTACAGGTCGAAGGTCTGGCGTGGGTCCTGAACTCGAAATTCCTGATATCGTCTATGTAGCTTACGACGGAAAAGGTGGTATTCATTAGATGGCTTCGATCCATAGTGATGTTGCGATCGTTGGTGGAGGAATCGCCGGGTTGTGTCTTTCTGTGCTTTTGCAAAGAAAGGGGATTGAATATTTCCTTGTGACAAGAGAAATGCAGCAGAAAGTCATGGCGCTGGCGGAAACTCTGCCACCTTCTGCATTGGCGATGATACAGCAGCTTGGGTTGCGGGAGGTTTTTGAGGAAAGTGCCCTGGAAAAAACTTTAGGATATCATTCCCTATGGGGAAGTTCTCAGGTTCAGGACGTCAACTTTTATTTTCACCACCCCTATAATTATGGTTTGAAACTGGACAAACAGTTATTGCTGAAAAAATTGGAGAGCTGCTTGGATAGTCACAGGATTGTGCAGTGCAAGGATTGGTCTTGGGAGGAAGAGAACCGATGTATTCGGGTAAATTCAGCACAAAAGCCTTTTGATCTATACGGGCAGATTTTTGTGGATGCCACGGGAAGGAAAAAAGCGTTATTGAGGAAACTGGGAATTGGCAGCACGGTGCATGACCAACAGATCGCTTTCAGTTGTCATCTTCCTCGTATCCGACACCCTAAAATCAAGCATGGAGTATTTACAGAGGTATTTAAGGGTGGATGGGGAATTGTATCCAGTTTGGATCAAAGGACTAATGTGATGACACTTTATGCTGAAAAGGGCAGCCCTCAAAGCTTGAAAATGCGGGAATATGATCATTGGCAAACTTTGCTTTCCGAAACACAGATATTGCAAGCTTTTCTGGCTGGTGAAGTTTGGTCTCCGGTCTTTGTATCGGCTGCCAATTCGATTTGCAGTAATGAAATTGCTGGCTCGAACTGGTTGGCCTTGGGTGATGCGGCGATCGCTTTCGACCCCTTGTCCTCACATGGGATAACCAATGCGGTATACACTGCTTGGCAAGCAGCGGAGGCTATTGAAGAGCGCTTGGTTAGTGATTCGGATGTTGCATTGGGAGTCTATTCCGAAAAGTTGCGGAAAATTTTTGGCGCTTACCTGGCGACACGGTTGATTTTATTTGGAAAAAGGTTGATTTTAGGGGGTTGACAAAAATTATTCTATTATGAAGCCTAAAGCATTGGTCTTCATTGTAAAATGGTCTCATACCAATTTTAAAAAAGAATGTTACAAAACATCAAATATACAGAATATATAGATATTTGTAGCAAACATTTATCAAATTGGTATCACACTGCTCAACTTTAACGTTAGAACGCTGGTTCTATCAACACTTATGTAAAAAGGAGAGATTTGGAAATGAACAAGATTATTTCGATTGTGTTGTCACTGATGGTTGCTGTACCAGCAGTATTTTCTCCTATGCTAGGAGCCCCAGCACATGCTAGTTCACTCTGCGATTCTTGTAAAATCTTGAAGCTGACCTATGAAGGTAAGGATTTTGGTTATATGGGACTAAATGGGAAAGGCATATTTTATGGTGGTGCAGATATATCTGATGCCGTCGAATTTAAAGAGGTGAAGTATCAAAAGGCGGATGATGCATATTATTATGAAGTTGCAAAGGACAAAAACCACTACTTGGATATTAAGGGGACTTCATCGGTACTGTTCTCTGATAAGCCGATATTTTCAGTGGACACTTCGACCATAGTCGCATGGCAACTGATAGGTTCAGAGCTGCATGCAATAATTGGTGGACAGGATACACGCAAGGTTGTAAGTCGTAGTGCCACAGATGAGGACAGTAAAATTTTATATGGTAACTTCCCTGAACCACTGGGGGACGGGCATCCTTGTGGTATTAGGATATTGGAGAAAAAGAGTAGCTAGTGCGATCGTCTGAATCTTGTTTAGAGAGGTCTAGTGGTTTTAAGTTGGGAATGGTGATGGTTGTCGGTGATGAGTGGAGGCGATCGCTCTGAGGTCATTAGTAACAAACCTAGAGACTAAACTTGATTCAGAAAACTCAGAAATCGTTAAACCAACAAGAAATTCCCCGGAGGCTTATTGCCGGGGAGTTTCATTTCTTGCTATGTGGTCATTTCAGTTTAGGTTGAGATGAGTTTGAAAGGATTTCAGCTCTCCACTGCTTATTTTACAGCGCTTTTCAGATTGATGAACCACATCGTCACAGCCAGAACCTTGTAGGAGACTTTCCATGGAACGTCCCTACTGTGGTTTACCCAAATCAAAACTACTGTAAGGGCAAGATTTCACCTGTGGATTGTGCACTTCCGTTGGGAGGTGGTGGTGGTGCACCTGCACTTGCTTTGTCAGCAAGCATACGGTACTGGTGCGACCCCTTACCCGTTTGTATTTGTCCCGATAATGTGTACAAGTATAGGTTCCCAGAAACCGAGTAATCATTGGGCTCATTATTGACATAGAAATCAATGCTCACGGATGACATCTGCTGTGCTTTCGCCAAAAATGCTTCCATGAGTTGGGAAATCTGCTCTTCAGATAGACCTGCTGATTCCATGTTGTGCCGCGTTTTGCTATAAGACGCTGAGGCGCCACCTCCAAAAATAGAACCAAAAAGTGATAAATTTCCCTGAACGCTAGTTTTTGCGGTTTCTTCAACCTTTTTTCTTTCGGAAGCCTTTAGAAAAGCTAGTGCCATTTGGTTAAGATCTTCAACGTCCTTACTCGACATAGCAGAAATTTGTAGTGTTGCTTTTATTGTGCCAGATGTATGGGCTGGAACATCATAAGCTAGACCAGTTAGTTCTCCCATGCCTGATGCTTCAATATTGAAAGCATCTTTTACTTCTCCACTTGTAAAAGGGGCAGAATGAAGTACAAGTTTTGGAGTTATAAAGACCATCTCAGCAGGGTAAACCTCTATTTTGCTCATAACTTTCTCCTGTTTGTCAATTAGACCACTTCAAAAAAGATGGTGAAGCCCCTACTATTAAAGCTTCACAATAGTAATTTTTGGAGAAGTCCATTTTTTTGCTTTTTAATTTATGCAGAGTGTCATCACTGTATTTTTACTACCATCATAGATTTTACCCTGTAAAGTTTATTATGAATATAATAAAGAAAAAAACTAGCTTTTGTCATACAACTTAACTTTTAATCCTACATTTCGCACGACAAAATGTAGTATGAATGCAAGTAGTCAGTAGTCAATAGTCAGTAGTCACTAGGGAATGATTCTAGCTAATTATCTCGCTCCATCAAGTATTTATACTTAATATTTGACTGAGAATTTGACTCCACAGAAAGGTCAATGAATAGGATATCTTCAGTATAAATACTTACAAATCTCCCAATTTTTCTACTACTTTTAATACTACAACTTGACGTGCGGAATGTGGGTTTAATAAAAAAACTGATTAGAAATGTCCAAAAATACTAAGCCAAGCTTTCATACCTGAAGCATTAGCCCCACCGTTCCAAACTGTATTTTTGGAGAAGTTTAATACCTTCGCCATTTCCGGTACAAGCAACAAACCCCCAGGAAATTATCACCCGGGGGTTTTTAAGTTTTAACTAAGTTTTGGAAATGGTTCTGCTGAAAAAGATTTATTCCTAACTGGAATTTCCATAACAAAAGTTGCTCCTTGCTCAACATTCAAAAAATATAACTTTCCCCCATGATTTTCCACGACAATTTGATAACTAATTGAAAGCCCTAATCCCATTCCTTTACCAACATCTTTAGTAGTAAAAAAGGCATCAAATAATTTGGGTTGGATATGTTCGGGAATACCAGAACCATTATCTGCAATTTCAATTCGCACCCATTCAGAATCAACCAAGCAAGTTCTGATAGTAATTGTAGGAGAGTAACTTCCAGACTGGCAGTTCCTACAGAAATCATCCAAGGCATCGATCGCATTAACCAGCAAATTTAGGAATACTTGATTAATCTCTACCGCATAACATTCAACTAAGGGTAAATCGCCGTAAAGTTTCAATATCTCAATTTCTGACCGTTCTGAATTAGCTTTCAAACGGCTCCCTAAAATCACCAAAGTGCTATCCAAACCTTGATGCAAGTCTACTTTCTTTACCTCTGATTCATCCAAGCGAGAAAAAACTCGCAACGACAAAACAATCTGAGTAATTCTATCTGTTCCTACCCGCATTGACTCCAGCAATTTAGGATAATCAGCTCTAATAAAATCTACGTCAATTTCATCAAACAATTCAGCCACCATAGGCGGAGTTTCTGGAATTTCCTGTTGATAGGTGTCGATCAAAGTCAGTAAGTCCTCTATATAAGTTTTAGCGTATTGGAGATTACCATGAATAAAGCTGACAGGATTGTTAATTTCATGGGCAATTCCAGCTACTAACTGACTTAAACTAGAAAGTTTTTCTTTAATCAGTTGGGTTTGAGCTTGGCGTAAGTTTTGCAATGCTTCTGATAATTCAGCCGTCCGTTGTTCTACCCGAATTTCTAATTCCTGGGCAAGTTCTTGGAGAGCAATTTCCGCACGTTTGCGTTCAGCAATTTCCTGTTGCAATTGTATATTTTGTTTATCTAGTTCTGCCTCAGCTCGTTCACGACTTTCTTCACTTAAGACTAACCACCACACCCCTATACCAATAGGTAAGAGTAGGGAAAAGAAAACTACTTGAATGACACTCCCTACAACTTGCTTGGTGTAACTTGAGATTGCCCATAACTGTTCTATCTGTAGATAATAAAGTAATCCCAAAAATGCAGCTAGAATGCCTGCAATAGAAACAAAGATTCCCAAAAATTTGATAATTCTTTGACCTAGTAGAGGTGAAATTTTGCTCCTAATTAGTTTCTGGCTGAAGCTACTTTTCTCCTCAGCAATTTCAGGTGTTTCTTTCTTACATTGATCGTCACAGCGAGCATCTAAACTACAGCATAGTGAGCAAATATATCCGTCATAAACAGGACAAAATGCCATATCTTCGGCTTCATAGCTTTCGGTACAAATACAGCAGGTGAGTAAAGAGTCGTTGAGGTTAAGAGTCCGGACGGTGTTTTGTCGGGCAATGTAATATTTGCCTTGGGTAACTAAGGCAATTATTGGGGATAGACAGAATGCAACAGTAAGAGCGATAAAGGGGGAATAAGCTTGTAGGAATGGGCCAAAGAACCCAACAAATGCCATAATGGCAATAACCGAAGCGATCGCCATTGCACCAAAACCTACGGGATTAATGTTATAGAGGTAAGCGCGTTTAAATTCAATGTAAGAAGGACTGAGTTTGAGGGGTTTATTTACGACTAGATCGGCGACTATTGCTCCTACCCAGGCAATGGCAACATTAGAATATAGACCTAGAATAGATTCTAAGGTTTCAAATATTCCTAGTTCCATTAATAGTAGAGCGATCGCTACATTGAAAATTAACCAAACTACTCTACCTGGGTGAGAATGGGTGAGGCGAGAGAAAAAGTTAGACCAAGCGAGAGACCCTGCATAAGCATTGGTGAGGTTAATTTTGATTTGGGAAATTATTACAAATAGAGTTGCGACGAATAAGACAATTTCAGGTTGGGAAAACATATCTGCGAATCCTGCCAGATACATCTGGATGGGTTCTTTTGCTTTTGCCATAGTGTTGCCGTGGGCGATCGCTAATGTTGCTAAAAAGGCTCCTCCTAACTGTTTGGCACCACCTAAAACGACCCACCCTGGTCCTGCTACTAGCATTGCTATCCACCATTTCCTGGAATTATTTTGTTTTTTTGGGGGTAAAAACCGCAAGTAATCAATCTGTTCCCCAAGTTGAGCAATTAAGGAAAAGGAAACTGTTGCTGCCATACCAAATAAAATAGGATCGAATTGGTTTCCTGTTGGAGAATTTCCAGTAAAGTTAAACCAATCATTTAGAGCTTCTGGTTCTTTATGAAGGACAAATAAATAGGGAGAGACCATCAAAAACAACCAAATAGGTTGAGTCCACAATTGCAATTGATTAATTAAGGTAATTCCATAAAAAACTATGGGGATAATAATGATTGAAGAAATCAGATAACCCCAAGCTAAAGGAATGTGAAAATATAGTTCTAGAGCTTGAGCCATTATTGCTGCTTCTAAGGCAAAGAAAATAAATGTGAAAGAAGCATAAATTAAAGAGGTAATAGTTGAACCGATATATCCAAATCCTGCACCCCTAGTTAGTAAATCTATATCAATATTGTATTTAGAGGCGTAGTAGGCAATGGGAAGACCTGCTAAAAAAATAATTAGACTGACTACAATAATTGCCCAAAAAGAGTTAGTAAAGCCATAGTTAATGACTAAAGAGCCTCCTATTGCTTCTAATGCTAAGAAGGAAATACCCCCTATTGCAGTATTTGCTACGAGAAATTCTGACCATTTCCGAAATGATTTTGGAGCATAACGGAGAGAATAATCTTCTAGGGTTTCCGTGGCAACCCAACTGTTGTAATCTCGGCGTTCTTTAACTATTTTCCGATCTGTGCTTGTCATTATAATTTATGTGGTAAAATAATAAGCTGGATATTGCAAAGTGCTCAGTAGAAAATTAATACAAAAACTTATTACTGTCTAGTCATTAGGGCTGGCTGAATAAATCTAAAAGTCTTTACATATAAAGATTATAGTCTTTTTCAATCCCAAAAAACTGCAACTTTTCCAGCTAAAAACTACCAAAAAGTTAGGATTTTAGGGAGGTCAAGGGTAGAAAAATCAAGGAAAAATTATTCATCCTACTTTACTCTGTCTTCCCACACTTCCCACCCTCCCCACACTTCCCATTTATCAAATATAAAGCCAGTTTGGGCTACATTTGGGCTTTAATTTTGCTAAAGTCCCACTATTCAATAATTGATAATGAACAATGGATAATGGATAATTACCTCTCCTTGAAAGAAGAGGATTGAACGTAAGGAAAATATTTTATTTTTATTTTCTTCTTTGACTTGATATTACTAAACTAGGAAACTCTATATTCACTCAGAGATTACTTTGAATTCTTAAGTTGTGCGTAGTGCTATAATCGGAGAGATTATAAGTAGGTAGATGGGAAAATTTACAAGTACGTCAAATGTGGTGGCATAGTCAAAAAGTAGACCTGTAAGATAAAAAGGCGATCGCTGATTTTTATCAATTTATTGGGAAGTTATTTTTCCTATGGCTTATCTTTTATCATACTCATAATAGAAGGTAAAAATTTAGGATTTTATTTAACCATTAAAATTATGCCATTAAGAGCTATCTTAGAGCTGATTTGTAAACTTCCCCAAAAGTCTTATATTACCTAGCTTTTAGCAATTATAAATTTACTTGACAAAAATCCTGAAAGCTAAATAGAGTAACTCATTCAGCGTCTTAATATTTACTTTATAAATCAGCTCTTAGATAATCAAGAATTATTAGCCCCACTACTATCTGATGAGGAGTGGGAAGAATTAAAACGTAAAAAAGTTCAGGTTATTTTACCTTGTTGTGAAGCAAGAGGACATTTAAGAACTTCAAAATTGGGAACTAAGCATTTTGCTCATAATAAGAAAGATGGATTTCATTAATGGATAATTGATAATTGATAATTGATAATTGATAATTACCTATCCCTAAAAGGAAGAGGATTGAATAAAAGGAAAAAATTTATTCTCTTGGTCGATTGGATATGGCGCAGGTTTCGGAGCCATCCCACCCTACGGGAAGCTGCGCTACGACCGCTGTCTTGGTTGATTGGATATGGCGAGGGGACCTCGCCATCCCTCAACCGCTTTTTCCCCTTGAAAGGGGAGGTTTTAAACCTGAATTATTTAATTATTTAATTATTAATTATTCGGTAATTATAAATCAGAAACATAGCAAAATCTTTTATGCAAAACAGAAATTTCTAAAGTCTGTAAAACTATGGGTTACGATGTTAAAACTGAAGCAAGTGGAGTAGATTGGAGAGCTGATGTTTTAGCTACTAAGCAAGTAAAAAATCAATTAGTTAAACTTGCTTTTGAAGTTCAATGGAGTCCTCAAACTTTAGAAGAAACTAAACAACGTCAAGATAAGTATGCCAGAGATGGTATTCGTTGTTGCTGGTTATTTAAGAAGTTACCAACATCCGAAGAAAGACAAGATATACCGATGTTTCAATTACAGTTTGACCAATCTGAAAATCCTACGTTCATTAATTGATAATGGATAATGGATAATGGATAATTGATAATTACCTCTGGTTAAAACCACTTTTGATTGAAAACAAGGAAATATTATTTCTTTTTCCCCTTAAAAGGGAGGCTTTAAACCTGAATTATTTAATTATTTAATTATTTAATTATTAATTATTCGGTAATTTATGATAACAACATCTATCTTTTAAATAATTTTATTACTGAAATTTTATCTGGTCATTTTAAATTTTCTCAATTTTACCGATATAAAAAAACAGCAAGATATTAAAATCAGATTTTTTCCTGTCAATTGTTGGAATTGGAAGTGTCGCGGGAAATATTATATTTATCACGTTCACAATGAGTCTTATGAAACTTTATGTGGCTGTAATTTGAATTTAATAAACTACATTAGATTAACAGACAAAATTATAGGAGAGCCTCAATTTATCCCTGAAATTGTAAGTAAAGCTTATGAATGCTTGAAGACTGAAAAAACTAAACGTCAAAATATGAAAATGGGCAAAATTAAATCTCGCTATATTCAATAATTGATAATTGATAATGGATAATTGATAATTACCTATCCCTAAAAGGAAGAGGATTGACTAAAAGGAAAAAATTTATTCTCTTGGTCGATTGGATATGGCGCAGGTTTCGGAGCCATCCCTCGACCGCTTTTTTCCCCTTGAAAGAGGAGGCTTTAAACCTGAATTATTTAATTATTTAATTATTAATTCTTCGGTAATTATAAATCAGAAACATGGCAACATCTTTTATGTAAAACAGAAATTGCTAAAGTCTGTAAAACTATGGGTTACGATGTTAAAACTGAAGCAAGTGGATTAGATTGGAGAGCTGATGTTTTAGCTACTAAGCAGGTAAAAAATCAATTAGTTAAACTTGCTTTTGAAGTTCAATGGAGTCCTCAAAGCTTAGAAGAAACTGAACAACGTCAACAAAAATATATCAGAGATGGGATTCGCTGTTGCTGGTTATTTAAGAAGTTACCAACATCGAAAGAAAGACAAGATATATCGATGTTTCAATTACAGTTTGACCAATCTACAAATCCTACGGTAATTTATGATAACAACATTTATCTTTTAAATAATTTTATTACTAAAATTTTATCTGGTCATTTTAAATTTTCTCAATTTTACCGATATAAAAACAGCAAGATATTAAAATCAGATTTTTTCCTGTCAATTGTTGGAAATGTGGCAGACAATATTATATTTATCACGTTAACAATGAGTTTTATGAAACTTTATGTTGCTGTAATTTTAATTTAATAAACTACATTATATTAACAGACAAAATTATAGGAGAGCCTCAATTTATCCCTGAAATTGTAAGTAAAGCTTATGAATGCTTGAAGACTGAAAAAGATAAACGTCAAAATATGAAAATGGGCAAAATTAAATCTCGCTATATTCAATAATTGATAATTGATAATGGATAATTGATAATTACCTATCCCTAAAAGGAAGAGGATTGACTAAAAGGAAAAAATTTATTCTCTTGGTCGATTGGATATGGCGCAGGTTTCGGAGCCATCCCTCGACCGCTTTTTTCCCCTTGAAAGAGGAGGCTTTAAACCTGAATTATTGAATTATTGAATTATTGAATTATTAATTCTTCGGTAAAAAAGTTGGAAACTCATACACTTCATTCGGTTTTCCTTATTGTGATGCAATATTAGATAATCATTATTTTGACAAAATTTGTGAGGTTGAGTATGGATATATTCAACATATTGATTTTGAAACAACTGTTAATATCTTTTCTGAAAAACTAAATATTCCTCATTGGTGCTATTCTCTAACTAAAGATTTTTGTTGCAACTACTAATTTAGATTTACTTAACTCATATAAATATGACTAAATCACTAGGAAAAGTATATATTGTTGGAGCTGGACCCGGAAGTAAAGAATATTTGACTGTCAAAGCACATTCCCTAATTACTCAAGGGGAAGTCTTAATTTATGATGCCTTAGTTGATGACTCAATTCTACAATTAGCACCAGAAAGTTGTTTAAAAATAGAGATGGGTAAACGTGGTGGTAAACCGAGTATGTCTCAGTCAGAAATTAATAGCTTGTTAGTAGAAAAATGTCGTTTAGGTAAACAAGTAATTAGATTAAAAGGAGGAGACCCTTTTATTTTTGGTCGTGCTGCTTCAGAAATTCAAGCATTAATTGAAGCTGGTTGTGAATTTGAGGTTGTACCAGGAATTTCTTCTGTATTAGCTGCACCTTTACTAGCAAATATTCCTTTAACAGATGCAGTTATGAGTAGAGCTTTTGTCGTCTTGACTGCTCACGATATAGAAGCATTAGACTGGGAAAGAATTTCTCAGATTGAAACTTTAGTAATTTTAATGGGGGCACGAAATTTAGATGAAATTGTGCGTCAGTTATTAAGACACAAAAGAACATCTCAAACTCCTGTGGCAATTATTCAAAATTGTGCCACTCTAAAACAACAAATTTGGATTGGTAGTTTAGGGGATATTGTTCAACAAACCTATGCCGAATATTTGTCCCCTTGTGTGATAATAGTAGGGGAAGTAGTCAGGTTACGAGATTATTTAAAATCTCCAAATAATATGGTTAGAGAAAAGTCAGTAGCAAAAACTGAAATAGCGCCTTTAGCAAATAAAACTGTTTTAGTGACTCGTGCCGCAGGTCAGTCTAGTAAGTTTAGCGATCGCCTAGAAAAAGTAGGGGCAAAAGTAATTGAAATGCCAGCTTTAGTTATTACTCCTCCTTCAAGTTGGCATGATTTAGATGTGGCTATTAATAATATAGATAGTTTTGATTGGTTAATTTTGACTTCTACAAATGGGGTAGATTACTTTTTTGAAAGATTGGCAGATAAAGGTAAGGATAGTCGTGCTTTATCTGGTGTAAAAATAGCAGTTGTTGGTAAAAAAACTTCGGGAAGTTTGAATGCTCGTGGTTTGAAAGCAGATTTTATTCCGCCTAATTTTGTTGCTGATTCTTTGGTGGTAAATTTCCCTGAAAATTTAAGTGGAAAAAAGGTTTTATTTCCCAGGGTAGAGACTGGTGGTAGGGAAGTATTAGTGAATGAGTTAAATAGTCAAGGTGCGGAGGTAATAGAAGTAGCTGCTTATGAGTCTAGTTGTCCAGAAAGTATTCTACCGGAAGCTTTATTAGCACTACAAAATCGTCAGATAGATATTATGACTTTTGCTAGTTCTAAAACGGTGCGAAATTTTTGTTATTTGACGGCTGAAAATAAAGATAATTTACCGCAAAATTGGTTAGAAAATATTTGTATTGCTTCTATCGGACCTCAAACTTCTCAAAGTTGTCAGAGTTTGTTAGGTAGAGTAGATGTGGAAGCTGAAGAATATACTTTGGAGGGGTTGACTGAAGCTATTATTAGGTGGGTAGGAATTGAAAGTCAAAAGTCAAAAGTTAAAAGTTAAA
Source organism: Okeania sp. KiyG1 (assembly GCF_014132355.1). Lineage (GTDB taxonomy): Bacteria > Cyanobacteriota > Cyanobacteriia > Cyanobacteriales > Microcoleaceae > Okeania. Next base: position 28,606 of record NZ_BLZO01000059.1, read on the forward strand.
AGTAAGAAAAAAGGAATTAAAAGTCAAAAGTCAAAAGTCAAAAGTTAACAGCAAGAAAATCCGACTCCTGACTCCTACTCTCACTCATAAGGTAAGCATTCCGCAGGAAATGCTTACCTCATAAGACTTTTTCAGCAAACCCTAATTAGTATAATAAAAGTTATACATAAATATAGTCTTATTTAGTCAAATCATGCCAAATATTTTCGTTGATTTGTACTAAGCAGCTACTAAAATATTTGACAAAACTTAATAGATTTCGACTATCTGTTTATAGTATAACGAAATTTGCTGAGAGTTCCAGACTAAATAATCATAAAAATTACTAAACCCTCGAATCCTAATATAATTTTAACTCCCGGATTTATGAAATTAGTTGAGAGACTTATGATTCAAAAAAATCATCGGTTTTATGCTGAAATTGACCGACTGTGTTTCTTGTCTAAAAATCTCTTAAACTCATGCTAATTATTTAGGGTTTGCTGATTAAATATAAAAGTCTTGATCTATAAAGGTTTTGGCCTTTAATGGTAGTGAAAAAGTACCAGGTTTTTGCCTTACGGAAGGCTCAAAAAGTGAGTATTGGCGCAAGTTAAGAGGCAGAATAATCTTGGGATAATTTTTCCTTTGTACGTCCTCTACAACTCCTGATTCCTCTTGACTCTTCACTACTCCCTACTCCCTACTCCCTACTCCCTACTCCCTACTCCCTGCCAAGCGAAAAAGACTTTTGAGCGCAAACCCTATTTAGTTCGTCAGTCTTGGATATTTGAAAAGACAAATAATTCCTACTATGACCTAAAAAAACACTCTCTACTCAAGCAGATTATCAAACAATTCCAGCTAAAGTATCTCAACAAATATTGATGATACTAGAGTCAAACTGGAGGAGTTTTTTAGCAGCGAATGAAGTTTATAAACACCAAGCCATTAAAGTTTAACGCTTGTCCTCGTCTTCCGGGATATAAAAATAAAATAACGGGAAGAAATATTGTAGTTTATACAAAACAAGCCATCAGTAAAAGGCAACTTGAAACTTGGAATTATTAATCCGAGTAAAACTGGGATTAACCTAAAAACCACTATATCTGTAAGCATTCAGCTGTCAGCTATTAGCCATAAGCTATTGCTTTTAGTTTTAGATAAAAGCTTTACTAATTTAGGCAGAATTTATACTTAAGGAGCCATGTAATAATAAGTTGTACAAATTTTATCTGGGATAAATTGTGAAATATAGCTTCCATTAAAAAACTGTTCAAGTTATTTTTACACGACTACTAACTATAAAAGCTGGCGCTCAACAGTCTATATTCATTAAAACCTCATCATGATAGCTGATAGCTGACTGCTAATAGCTGTTAGCTCCGCATTCCGCAGGAAATGCTTACCTATACCTACTTCACAGATTCAACAAGTTCATCTAGTCTCTAGACTTAACCATTATGTAATTGAGGTGATTTATGAAGCTACTAAAAAACAATACGAGCTAGAAAAAAATCGTTGCGCCAGTATTGATATTGGATTAAACAATTTAGCTACATTTTAGCTACATTAACTTTTAATCAAGCCGAAATCAAACCCAAGAGTGATAAATGGCAGACCGTTAAAATCAATCAATTTCCATTCAATGCAGACATAAAACGCCAGAATATCCCCAGATAATTCCCACTCTCATCCTTTCTTCCTACTGACTCAGTCCTCCTGACGCCTGACTCCTCTCATCATAAAACTTGAAGTAACGTAAAAATATCCAAGTCAATGTACAACCTAATATATAGTACAAAAAATCCCACCAGACAAAAGTATTTCCTAACAACAGTCTGCCAATTAAAGTAGCTCTAATAGCTTGTAAAAAAGGTGGTTTCCATAACTGCATAAATTCTAGAAAACAGGTGACAATAAATACCCAAAAAGCCACTAAACCAGGTTTAAGTCGAGGTCGAAGAAAAATAACTAAAAAAATCCAGAATGCTTCATAAAAAATTGAACTAAAAGAATTATTCAGCCATTCCGAAAATAGCCCTTCATAAAATTTAGTTGCAAAACCTAAAATTACAGTAAATATCAAACAAATTAGAATTGTAATTCTATATCTTTTCATCTTTTCATAAAAATTAGAAGTTGTAAGCTTAAGAACTTCCTTCTAAAATCCTACTCCTGGACTATAAAAAAACTAAAATAATGAAGTTCAATACCCTAGTTAACAAGTAAAACTTATTCCTTAGTCATAGTAGCTTTTATTGCTGTATTTGACTTATGAAATAGCTCAAAAAACGGAATGAAATCAATAATCAAAATTCTTCCTTTTTCCTTCTATATGTAAGCATTTCCTCCGGAATGCTGCGCAAATAGCCGTCAGCTAGACTCCTGTGGTCGGAACTGCGGACTTCAGCACTTCCCTGCGGGATGCTACGCAAACAGCTATTGCTTTTAGTTTTAGATAAAAGCTTTAGTAATTGAGGCAGAATTTATACTTACTACCAAAGTCGGCTAAAACAGTCTATATTCATTTAAACCCCCTCATAAAAGCTGAGAGCTGACAGCTAATAGCTGAATGCTTACTTTTATATTTATATTAATATGGTGAAGGTATACAAGAATAAGTCAATAGCCACCTAGTATAACCTTGTTGATAGGCATCAAGATAAATTAACTGTTCCCTTAACTCTTCGAGCCCTAATTTATTCATACCTATTTCTGGAAATTCATTCATCCCTATTTTGGCCCTCAAACAACCATCCTTAAACGCAATAGCTTGTAGCTCTAGTTCATTCTGATTAATACTCATGTATTCCCCTAAATCTATTTCAAATTGAGTATAACCTTGTAGATAAGCATCTGCATAAATGTTATTTTCAATTTTTTCCACTATGTTTAATTTTTTAAATTCTGCTTCTATAGATGGATCTAAACCGGATTTAGACCTTTGATAACCATCAATAAATCCCTTTCTTTCTAGTTTTTTTCTCAGCTCTGGAGAAATAATATTACTTCTAATTTCTCCAGCAAAAACTAGAGAATTTAAAACTATTACAGAACCTAAAAGTAGAAAAATTTTTGTGACAATAATAAATAATTTATATAATCTTTTTGCATTTTTTTATTTCTGTGTTTAGCTCATCAGTAAATACTGTCAAAATAAAGCAGAAGGAAAATATAAATAGTATTCATAAATAGTAGTAGTTAATATATTAATTCTACGAGCAACTTCTACCTTAATAAGAATTATACCAATTTAGTAAACCAGTGCCCAGGGGAGAGTTACCCTCTAAAATTGATTTACAGCACTTCCCGCTATTATGAGGTACTTATATTTATGGTTTTAGGGAAAACTTAACTGGGAACAGGGAATAGGGAATAGACAAAAAATATTCCTGACCGTCAGTTGTACCTCATTAGTACGGAATCTGATGTATCAAGAAATTGATGTATAGCAATAATCCATGAGAAATTGTATTACTTAGGGTTTGCTGAAAAAGTCTTTTAGTATGTGTAGGAGACAGGAGACAACTCACACCTAACCCCGACCGTGGAGGGGAAGACAGGAGAAATGGGAATGAGCGAGGAGGTAGGAGCTAAGTTTTGTCCCAAGATTGTTCTGCCCAATTATTGTCTAAAATACTAACTTTTTGAGCGTTTTAGACGTGATACCATGCACTTTTTAAAGGCCTCAAAAAAGCACTTGTCTTTATATGTCAATGCTTTTAGATTTAATCAGCAAGCCCTACTTAGTCCAGTTTTCCGAAAATATTTCTAATGTAAGCATTCAGCCGTCAGCTATTAGCTATCAGCTATTGCTTTTAGTTTTATACCAAGGGTGATAAATGTTCGTTACAAATGGTAGGGATGTTGCATGCAACGTCCGTACGAAAGAAAGAAGAGGGAAGAAGGAAGAAGGATTAAATTTTGAAAAAAAGGGGAAAACAATAGAAATAAATATCTAAAATCAACTGGAGCAGCTATTTTTAAGCATATCCGAGCGAGGTCTACCTTTTTGTAGCATTCTTTTTTCACGCTTGGTATTAGATTGGACTTTGGACTAAAAAAATAGTTAGCGTAATATTTACACTAACTACTGGAATTAAGGTTTAAAGATAGAATCAAATCTGGAATTATCTTCTTTTATGACATTATTTATCCCATTTGAAAATCATAGGATGGGTCTAGTTCAACTTCTCCACCGAAACAGATATCTAAATAACTTTCTTGAAGGGAATGAACAACCCTCTCTAACTCATCAATAATATCCCTTCGAGTCATTTTTTCAACTGCATCAATATGAGCTTCATTTCCCGCTTTTCCTAAATATTTATATTTAGTTTTTTTCTGACTATCAGTAGCCATAGGAAAAATCGGTGAAGCAGATTGTAATTTATAATAATAGTAAAGTTTCTGATTTCTATTGACTTGATAACGAATGATATGACAATCACGAGGAATGACCTCTCCTTCTCATCCCCGCGATAAATCGACGGGGATTCTAAAAGGATACTGCGATTGGGGGTTAAAACCGCATTGCTTCGCGTCTTTTTAGCTGACCAGAATTTTAACTTCTGGGGACTTTGTCAAAACGCCCCTAGACACTCGACTTAAATCAAAATTAAGTGTCGTGCTTACGAAGTTTGTACTTTTTACTTAATTGCTTAAATGACTTAAAAGATTCGGCAACACTTCTTAATATTTGTTGGGCTGCTTGAGAATACATAACCTGATAATGTTGGTTACTTTTATACTCTTTATCTAAGTCAAACTTACCGATAATTTTATGGGTTTTCAAATAGATTTGACGACCATAAATATTTGCCACAATTGGTAAGCTTGTTAGATTCAGAGCAAATAAATTCTAATACATCTTTTAATTCATAATTTGGATTAATTAAATTTTGTTGACAGCCATACATTTTTATTTTCACCTCCCTCAAACTATAATAGTCTTAATTAAAACAAAAAGACAAGATGGATTAAAATCCATCGAGTCGCATTTCATCCATCGCTTCAAAGACGATGGCTTTCATGCTCCCGTGTTAATTTGGTAATTTTACTAATAAGCTTGATTACGTTAAAACTGAATCGAAAATTGCTTTAGCTGCACGACCACAAACTCCTTGTTTTCCCAAAGCATGACGCATTTCCTGATAATTTATTATCATTTTTTCTCGGTACTGAGAATTTAATAGAAGTTCCAAAGCTTCAGAAACAATCTTTTCAGGAGTAGCATTTTCTTGAAATAATTCTGGCACAATAGCTTTCATTTGTACCAAGTTTGGTGGCGACATAAATGGAATTGAAAATCTCAAAATATTCCTGGCAATCCAAACAGTTATGGGATTAACTTTATAAACTACTACTTGCGGTACATTTAGCAAGGCTATTTCCAAATTCACAGTACCAGATTTAGCGATCGCCAAGTCAGCTGCAGCCAGAATTTCTAAATTTTTACTTTCTTGTATTTCTTGATTATTTTGTGGCAGAGAAGGATAAATTTTTGCCTGTAGTTGATACTTCTTAATTGCCTCTTCAATAGGATGACGATAACTCTCTAAAGAAAGAGGAATCAGAAAATAAACTTGAGGTAATTTTTCCTGAATTATTTGTGCTGCTCGAAATATTACTGGCATTAAATATTTAACTTCTTGTTGTCGAGATGCTGGTAATAAAGCGATCGCTATTGTATCTGATTTTATGCCCAAATTATGACGTGCTTTTTCTCGACTAGGAGCTATTTTTATTCTGTCAATTATGGGATGACCTACCCAAGTAACTTTAGCTCCTTTTTGTCGAAAATAATTTGCTTCTTCCGGAAAAATCGCCAAAAGTTTGTTTGCTAAATTTACGATCTTATTTGTTTTACCTTTTCCCAGAGACCAAACCCATTCTTGAGGAGCAATGTACCAAATAATTGGTAAATTCGGCCAGGTTTTACGGATATAACTACCAATACTAATATTAGGTCCCATATAGTCAATCAAAACAACTATATCAGGGGATTCATTATGTAAATATTCTTTTGCTTTTTGTTGTAGTTTCAGAGTAGGAAAAACAAAAGGCAAAGATTCAATAATTCCTACAGCACCAATTTTTGTCGTATTTCCTAATAAAGTAGCACCAGCAGCAGCCATTCTATCGCCCCCCAAGGCAACAATATCTAAGTTTAAACCTTGAAGTTGAGCTTGACGGTAGAGTGCTTCAACTAATAGAGACCCTTGTAAATCTCCAGAAACTTCACCTGTACTAATAAAAATTTTCATAAGACATAGGGGACTGGTTATTTCACTTATCAGTTATTAGTTATCAGCAAAAGAGGTACAAATATAAAAATTCAAACCTCAATTACTTCATTCCAACTGAAAGAAACTATATACCAATCGAAGCAAAGATTCAGACGTTTCTAAATGATTGAACTCAATCATAGATTATTTTTGACTTTTGCCTTGTCCATAGCGCAACAAGACTTTTAAATAATAGTATATTAATTAAATTTATAATTAATTGATTAAAATATTGATAATTTAAATTGATTTTGACAAAAAAAGTTCAAATGAGCTATTGAAAGGCAAATTTGAGGGAAAAATCGCGATTTCGCGCCTGTATGAGCAATCTTTTTATAAGCGCTACAAGTATTGATATACAGTAAATACAGGATTTTTGCCGCTCGGTCAATTTTGATGTATATTGAGTACAAGTCTGTCGCTCTGCGTAGGTGCTTATTAAAATGAGTTGAAATATTATTCATAGTAGAGCAGTTAAAGCAAATGTCGCAAAAGAACCTGAACAAGTTACACAAAAAAATTAAGCATTGTATAAATGCGGGATGATTTTAATAGTTTTGTGGAAGTGGAAGTGGAATGGGCATCTTGCCCGTTCCTAATATTTTCTGGACAGGCAGGATGCCTGCCCCCACTTACTACTTATATTCCCATTCGCCCCTCAGCAATGCCAAAAATTAAGGTTAGCCCAATGTAAAGAGGCAGCAGAAAACCCCTAGCAGGAATGGAGCGGGAATCCTGCGCTGTCTCGTAGAGAAGCGTCGGGAGGATGTCAATCCAACTTAAAGAGACTATAATTTTTGGTATAAAATGACAAATCTTGCCTCTTTTCCATAGCATTACGAAGAGCTTCAGATAAATTCACATCTTTGTCTCTGTCTATAATACCGATTATAATGATTCTACGTTGAGGAGCTGTCTCTTGTTCAGTCTTGGGTGAACATTCTCCTTTGTACTTTCCTAAGTTCAAAGTGTATCTTGGTTTGTCTTTGAGGTCGTGCTTTTCTAGAGCCTCCTGCAACCATTCATCCAACTTGCCAGCTCTAATTTTGGATCTCTCATTTTCTGTGGCTGTTCCTCCCTCGCATGAAGCAGTACCGACACTAATTAGTTCAGAAGCTTTTCTAAAGCCCAAAATCATATATTCTCCAGAAAGCAAATTACGGATACTGGCATCTTTTCCTTTCAACTGAGTTTTATCATCGCTACTAAACTCCCAGTTGTACTTGTCTGACAAGACAGTGAATTGAAACTCAGCTTTTTTTGTTGTTTTCATCTACTCCTTTAACTTCAGGTATATTTTTAAATTCATCTGCTGTTAAAATTGCCTGAAGCTTGATTGGCAATATACTAATCTTGATGAGTTCACTAAGTTCACAATCTTCCTCACTATTTAAATTTTTCTCAGAAACCTGCTTTTCCACCAAGCTTAAAATTTCTTTCCTTCCACGTTGTCCAAGTTTAGGTTCATGCTCTTTAAGTCGAGCAATTATTGCGTCATCTTTTTCTTCCTGTATTTTTTTTCCCAGAAACACTTATATCTGAAGCACAGTATGAAACTTCAAATTCTATAGGCTCAAACATCTTATCTTCAAGCTTTTGAATTGGCTTGAAATATATGCAAGACTTACCCAAATCACTCTTGCTGTTCTCATATTTTTCTTCTTCTAGAACTACAGATTCTTTGAGAATAGGAATCAGCTCTTCTCTTTTAGAAGTAGCATTATCTTTACCTATAAAATCTTTAAGTTTATTTTCTGGGAATAACTTTTCGACTGCCTCTGCCTTAGCTCCCTCACGCAAAACCGCCTTAAACTCATCAATGTTATTGTATGCTGATGGATAAGAATTCTGGCAATAACGCTCCTTATCCCCTATATCATCCTTGGAGAGAAAAAGTCTATTAATTAAAATTAGCGCTAATGCTAATTGAGATAATAGATAATGTAAGATTAGTAACGTTGTCAAAAGTCTACTTGCCTTATCTAACGTTGTCAAAGGTTTACTTGCCCTATGATTTGATAATTTTGTATTTTTTATTTTGTATGTTGAATTGTTTGGAGCGCTTTTGTATGTTGAATTGTTTGGACTACTTGTTAATATTAACTTTTCCCTGTTCCCTATTCCCTGTTCCCTATTCCCTGTAAACCTACTTTCATATTTTAATTCAGCAATGCCACTTGCCCATTGTTTTTCTAACGCTCCAGTTAACTTATGCCAAATGATAAAAGTATAAGCACAAAATACCAATATAAAATGGCGTTCTAGGCTCCATTTATCTCTAAGTTGATATTCATCTCTAAGTTCATACTCTTTTAACTCCAACCACCCTTTAGCTTCTCGGTAAAAAACCTCTATCCAATTTCTGTTTGAGTAAGTATTTACTATCCACTCAGATGTCGCTTTTGAATTCTCAACATTTGTGATAAAATAATCAATTTCTGTTGCCTCTTCTAGAGAACTAGCATTCATGACGATAGTAAAAGTTCTTTCTCCTTCGAGGGGTGAAATCGATGCTCTAAATGTGGTAACCCAAATTATTTTTGGTTTTTCTACACTTAAGATAACTGATTCAAATTTATTTGCTGGTAAGCTTTTTGCTAATTCATCTATTCTAATTTCTGTTTCTGGTTGGGATTTTTGTTTAACTATTACTTTTTCCTACGGAATGCTACGCAAACGGTTTTTTGCAATTCCTCCTAGATATTTTAATTTCCTTTCTTCTAGTTTCTTCAGAAATATTGTATTATTGCCATAGTCTGCATCAATTAAAACTATTCCCGGACGATGACCTCTGTTTAGGGTTTGGTCTATTAACTCTATTCCTATGTTTGCCTTTTCTTCTAAAGAATAGGAGTGTTGATATAATTTAATATCTAAAGGTAAACTTTTTTGCCATCATAATAATGAGTTGTTACCGTTACTATTTTATTATTTGTTTTACCAATTTCTCCAATATATTGTCGGCCTACTCCAGATGTAAAATTACCACTTTTTCTATGTCCAGAATCATTTAAAATCAAACTAAATCCTCTACAGAAATTGGTTTGAGAAAATTTGTTAATTATTTCCAAGCGACGTTTATTAATTTGATCTGTATTCCAAGAATAATCTGCGATGAAATGATGTAATCGATCATAGACTATTCCAATTGATTCATTGGCCATTTGAGATATGTTTTTCTTTTCATTCTCTCCTAGTAAACCACCTAAATAATGCCTAAATCCTGTTTTCTGGGACTGGTTTTTCCAACAATCATCAAACTTTTTACACCATGTTTCAAAGCAAGGAGGCATAGCACTAGGAGTGGTCTTTTTCATGGAAATGAATCTTTGAGATAAAATCTTTATTTTATAGGTATTATAGACTAATTTTTTTCATCTACTTGTGTAAGTCTCAATAGACAATTTAATAGAAATGATATACATAATTGAAAAAGTCTGATAATTATTGCTTTGTATCAGTTGGAGCAATTTTTTACCTCCCTCTACTTAACAAAAACGTCTATCAATTATCAACTTCCTCTAACTTCACTCCCTTCGACATTTTTCCCGGCATCGGTCCACGACGTTTAGACCCAAGAGACAAACTTAAGAACTGATGTAACTCTTGGATATACCTATTCTCTGAAAGTAACTCTAATTCCTCTAAAGCTTCACTAAAAAGTTTACCCGAACGATACAGAATCCGAAAAGCATTTTTCAATATTGCTAAATCTTCACTGGTCAAACCAGCACGCTTTAATCCTAATAAATTGAGCGATCGCACCAAACAAGGATGTCCTTCGACCAACATAAATGGTGGTACATCTCTAACGACACGACTCATACCACCCACCATTGCCATTTGACCAATATGGACAAACTGATGAATACCCAATACACCACCAATTACAGCTTTTGACTCAATTTTGACATGGCCTGCTAAAGATACAGCATTAGCTATAACTACAGAATCTTCAATAATACAGTTGTGCGCCACATGGACATAAGCCATCAGTAAATTGTCATTACCAATAACAGTACTCTCACCTGCATAAGTAGCGCGATTAACTGTAACGTATTCCCTGATTTTGTTATTGTTACCAATTTTTACCCAACTTGGAGCACCTGCATATTTCAAATCTTGTGGTTCTATACCAATAGCTGCTCCAGGAAAAATCCGATTACCAGAGCCAATTTCTGTTGGTCCTTCAATCACAACATGAGCGCCAATGGTAGTTCCCGCACCGACCTTGACCTGTTCCTCTATTACAGCATAAGGACCCACCTGTACAGTGGGATGTAGTTCGGCACTTTCAGCAATAACAGCTGTTGGGTGAATCAGAGTAGGCATACTTCAATCCATTATTGAAAACATCAAATTTCCTTCTGCGGCTTTTTGACCATCCACTTCTGCAAGACCTTGCACTTTACCAAACCTGCCAGCTTTAACAGATAATAATTCTGTCTTTAATATTAGTTGGTCTCCTGGCACTACTGGACGACGAAACTTTACCTTATCCATACCTGCAAATACAAATAATCCTTTCTGAAGTTCTGGCATTTGAGAAAAGACTATGCCTGCAACTTGAGCCATTGCTTCTATGATTAATACTCCTGGCATAATTGGTCTTCCAGGAAAATGTCCTTGAAAATGGGGTTCATTAAAAGTCACATTTTTAATACCTACTGCTCTTTCTCCTGGTACATATTCTATAATACGGTCTACTAAAGCAAAGGGATATCGGTGGGGTAATAGTTTGTGAATTTCTTCAACAGTCATAATATTTATCCCAGTAGTCGCAGCATCCTGATTTTGCTGAGTTGAAGAATTTTCTGTGGTTTGTGCTGAATCTGTTGTAGTTTTTTCAGAGGTTGACATTATGTACAGTTCTTGATTGGCAGTCTTGATTTTACCATTAGACATCTCCGAAAAAGATATAGACTTTTTGCAAGATTAGGGAATAGGGAACAGGGAATAGGGAATAGGGAATAGGGAACAGGGAACAGGGAATAGATTTTTATGGCCAAAGATTACGAAAAATGATTTTATTACAGCGCTTTTCATTTAAGTAGACTACAAAATTCTTTTGGTGCGCGGGAGTAGGGAGTAGGAACCCACCTCTAACCCCTCCCTGGAGGGGAAAAAGGGAGTAGGGAGCAAACAGTAGGAGGATGCTTTGGCCAGTGTAGTTTGTCTATTTGAAAACCGCTATAACGGTACTTTAGCAAAAAATGCCTTAAAAATAGTTTTAAAGCATTGCACAGCAAGGGTTTAAGGTCAAAATAGCCTATTTCTTAAAAAATATATCTAGATTTGAGCCATTTTTAGCCAGAGTAACGTGTTTTCCTTGCTACCGTTGAGTTTGAAGTCATTTTAATCCTAAAAAATATCAAAGTCCCGATAAGTGACTGTTACAACTCTAGCTTATGTTAAATAAAGAGCAAGTTTATTTTCTGGAGATATCTATGTATAGCAATTTGAAAAGCTTATACCAATTTCTTCAGAAGTTGCATAGGATAATTAGTTGACTGTAGATCGAGATAAACAAGTTAATAAATTTGGGGTTGCAGATTATGGAATGATATTGCCAAAAATTAATTTATACTTTGATTAAAAAAACCTAATAGATATCTCCAGAAATTAAAAATAAAATCAATTATTATCCATAATCTGTCTCACCTCACATAAAATTATGTATAACACCTACAACCTACAACCTAAAACCTAAAACCTACGACCTAAGACCTACGACCTAAAATTAGTTTAACTTACAAATAACTCAGAAATTTTTTGAGTTAATTGGATATGTAATTTATGGCTAGCTTTGTAAGCAAGATAATGAGCTTGAGGAAAACTACCTAATAAACTTAAATCTCCTACTAAGTCTAAGAGTTTATGACGTACAGGTTCATTTTCAAATCTTAAGGGTGGATTTAACCATCCGGACTCATTACAAACTAGAGCGTTATCTAGATTACCACCTTTAATTAAACCAGCTTCTCGTAATTGGTCAATTTGATGTGCTAAGGCAAATGTACGAGCTGGGGCAATAAACTCAGAAAAACTTTCTGTTTCTGGAGACCAACTATGCCATTGATTACCAATAGCTGGTAGATTAAAATCTATTCCGTAAGTAAATCGAGTTTCTGGACTAGGTAAAGCAGCCACAAAAGCATCACCTTGGTTTATCCAAATTGGTCGGTCGATCAAATTTTCGGTCCTTAGTTTTGGGTTAAGAATGTGCTTTATTGGCTGTAGGGCGTAAGTATTGTTAATGTGTGTATTTATTCCATCGTTAATATTTTTTTGCCCCATCTCCCTATCTCCCCATCTCCCTATCTCCCTATCTCCCCATCTCCCTATCTCCCTATCTCCCCATCTCCCTATTTCCCCATCTCCCCATCTCCCCATCTCCCCATCTCCCCATCTCCCTATCTCCCTATTTCCATCCTCTGGTTGAGCAACTAATCCTACAGAAGCGATCGCTTCTACCCAGACTTTAGCCGAGCCATCCAACAGAGGAACTTCTGGGCCATCAATTTCAATTCGAGCATTATCTACTCCCATTCCAGCTAAGGCAGCTAATAAATGTTCTACAGTACGAATACGAATATTTTCAATACCAAATTCAGTAGAGAGAGTAGTAGAGATTACAAAGTTTATTAGAGCTGGAATACTAGGATTATTAGGTAAGTCAACTCTCACAAAATATCTACCTGCGTTTTTGGGAGCAGGTATAACTTTAATATGAGATTTAATACCGCTATGCAGACCTATTCCCCACTGTGAAAATTCTGCTGCCAAAGTATATTGATTATCCATATTTTTGTCATAATTATTGTTAGCTATTAACCTATATTTAAACTGTGCTTAAATTTTACTTATTCTCAAAGAATTATACTGAGACGTTAAATAAAAATAATAATTTTTATATTATATAATAGATGTTAAATTGTCTAGATATTTGATAAAAACTCTAGGAAAACAATAGTATGGTAACTACCAAAGTAAAGAAATTGAAGCTGAATAAGTGGAAATTAGCTAGTGTCTTTGCTCTAGTAGCTACAACATTAGCAATAACTATTCCTGTAGTTAGGTCTCAAAGCCCGTCTATAATTAAAATTGATGGCTCTAGCACAGTTTACCCTATTACTGAAGCAGTAGCCGAAGAATTTCAAAAAGAGAAAAGAGGTGTTACGAGGGTAACAGTTGGAATTTCTGGAACAGGGGGAGGCTTTAGAAAATTTTGTTCTCAAGAAGATTCTGTTAGAACAGATATTTCTAATGCTTCCAGAATTATTCAACCATCTGAAATAGAAAAATGTAAAGCTACAGGAATTGAATTTATAGAACTACCTGTTGCTTATGATGCTATTACTGTAGTTGTTAATTCGGAAAACTTTGTTGATGCTATGACTGTGGAGGAAGTAAGAAAGATGTGGGCACCTGAGGCCCAAGGTAAAGTTATGAGATGGAATCAGGTGAACTCTAATTGGCCTGATGCAGAACTAAGAATGTATGGACCAGGTGCAGATTCAGGTACGTTTGACTATTTTACTAATGAAATAGTTGGTAAGTCTGGAGCTAGCCGTTCTGACTATACGCCGAGTGAAGATGATAATGTTTTGGTTCAAGGTGTTGCTAATGACCCTAATGCTATTGCTTATTTTGGCTATTCTTATTATGAAGCTAACCGAGACTTGGTAAAAGCAATAGCTATAGATAATGGTAATGGACCTGTTAAGCCTTCACTGGAAACAGTGCGAGGTGGACAATATCAACCTCTGGCTAGACCAATTTTTATTTATGTTAATGCTCAAGCAGCGGAGCGTCCTGAAGTTAATGAATTTGTTGAATTCTATCTCAAGAATGCTCCTCAATTAGTTAAAGAAGTAAATTCTGTACCTCTATCAGAACTAGAGTATCAGCAAGCAATGGAACGTTTTAAAAATCGTGTTATTGGCAGTGGTAGTTAATTTTTAAATCTTATAATGAAGACTTAAACCATTTTTAAATAGAATAATTATTCGATTTTTAATATCAAGCTAGAGTCAACTGGCTAAACATATTTGATTATGTAAGTTCATACTGAAAGTTAGATAGATTATCAGCTAATGTCTAAGCATAAATTTTATGTGAGGTTGCACAATTAATAATTAATTATTAATTATTAACAATTACCTCTCCTTGAAAATAAGAAGATTGACGCGGAGCGTGAAAATTTTTTCTTCTCTTGGTCCATTGGATATGGCGAGGAACTCTTGCCATCCCTCAACCGCTTTTTTATCCTTTAAAGGAGAGGCTTTAAACCTTAATTATTCTTGATTATTGTTAGTAACCATTCAAGATTTAGTCCTATAGCGGAAGGAGGAAAGAAGAAGGAAGAACCGAAATTGGAAAAATCTGGTGCTTTCTTAATTTTAAGCTTTTGATACAGCAGATGGAGTAAATATTTTGTGCTTGTTTACTACCCTAATTCCTATCTTTCCTACTCCCTAAAATCATCAACATAATTACCTCATAACGCGCGGAAAATTCTGTATGTTTGTTACCTTTACTTCAACTGCTATATAAGTAAGTGTTGAGAGAATGAGGCAGAATTAAAAGTATTAAGAAAAGCATATCGGCTAACTTTAGCTATATAACAAATTCTTACCCTAATTCATTTTTAGTAAGCATTTCCTGTGGAATGCTGCATAAACAGAGGTCAGCGCTTCCCTGCGGGATGCGCTCGCATTCAACTATTGCTTTTAGTTTTAGATAAAAGCTTTACTAATTGAGGCAGAATTTATACTTACTACCAAAGTCGGCTTTATAATCTATATTTATTTAAACCCCCTGATGAGAGCTGACAGCTAATAGATGAATACTTACCATTTTTGCTAATGAGTGCTGACCATTATTATTTACTTAATCTCTGAGTACTGAATGAAAGATAAACTTTTAAAATTAATAAAATCACCAAAATTTTCACCAAGATTAGTTCAAGATATACGAGAAAAAATAATTGAATATATTTTGTTTTTAGCAGCTTTTTCCTCTGTAGTAACTACAATAGCAATTCTGTTTATCTTAGTCAGAGAATCAGTTTTATTTTTTCAAGAAATATCTATCTTAGAGTTCTTAACAAGTACACAATGGACTCCCTTATTTCAAAATCCACAATATGGAATTTTACCTTTAGTCTCAGGAACCTTAGTAACTTCAATTATTGCTTTAATGATAGCTATTCCACTCGGCACTATAGCAGGAATTTATCTGAGTGAATTTTCTCCCATAAAATTTAGAGAAACTATCAAACCTTTCTTGGAATTATTGGCTGCTATTCCCACAGTAGTTTATGGTTATTTCGCACTCTTATACGTCACTCCACTATTACAAAAAATATTTCCAAATTTGCCAACTTTTAATATGTTGAGTGCAGGATTAGTAATGGGAGTAATGATTATTCCATTTATTAGTTCTATAAGCGAAGATGCCATGCGTTCTGTGCCAGTAGATTTACGAGAAGGATCTTTTGCTATGGGAGCAACTAGGTTTCAAACATCATTATTAGTTGTATTTCCGGCTGCTATTTCTGGTATTTGTTCGGCTTATATTCTGGGAGCTTCCCGTGCAGTAGGAGAAACAATGATTGTTGCTATTGCTGCTGGCTTACAGCCCAATTTTACTTTGAATCCCACAGACCAAGCTGCTACTATTACAGCGTATATTGTGCAGGTTAGTCTTGGTGATTTACCTCATGGTACTTTAGCTTATCAAACAATTTTTGCTGCTGGTCTAACTTTAGTATTGATAACTTTAATATTAAATATCATCGGTAATTTTCTAGCTAAACATTATCGTGAAATATATTAAAAGAAGGAAGTTAAATAATTTAGAATTTAGAATTTAGAATTTAGAATTATACCAATTTGAAAAAGAAGGTTACTAATAATAAGTGCGATAAAAATATTTTGTATGAAATGTACCTTTGACAAAAAAGAGAATTTACGACCTATAAAAACTGGTATTTAAGCAATTCCCATACGACTCCTGACTCCTGACTCCTAAGAAATAGCCTAACTATTTGTAGCAAACATTTATTAAACTGAAATGACCTGTTGCCTTTTATCTAAAAAGCGACCATGTTTTTAAAACAACTCCAATTAAATTACTATATTTCGATGAATTAGAGGAACTTAATATAGATGTCAAATCAAGATTTTACCAAGAAATATTTACTTTTCAATCATCTCCTAGATAATCTGAATAAACGAAATTTGGTTAATAGTATTTTTGCCATAATTGGTTTATTAGTAATTACGGGAGCAATATTAATATTAGCTGCTTTAATAATTAAAATGATGATTGATGGCTTACCACGCCTAAATTGGAACTTCTTATTTTCTTTCCCTAGTAGAAAACCAGAAGCAGCAGGAATTTTATCAGCCTGGGTAGGTACTTGTTTAGTGATGTTAGTAACTACATTAGTAGCAATTCCTTTAGGGGTTGCTTCTGGTATTTATCTAGAAGAATATGCTCGGAAAAATTGGATTGCCGATCTAATAGAAATTAATGTGACAAATCTTGCAGGTGTACCTTCAATTATTTATGGTTTATTAGCATTAGGATTTTTTGTTTATCAGTTAAAATTAGGGGAAAGTATTCTCACCGCAGGCTTAACTTTAGCCTTATTAATTTTACCCATAGTTATTGTAACTACTCGTGAAGCTCTCCGCTCCATTCCAAATAATTTACGAGAAGCTGCTTATGCTCTTGGAGCAAGTAAATGGCAAATGATTTGGGACCATCTTTTACCTTACTCTTTTGGTACTATTCTTACTGGTATAATTATTGGTTTATCACGGGCAATAGGAGAAACAGCTCCAGTTATTACTATTGGTGCATTGACATTTATTGCTTTTCTACCAGAATCTCCGTTGAAAAGTGAATTTCCGTTTATTTCTTTTTCCTGGCTCCAAGCTCCATTTACATTAATGCCAATTCAAATGTTTAACTGGGTTTCCCGCCCACAAAAAGCATTTGAAATAAATGCAGCAGCAGCAGGTACTATATTAACTATTATGACTTTGACAATCAATACTCTAGCTATTTATTTACGTTATCTAATTCGTAAAGGTATCAAATGGTAAATTTTGATAGAAAAAAACAAGAATCAATTACTATAAAGCCCAAAGCAAAAGTAAAAACTAAATTTTTATTATGGTTCATCCCATATTTTAAAAAATGTTAATTTGGTTGTGCCAGAAAAACAAGTTACGGCATTAATCGGACCTTCAGGGTGTGGAAAAACTACTTTATTACGCTGCTTTAATCGGATGCACGATTTGTATCCAGGAAATTACTATGAAGGGGAAATTTGGCTAGATTCTCTGAATATTTTGGCTAAAAATATTGACCCAATAGAAGTACGAATGCGCATTAGTATGGTATTTCAAAAACCCAACCCGTTTCCCAAATCAATTTATGAAAATGTAGCTTATGGTTTGCGGGTGCGTGGTGAAAAAAAACGGAGTTTAATTGATGAAAAAGTAGAGCAAGCTCTTCGAGGTGCAGCTTTGTGGGATGAGGTGAAAGATAGATTAAAAGAGATAGCTTTTAATTTGTCTGGAGGTCAACAACAACGTCTATGTATAGCTCGTGCTTTAGTAGGAGAACCTGAGATGATTTTATTGGATGAACCTACTTCTGCTCTTGACCCAATTGCTACTGCTAAAATTGAAGAATTGATGAGTCAATTAAAAGAAAAGATAACTATTTTACTTGTGACTCATAGTATGCAGCAAGCTGCAAGATTATCTGATTATACGGCTTTTATGTATTTAGGGGAATTGATAGAATTTAGTGAAACTAAAGATTTATTTGCTGACCCTAAAAATCAGAAAACAGAGGATTATTTACATGGCAGAATTGGTTAATTGAAGAAGGAAGAAGGAGTGGAGGAGTAGGGGAGTGGAGGAGTAGGGGAGTGGAGGAGTGGGGGAGTAGTTAATAATTTTTTTACCGATACAATATCTCAGTTTTATGTTACTTTTGCAAGAGAGTGAAACTTGAAGTAAAAAAATATTTAGTGAAGGAGTCAGAGAAAATGTCATCAGAATATATTATGGTAATTACGACAACTTCCAGTAGACAAGATGCGGATAACATAAAAGAGTAGTATCAAATTATGATAATTACTCATTGCTACAAAATTAAGCCCACTCATGAACAGTCAGTCAAAATAGATTATTGGCTAGAACTGTTACGAAGGCATTACAATTATGCTCTTGGTCAAAGACTAGATTGGTTAAATAGAACTAGATGTCAAATTGACCGTTGCTCATTAATTTCATGTCCTATTGGTGAAATTTCTAGTAGGCCAGATTATTATTTTCAGCAATCAGCACTCTTACAGACAAAACAGCTATTTCCTGACTACAAAGAAATCTCCATACGAAGTTCAACAAATTAACTTACAAAGACTAGATAAAGCTTGGAAACGTTTCGGCTAAGAGCCGACATGAAAGGCTAATACCCGATAAAACTGGTAAACGTGGAGGAAGGCCAAGATTTAAAAAATCAGGAAAATTAAGGTCATTGTGTTTTAGTAGAGTTAATCATCCCAAAGCAGCAGTTAAGTTTGATGGTAAACAAATAACTATTAGTAGGTTTGGTGCTATTCCAGTAATAGTTCATAGATCAATTCCAGATGGGTTTACGATGAAAACCGCAACTATAACCAAAAAAGCTGATGGTCCCGGATGTAAGTTTTAGTTTAGAAGATAAATCAGTTCCTAATCTAATTCCTACAGAAAATCTCAAAACTGCTGTAGGTATTGATGTAGGCTTAAAAGAGTTCTTAACTACCAATACTGGTGAGACTGTTTCTGTTCCTAATTTTTATAGAAAATCTCAATCTAATTTAGCAAGAAAACAACGAAAAGTATCTAGAAAAGAAGTTGGGTCTAACAACTGGAGGGTAGCGCAAAATAGAATAGCTAGACTACATCAACATATTGCCAGGCAAAGAGAAGATTTCCACTATAAGACTGCTCATAAATTAGTTAAAGAATATGAGTTAATTGCTGTGGAAAACCTTAATATTAAAGGTTTAGCTAGAAATAGCAAACTATCAAAATCAATCTATGATGTAGCCTGGGGAGCTTTTATTGAAAAATTGAATGCAGTGGCGGTAAAACGCGGTATTCATGTAAGTAGGGGCGAATGGCCATTCGCCCGTACATCCTCACAATACATCACAAAATTGTAGTCATTGTGGCCACAAAGTACCTAAAACTTTATCAGTTAGAACTCCCGAATTGTCCTAAATGTAAAACGGTTTTAGATAGAGATGAAAACGCTGCAATTAACATATTAAATAAAGCATTAAACGAGGTGGGTATCATCTTGTCTGCTTGTGGAGGCTTCAGAGATTAATCAGCCTGTGTTTCGCTCCGCGACATGTAACGCGTAGCGTTGCGCCAGCAAAACAAGAAACTTCTTTGTTTGAGAAGCTCCCGTTATAATCGCGAGATTTAACGGGAGAGAACTTCACAAATCCCGCTCAATTAATAACTCCAACATTTTAACTCTAGGAGGTTTGATTACCACTCCTCAAGTGGCCCAGGAAATCGTCAATACCTGGCTGAAGACTGAGTTTACCTAAGAATGGGAACCGCCTATTCAAGAATGGTTGCACAACTCGATGAAAGAGATTAGTCAGCTCGAACAAGAACAATTTGGAACAAATAAATAATATACAACAAGTATCGGTGTTTCTCTTCAATAGCTTAAAACTCAGATAAAGCCAGATTTTTCCTTATTTCTTTTCTTCCTTCTTCCTTCTTTCTTCTTTCTTCTTCAAGCAATAAATGTAAAGCTACTTGTTCTAAACATCTGTGAGAAATTGGCTGAATAAATTTATCTAAAGGATTCAAATCAACAATATAGTTGCCTACTTTTACTCCCACTGGTTCTAAATGTTTTCCCTGGATTTCTTGATGTAATAACCCTCGATTTTTAAAGGTATTTATTAACCAAAGTACATCACTTTTATCTTGAATTTCTTTACTTTTTTCTCCATCTGTGATACTACCTGCAACAGTATCTTTAGAAAAAGAAATCATGGAAATTAACTGAAATAAATCACTATGCTTAATCAAAGATTGGGTTTGTTTTCGACTTGGTTTTCCTCCTAAACCAATTCGGTCTATTAATTTTGCTAAAGCAGGGATAGGTATAGCACTATTTGTGTCACTAATATCTGGAGCTATTAACAAAGAATGCTGATTTAAAATAGTAGTTATACTAGGATGAATTTGATGGAAAATTCTTTCTATTTTTTCTACTTCTCCAGCATTAACATATTTTCTGAGTTTGTCTTGCCATCCATTTTCACTCAGGAATTCTAGCAGCATAATATACTTGCAGCCTAAACTATGACCAACCCAAAAATATTTTGAGGGGTCAGTATAGATATTATTTTGATAACCCAGTTTTTCAGCAAGTTCTGGCATGGCTTTTGCTAATATACTTTGTTCTTTTAATAAACTAATAGCAATCGGCCAGTGTTGGAAACTAAAGCGGAAAGGTAAAGCAATAATGCTGTATCCTTCAGCATACATTTGACTTAAGAAATGGCGATAAAAAATCGTTGGGAAACTGCCAAAAAAAGCTCCGCCGATAAATTGGATAACTCCATGAGGTTGAGGATGAAGTGCTACCCAACTGGAAGAAAGTGGTGTGAATTTTAAATTCATAGTTTTATAACAGGGAAGAATTTAGAATTTAGAATTTAGAATTTAGAATTTAGAATTTAGAAGCTGTTTTTGTCACGGGGAAGAGTAGTTATGAAGTCAGAAGTCAGAAGTCAGAAGTCAGAAGTCAGAAGTTCTTTTGATCACGGGGATTTGAGCAAGCCTCCAAGTTAAATTAAATTACTGTATAATTAGCATTTGGTGAAAAAGTCTGTGATGATAGACAACAGCTCCGGAAGGCAACAGGCAACAGTTTAGACTATCTGCTACGGCCAAATTTTCTGATAGTCAGGGGAAAAGTATTAGCATTTTGAGACTACAACAGCCAAAAACCTTGCACCCCCTCAGCAATATTGAACCCTGGAAGCCTTGACAGGTATTGATTACAATTTTATTCAGCAAGCCCTAATTAAACCTTGGTAGCTCTATAAAATCTTACTTTTGACTTTTGACTTAACTTTTAATTTTTAACTTTTGACTTTTAACTTTTAACTTTTGACTTATAAAGTCCCGATGCCAATAATCTAGCTATGGCATTACTAATAGGTTGATTTGTTTCTTGCTGATAATATGTAAATCCTGGAGAAGGATTAACCTCAAAACAGTACCACTCGCCCTCTGGAGTTTCTCGCAAATCTATGCCAGCTAAAGATAATTCCATTTCTGCAGCCATTAGTCTACATTTATTTTCTATATCTTTTGGCAAACGATAACTAAAAATTTCAGGAGCATTGGCAACTCCCGCGTAACGATAATCATCCGCAGCAGAACTAATAGCACAGGCAAATACATCTTCACCCACTACATGAACCCGATAATCTCTACCGGGTATATATTGCTGAAATTGAGTTGGACAAGAAACAACATTATCTAAACGTTTGGTATGTTCTGGTCGCAACTGAGAAACCTTACTGCGGGTACTACTAACAGATTTGTAAATCACACTGCCATGGTCTTGCCAAAACTCATGCACCGCATTGGGAGTCGTAGTAACTAAAGTGTCAGGTACTTCAAACCCAAACTTACAAATTTGCTCTAACTGATACGGTTTAGAATTATTCGCTGCCATTGCTGAAGGACGATTCAAAACTAAGGCAGAAGTCATTTCTACCCATGACAACAAAGCACTATCTACTGCAGTCGCGTGTTGCCAAGCATAACTCTCAGGTCCTGCTTCCATAATTTCTGGAAGTTTGTAGGAGTCGTGGGGACGCAAATAAACTCCTGTAACTGCACTCAAGTCTATTTTGTGAGTGGGAGTGCAGATTTCCCCTGTAATTTTTTCCCCTACAGAAAGCTTAACTTCGGTTTCAAGAATTTCTCGTTGGTTAAGCAGTACATGAGGTATACCTAAATTTTGCAATTCTTTCTGTACTGCTGCTAAAGGTGAATCTCCGGGTAGTCCCCACAACAGAATTAACATTTTTTTTCCTCGTTAAAAAAAGCGGTCATTTCAGTTATCAGTTATCAGTTATCAGTTATCAGTCATCAGTACCTCTAGCTGTTTGCGCAGCATGACCTAGGAAAGCAAAGTGAATAGAAATATTGAATATTCTCTTTCTCTTGGTCGATAAGATATGATTAGGTATCCCATCCATCTCTCGACTGCTTTTTATCGCCTTAAAAGGGGGAAGTTTGAGACCAAAAATTTTTGGTAAGCACTCAGTACTTAGCAATCAGTACTAATAACTGAAATGTCCCCGACTCAGCAATCCTGCGCCATAGCTCAAAGTACGGGCGAATGCCATTCGCCCCTATAAGTAAAAATACTCCAGAATGGCAGTAGCGATCGCTGGTTGAGAAATATCTGTCCACAAATTAGCATCAATAAATTCTGCATCAGCATCAGCTTTACTAAATTGAACAGTTAATAACTCAACTCCAGCAGCATCAGCAAGATATCTAGCTTGAGTTGCTAAAGTGGGGTCAACTTCACCAATACAACGTTTACCAACAACAGTTACTGTTGCGCAATATTCTGGAATTACTTCTGGCAAACTTTCCTTCCCTAAAGCAATATGTTGATGCAGAGGACGTACAGACATCCCCACTTGAGCAGCAGCATAGATCCATTGGGGCGATCGCCAATTCGGTCCAAGTAGACAAGTTGGTGTCGGTCGGTTGAGCATTGGGCATTTTAGTGTATTTAACCAGGAAACCAAAAATGCTGTCATTTCAGCAGCTACATAAGAGCGGTCGTTGGGAACAATATGAAAAAGTTCCTCTGGAAAAACTGCAGGGAGGCGAGTTAACACACCTGTTATTTGTGCAACTTCTATAATTTTTCCTCCCACAACCGCCGTAGAATTTTTGGTATTTCCCAGATGGTGTCGCCACCCAACCACTGATAAATCTTCAGGGGTTAGTAGCGTTACACCATCAGTTGCCGAATGTTCAACAAAAGACCGAGCAGACTTGTCATAGTTACTAGCAATAACAACAAGCACTACTCTACTCCTTTTTATTCGTTGTTGACAGCAGTTTCACCAACAGCAGGACGCTCTTCAGAAGAAATGAAAGCTTCTTGTGTTGCTAGACGTTGTCCGATGTTATCGATACTTTGAGCCATTAAAGCTAGTGTTTGTTGCACTTGATCTGTTTGGTTAGAGCGGATTAGTTCGATATCTTCTCTGGGTAGTTTGTCAATTTCTTTGGATTCTTTGAATTCTTTGAATTCTTTGGATTCTTTGGTTTCTTTAATTTCTGGTTTGACTTCTTTAAGGTCTTTTGCTACTGGTTTAAGTTCAAATAGACTACTTCCAGTAGCAGTTGGTAGGGCATAAACCAATTGGTCAAAATCAGAAGCTATAGGTATGTTTTCACTGGTAAATGTGCCTCGGTGTTCGGGAGTTAGTAGCACATTAATTTTATCATTAGGAAAGCGCAAAAAGATTTCGACAAATCCACGAATTTCGACTGTATCAACCTGTGGATTGAGAGTAGTAATATCTGGCTGTAAAATCACTAATCCTGTATCGTGGGCAGCTATTCCTACATCAAGAGTGAATTTACGAGGGTCTGGGGTGGGAGTTAAATCGCCAAATACGTTAGTACCTGATACATCACGAATAGTAATAGTATCAGCTAAGTTTAAGTTAGGTGTTGTAGCTGTAAATTGGAGCCGAAGCCTCAAGCTAGTGTTATTAGGATTAGCAATGGTTAAAAAGTAACCTTGGAGAACTTGACGGTCAGAATTAGGAATATTTCCTGTAGTAGGAGTGATAGGTTTTAAGAGTAGTTCAAATGTTGAAACTAGCATTATTTGTCCTCAACAAAAAGTAGTTATTTGTCATCAAATATGATTGATAACTTTGATTTTTTTTGGTGTTTTTTGTTCACCTGTATCTACCTTAACTTGATAATTATTGAGTGTGTAGGACAAAAACCTAAAAGTGATTTACATTTTTCGTTCGGTAATGCGATCGCGTTGCCAACGTGCCAAAATTTCTGCAGCAAGACGACGAATGGGCCGAGATGGTTGCCTTCTTTGTGCTGCCCATTTGTCTATTGTATCTCTGGTTACTCCTAACATTAAGGCTAAGGAATCTCTGGTTAAACCTTCTCGAATATAAAGTAATGTTAAAGGGTCTATTTCTTGAGTTTCTGCTTCTATTCGTGAAATCACTATGGTTTTGGACATAAAAATTTTTTCCACACTAGAATATATCATTTATACTACCCAGGACTTACCCAAAATTCCGGTGTTATTAGCCGCTGTATAGATTGTCCTGTAGGACACCATACAAGTTCAGTTGCTGTGTAAGTCCTGTTAGTTTTCATATTTCTGAGACTGCCTTATGTTATGCAGTATGATTTCAATGGTTAAATAACGAAGTTTGGCGTTGATGATTTGAGGTACGATCGGGACTTACGCACGGATACTAAATCCAGTGAGGGCAAATGCCATTTGCCCCTACATATGGTGTTTTCAAGGTAAATTTGCGTAAGTCCTGATGATATCATGTCCGGATAATTACGGACAGAACTAGGTTCCGCTTACGCGACCAAAAAATTTTCTTCTTCTACTCCTGTTTCTTCTTCTTTCTTCCCTCCTGTAGGGGCGTTAACGATAGTTATATCATGTCCGTTTGAATACTTATTATTAAGATAGTAGGGGAGTGGGGGAGTGGGGGAGTGGGGAGTAGGGGAGTAGGGAACCCACCCCTAACCCCTCCGAGGAGGGAAAAATAGAAAGATTTACTGTTTACAGCGGTTTTCATTTGGGTAGACCACAGAGGGGCGTTTGCTGACGCATAGCTCCGCTAACTCCCCTACTCCTGACTCCTGACTCCTAAGTAATAATGCAGCTTGCATATCTTTGATACCTTGTATAGTAGTCTAGACAAAGGTTAGGATATTTATAAAGGCTCAAACTTAGTCAGAAATTACTTTTAATTTTTAACTTTTAACAGGACTTACGCAAATTCTTAGGCAATAAGCTATCCGTAGAGGGCGTCATTCGGAGCTTTGCGGAGCGCAAATGCCATTCGCTATATATGGCGGTTGGTGCGTAATATCATGTCCGGTTGAACAGTTATAAATAAATAACGACGGAGGAGTCAGGAGTCAACCCACCCTCACCCCTAACCCTCCCAGGAGGTAGGGTCTATTTATTGTCACGAGAGAAAAAAGAAGTAGGGGAGTGGGGGGATGGGGAGTAGGGGATGGGGAGTAAGGTCAATTCATCGTCACGCGATCGAAAAATTGTATCCTTTGAAATTTTGAGATTTTGTGCATCTTGCTAGGTGAGTTAACCAAAAATATACAGTTGTA
The DNA here is from genome assembly GCF_014132355.1 of Okeania sp. KiyG1. GTDB lineage: Bacteria > Cyanobacteriota > Cyanobacteriia > Cyanobacteriales > Microcoleaceae > Okeania. The sequence goes on from NZ_BLZO01000059.1 coordinate 54,371, forward strand.
AATATTCTAGGCGCGACAATGAATTAGCCCTGCTCCCAGGAGGGGAGGGGAACTCAGGAGTCAGGAGTCAACCCACCCCCAACCCCTCCGGTGGAGGGGAGAAGGAAGAAGGAAGAAAGAAGAAGAAGAAGGAGAAAGTTTTTTTTATCACTAATCATCCGGACATGATATAAGTCCTGTTTTAACTTTTAACTTTTAACTTTTGACTTTTAACTTTTAACTTTTGACTTTTGACTTTTGACTTTTGACTTGCGCTATACTCCCCTACTCCTGATTCGCGATCGCCACTTGATATTTATTACCAACTTTTTTCAAATCAAAGGCGTTAGAAGACTTTAAAAAGTCGAGAAATTTACCACTTAATTTTAACTGTTTCAGGATTGTAGTAATAGAATGACGATATTGTTTTTTAAATTCTGTGCCAATAATAGAAATGCAAATGTAGCCATGAGGAGCATGAGCAGCTAAAACTTCAATAATATTCACCAACCCTTGTTCCAATTCTTTTGGAGACCTAATTATCTGTGAATTTACAGTCGGTACATTTTCAGCAGGTTCTGGAGAGCTAATTATCTGTGAATTTACAGTCTGTATATTTTGGGCAGCGATCGCCACTTGATATTCTTTAGACCTTGGTTTTTTTTTCACTCTAAATTTAGGAGAGAATTTGAAAAAATTATCCAGGTCATTGTTAATTTTTAAATCCTTTAATACCTGCCCCATATCCTCCCCAAATATTGCCATAAATTTTTCATCAACTAACTTCAAATCCACAAAAATTTGATTCTTCTTGACTGGAATATTAGAGATGATTTTCATCACTTCTTGCTCAAATTCTGCTCGAGAATTAATCTCCGGTAAATCAACCTTCTTTGACTGAATATTTTCCTCATTTTCAACTAATTTTGTAGCTATATTTTTAGCTGCAAAAATCTCCGCATCTTCCGAAACTACCTGTGATAAATTTTGTTTATACCCTCTATCTAGAGAAATTTCACATCGTTTTTCCAATAAACTAGCAATAATAGATAACTCAGAACTGCGCCGACTAATTGACTCATTTTCCACTTGTAACAACTGTTGAATTTGTTCCACAAACTCTTCTAATTGTGGAATTTCTGTTGCCATTTTCAGGGAATAATGCTTCACCTCCAAAGTACTTCGATTTTCTATACTCAGAATATTATCTGGTTGTCTTCTCACCCGATAAACAATCAAACCTTGATTTTGTAAACTATTACAAAGGTGAGTCAATAACCAATCCGAAGAACAAACAAAAACAGCTTTAGCATCAGAATATTGCCTACCAATAGCTGCCCCCATAGACATCATTTGAGCATCAGCACTATTTTTACCTTCCGGAACATGAATAAGTTGATACCCACGCTCAAAAAGTTCTGCATCATATTTGCTCAAACTAGAATTTTTCCAGTTAGCAAAAGCAATCTTAACTTGTAAAGAATATTCAGAAATATTAGCTAAAAATTTCTCTGTATTAACATCAATTTTCAGATTTTCAACATCTAATAATAAAATTGCAATTCCTGTTTTTGGAGCTTCAGTTAAAGTTGTTGGTTCAGATTTACTAACAGAAATTTTCTGCCCTATCTTTGATTTAGGGAACTTTTCCATAAACTGCCGACCACAATCCTTGCAGCGGTAGCGTTGACGATTATTAGGACGACCATTTTTGCGTAAAGATGTAGAACCACAACTGGGACATTTCATTTCTAAGTCAAAAGTCAAAAGTCAAAAGTCAAAAGTTAAAAATATCAGGACTTACGCAGGTAAACCCAGAAACCTGGTTTTTTCCTAATGTCTATTGTTAAAAACAACGATTTACCCTCAAAACCGGGTTTCTTTGCATAAGTCCTAAGTATTTGATTTCATCTTCAATAATCTTATGGTGAATTACCCATTAAATCAAAAGTCAAAAGTCAAAAGTACAGGACTTACGCAAATTCACCTTAAAAACGTAATTCAATATGTAGGAGCGAATGGCATTTGCGCTCCGCAGAGCTGCCGAATTGCGCCCTCACTTGATAAGCGTGTCCGTGCGTAAGTCCTGAAGTATTTAATTAGCAGTGGGAGCATCTTGCTCCCTTGCTCGTATCTTACTCCCATGAAGCGCCGTTGTTAATTCTCATCTACCATTACTATCAGGAATTACACATGAACACTATTGGTAGTAGACTGACACAGCTAAAACTGTGCACTCTTATTTTTATTTCTAGGTGTCTTTATCTCCCCTACTCCCCCACTCCCCACTCCCCTACTCCCCTACTCCCTAATGCACAATTTAAGGTGTGTCGGTCCAGTAGTAGACTGACACAGCTAAAACTGTGCACTCTTATTTTTATTTCTAGGTGTCTTTATCTCCCCTACTCCCCCACTCCCCACTCCCCTACTCCCCTACTCCCTAATGCACAATTTAAGGTGTGTCGGTCCAGTAGTAGACTGACACAGCTAAAACTGTGCACTCTTATTTTTATTTCTAGTTGTCTTTATCTCTTCTACTCCCTACTCCCCTACTCCCCACTCCCCTACTCCCCTACTCCCTAATGCACAATTTAAGATGAAACAGTCCAGTAGGGTGTGTTAGCGGTAGCGTAACTGAGCGAAACTCTATATCTATTGTCAGTGCATAACTGCTAACTATGCATAACTACCTTCTATTTATAAATAGATGATATATAGCAGTAGAAGGAAAGGGTGCGGACATATCAAAATCTGGAACAGGGAACAGGGAATAGGGAACAGGTAGGAATGCATGCAACGTCCCTACAGATTATTTCGTTTACGGGTTGTTCGGAAGCAAGTAATGAAAGGGGTATTCATAACTCTTATATTGATTCACCAACGCCCAAAATCTTAAAACTCATACAACACAATATTCTTCCTTCTGCTATAAAAAAACTCCTTTCTAGGTACTGACAACTGATAACTGATATGACTCCTGTGATATCATACCATTGTTTAACAAAAATTAATAAAAATATGGCCCGCGACTTAAGAGGATTCCTGAAAATTTTAGAAGACCGAGGACAACTATGCCGAATCAGAGCTTTAGTTGACCCAGACCTAGAAATAGCAGAAATCTGTAACCGGATGCTGCAAAAGGGTGGCCCAGCTCTCCTATTTGAAAATGTCAAAGGGTCTGACCACCCCATAGCAATAAATTTGTTAGGCACAGAACAACGAGTATGCTGGGCAATGAATATGGAAAAACCCCAGGAATTGGAAACCTTGGGTAAAAAATTGGGGATGCTGCAACAACCCAAACCACCAAAAAGATTTCCCAAGCAGTGGAATTTGGCAAAGTTTTGTTTGATGTTGTCAAAGCAAAACCAGGGCGCGACTTTTTCCCTCCTTGTCAACAAGTCGTCGTTGAGGGAGACGCTCTCGACTTAAACCAAATTCCTATGATTCGCCCTTATCCTGGAGATGCGGGTAAAATTATTACTCTCGGTTTGGTGATTACAAAAGATTGTGAAACAGGTACACCAAATGTAGGGGTTTATCGGTTACAGTTACAGTCGCGTAATACTATGACAGTGCATTGGTTATCTGTCCGTGGTGGAGCGCGACATTTGCGAAAAGCAGCAGAAAATGGGAAAAAGTTGGAGATTGCGATCGCTCTGGGAGTAGACCCATTAATTATTATGGCTGCTGCTACTCCAATTCCTGTAGACTTGTCAGAATGGCTATTCGCAGGACTTTACGGTGGCTCAGGTGTCAAGCTAAATAAGTGCAAAACCCTAGATTTGGAAATACCAGCAGATTCAGAATTTGTGCTTGAGGGTACTATTACTCCAGGAGAAGTGTTACCAGACGGACCATTTGGCGACCACATGGGTTATTATGGTGGGTTGGAAGATTCTCCGGTGGTTAGATTTCACTGTATGACTCACCGCAAAGACCCGATTTATTTAACAACTTTTAGTGGGAGACCGCCGAAAGAAGAAGCGATGATGGCGATCGCTCTTAACCGGATATATACTCCTATTCTCCGACAGCAAGTTTCAGAAATTGTTGATTTTTTCCTCCCTATGGAAGCTCTGAGTTACAAAGCTGCTGTAATTTCTATTAAGAAAGCATATCCAGGTCAAGCACGAAGAGCAGCGTTAGCTTTTTGGAGTGCTTTACCACAGTTTACTTATACAAAGTTTGTAATTGTGGTGGATGATAAGATTAATATTCGCGACCCTCGTCAAGTAGTATGGGCAATTAGTTCTAAGGTCGATCCTTCTAGAGATGTTTTCATTTTGCCGAATACACCTTTTGATAGTTTAGATTTTGCTAGCGAGAAAATTGGTTTGGGTGGTCGTATGGGAATAGATGCGACTACTAAGATTCCTCCTGAAACTGACCATGAGTGGGGTGCAGCTTTGGAGTCCGATGCGGATGTTGCTGCAATGGTGGATAGACGTTGGACTGAATATGGGTTAGATGATTTGAATTTGGCAGAAGTTGACCCGAATTTATTTGGATATGATATTCAGTGATTCTACTGAGTAGTGGGGAGTAGGGAGTGGGGAGTAGGGAGTGGGGAGTAGGGGGAGTAGGGGAGTGGGGAGTAGGGGGAGTGGGGAGTAGGGGAGTAGGGGGAGTAGGGGAGTAGGGGAGAATAAATATTAAATCCCGTAGTAGAAGCTCCACAGCTAAAACTGTGCAGTCTTATTTTTGTTTCTAGGTGTCTTTTTCTCCCCACACTTCCCACGCTTCCCACTCTCCCCACACTTCCCACTCTCCCCACACTTCCCACACTTCCCACACTCTCCATCAATTTTTTTCTAGTGACAATAAATTGACCCTGCCTTTTTATATACAGGACTTACACAAATTAACCTTGAAAACGCCATATATAGGGGTAAATGGCATTTGTGCTCCGCAGAGCTGCCGAATGGTGTCCTTACTGGATTTAGTGTCCGTGCGTAAGTCCTGATATAGAATCCGGTTATATAGTATATGTTATATGTTTATAACTATACTTCAAGCCTTAAATCTCACCCACTCCCCCACTCCCCTACTCCCCTACTTCCCCAACTATATAATAGGTATTCAACCGGATTTGATATTAGGGGGTATCAAAGAAGGATCGAAGCACAACTTTTTTGATTACCAGTAATTAACCAACATGATATAAAAGGGTTCAAACTAGCTCTTAAAATCAGGGGACTAGCGAACGCTAATTAGACGAATAAATCAAGTATTTATGGCTGCTAATTGATTTTTATAGAAGGCCAATAAAGATGATTAATGAAAGTGTCATTTCAGTTATCAGTTAGCCTCCTTCAGAGGAGCTACGCTACAGTACCTCTGTCTGTTTGCGCAGCATGACCTAGGAAAGCCAGAGGCTTGAAAATACTGAATCGAATATTTTTTTCATCCCCTTAAAAGAGGAGGTTTTAGACCCTATTTTTTGGTAAAACTGGCAACTTATATATACTTATCAGGACTTACGCACAGACACTAAATCCAGTGAGGATGAATGTCATTCGCCCCTACATATGGCGTTTTCAAGGTTGATTTGCGTAAGTCCTGTTATATCAATGAACCTGCGGAATTTACTTATAGTGGTTCTAACATAAATATACTACAGTTGCCAAAGCATTTGTCTACTCTCTGCTCCCTAAATCCTTTATCCTAAGCCCAATAAAGAATTATTTTGTAGTCTACTTCAAAGAAAAATTCTGTAGATTATGAAAATATCTATTGACAACTTAATCTAAAGATTGTTACGATAATTGTCGTATAGATTCATTAAATAAATATCTCCGTTAAAATACTGAGTTCAGATGGTAAGAAAAAAACATACTCAAATTAAGTATGAATCAGTTAGTCTTGAGCGATATTTGTGGTAATATTAAATTAGCTAAGATTATAAATTAGCTGAGATTAAGTTACGAGCGATGAGTTAGACTATGATTGAGTTATTCGCTCATGATTTTGATTCACCGATTTATTATCCTACTTAAAGCCCAGTTTCATCAGTAAAACTTCATTTAAGTTAGGTCGTGTGTAAATACCTTCTCAAGAATGAACTCTGCTAATCAATAATTCCTAGATGCGCCTGCTTGTGCTTTAACTCTTTGTACAATCCCATAAATAAAAGCCTGGATAGAGAAACCAATAGAGAACACTGACAATATCTTCTATTGATTACTCGATCACAGACCGATTGATGCCTTTCGCTTTTAAAATATCGAATTGCTGTTTCTAGTAGCAATTCTAGAGTTAGTTTGTGGTTCAGTTTTACTAAACTTAGCCACCTCATCCAACATGGATATGTGTAGACATCTACTACTTATTGTAATAGATTCTTTCTATCTTGTTGGTGATATGAGTCATGTAAACTTGTGATTTCAATCCCTCAATAGGAGAAAATACAATTGAGAAATAAATTCCTGAACAACCAACCCCTTCAAAAATCGACAGGGAATAAAAGTTATTCATCTCTCTACAATCAGAGTCTCAAAGTCAAAACTGCACCTAGTATTGACAACAATTTCTTCATCAGGAAATCCCAATCTGCTCAAAAATCAAGCTCCATAGTTGTTGGCGAACATAATCTCACTCTCACACAGGTAGCGGAGGTAGCAAAATTAGGAGCCCCAGTTACACTCACAAAACGTCTAGATATCTGCCAAGGTATCCAAGACTCTTGCAACTATATTACCAACGCCGTAGAAACCGGAAAATCAATTTACGGAGTCACCACAGGATTTGGTGGTATGGGTAATACAGCTATTTCCTGTGAAGATGCTGCTGCTTTGCAAGAAAACCTCATTTGGTTTCTCAAAACGGGAGCTGGAAATCGACTCCCTATTGCAGATGTTCGTGCTGCTATGCTGTTGCGGATGAACTCTCATACAAAAGGTGCCTCTGGTATTCGGTACGAATTAATCCAACGTATGGCAATATTCCTCAACGAAGGAATTACCCCTCATGTGTATGATTTAGGTTCCATTGGTGCTAGTGGGGATCTAGTCCCTCTGGCACATATTACTGGAGCATTACTAGGTTTAGATCCAGCATTTACTGTAGATTTCAAAGGTACAGAAATCTCAGCTATTGAAGCTCTTAACCGACTTAAATTACCAACCTTGTCCTTGTGTGCTAAGGAAGGGTTAGCAATGGTTAATGGTACTTCTGTGATGACTGGAATAGCTGCCAATTGTGTAAATGACGCTCATTCATTATTTTCTGTAGCTATTGCAACTCACGCATTAATGATACAAGCACTGGGCGGTACGAATCAGTCATTTCATCCATTTATTCATGGATTGAAACCTCACCCCGGTCAAGTTTGGGTAGCAGAACAAATGGTTAATTTGCTGTCTGGGTCCTATTTGAGTTGTGATGAGTTGAATGGTGATAATCACTTTGATGGTTGTGATTTGATTCAAGACCGTTATTCTATACGCTGTTTACCGCAGTATTTGGGTCCCGTGGTAGATGGTTTGTGGGATATTGCTGGTCAGATAGAGACAGAAATTAATTCTGTGACTGATAATCCCTTAATTGATGCCAAATGTCAAAGTAGCTATCATGGCGGTAATTTTCTGGGTCAATATGTAGGAGTCGGAATGGACAGATTGCGCTATTTGATTGGGTTAATTGCTAAACATCTAGATGTTCAAATTGCTCTGTTAGTTACTCCTGAATTTAATGGTGGATTACCTGCTTCTTTGGTGGGCAATACTCAACGAAAAGTGAATATGGGATTGAAGGGTTTGCAAATTGCGGGCAATTCGATTATGCCTTTGTTGACTTTTTATGGGAATTCTCTAGCTGACCGTTTTCCTACTCATGCGGAACAGTTTAATCAGAATATTAATAGTCAAGGATTTGGTTCTGCTAATTTGACACGAACTTCTATTAATTTATTTCGACAATATTTAGCGATCGCTTTGATTTTTGCTGTCCAAGCAGTGGAGCAAAAAAATTATCTACTTTTTGGTAATTATGATGTAGAAAAAAACTTGTCACCTGCAACTAAAGTTTTGTATAATAAAGTCAGAGAACTGTTAGGAAAACCTGTATCAAAAGAAAAGTCCTTGATATGGGATGATTGTGAACAAAGTTTAGATATTTATATTTCGCTAATTGTAGATGATTTGAGTGCTCCTGGTCAGATTAGTCAAGCTGTTTCTAATATTTTTGCTGAATTGATGAATGAAAAATAATTACAAAACTCTTCGTTTTTAGTTTGTTTTGAAAATTATGAGTAAAGTTTAGGTTATACAATATTATCCCCTATATCTTTACTCATAATATCATGTCCGCTGGGGCGCGTTTGTGTAAACCCAAAGGTGAATATCTACAAGAAATTTAAGTTTTTTTCTTGCTCTTAGGTATTCCTGACTGTTCCCTGTTCCCAGCTCCGGTGTTCCCTACTCTTGCTATACAATACCGATGCTACCGGACATGATATAAGAGGATTATTTTGAATATTTACGACTCGCTAGAAACAACACAGAGAAAAAAAGAGGTAAAGTTGCCAGGTAAAGCGAAATAATCGTTACTCAGACTGATATGAAATATCGGTTATACAGTTACCTTCAACACTACCTTTATTAATCGGGATTTACGCAAAATTCTGACTTATATGCTACCTGTGGTTTAAGCTCAGTTGCAGCGCAACCTACTAATTATTCTGGCAGTCTTGCAACCGTAATGGTATTGATTGAACTGGGAACAAATTACCTAATGATGTCAGCTCTGATTAGGGTTTGCGTATGGAAAGTCTTTTTGCTGGGGTAGGAGACAACTCACCCCTCGCCCCTCCTGGGAGGGGCTATCCCTTACCCATAACTCCTGAAACCCTTGTGGGAGGGTGGGGAGGATGGGGAGGATGGGGAGGATGGGGAGGAGCGGGAGGAAGAATCCTGTCTACAGGTAAGCATTCAGCTATTAGCAGTCAGCTATCAGCTATCATGATGAGGTTTTAATGAATATAGACTGTTGAGTGCCAGCTTTTATAGTTAGTAGTCGTGTAAAAATAACTTGAACAGTTTTTTTAATGGAAGCTATATTTAACAATTTATCCCAGATAAAATTTGTACAACTTATTCTTACATGGCTCCTTAAGTATAAATTCTGCCTAAATTAGTAAAGCTTTTATCTAAAACTAAAAGCAATAGCTGATGGCTAATAGCTGACAGCTGAATGCTTACGTCTACAGTTATCAAAAAAACGTATTTTTCAATACATTTTTCTCCCGAAAAAGACGAACTAAGACTTACCCATAACTTGTCAATTTAGTCAAGTTTTATGTTAAGAAATATGTGGGTAAAGCATAGCCAGGAGGGGAGGGGAAGACAGGATAAATGGGAATTTACAGGAGGTAGGAGTAAGAATTGTAAGAATGATTTTTCTGCCCAACTATGCGCCTAAAATGGCTTTGTTGCATGAAAGTATATAGCTGCGACTAGACTCCCGAGATGTACTTCATAATGGGCGGAAACTGCTGTAACTATTGGACAATAGATAAATCAAACATCAATCTCCCGAAAGTGAACGTACGCTTGACTCTGACTCTATCTAAACTCAACATAACTATTGGACAATAGATAAATCAAACATCAATCTCCCGAAAGTGAGCGTACGCTTGAGTAAGGGACTAGCAAAAAAATAACTTACCAGATCGTCTTTTGTACAACAAAGCCGCCTAAAATACTAACTTTTTGAGCATGAAGAACTGAAAACCAGGCACTTTTTAAAGGCCCCAAAAAGGCTCTTTTCTTTATATGTCAATGCTTTTAGATTTAATCAGCAAGCCCTAATTACTTCAAGTCGAATTAAAAGAGAGAGGATGTATTTCGGTTTCTTTCCTACTCCCTCACTCCCCTACTCCCCCACTCCCCTACTCCCTTACTCCCCCACTCCCCCACTCCCTGACTCCCCCACTCCCTGACTCCCCTACTTCTTCATTTTGATTGGTTAAGCCAGGAAAATAAGGATATTTCCATGAAAATTAAAACTTTTTTCCCAGAAGTTTGTTGTAGATGGTTGTCTCTTTTTCATAAAACTAAATTCTGCAAAAAACTACAATTTTGGGTAGAAACAATCGACCATTGCCGAAAAATTTTTCAACTAGATACTAGGGATTGGCAACAAATATGTAAAATCATAGCTCCGGCTGATTGTATTGCCAAATAAACTACTTCAAAGGTTGCTTTTAGCTTCCAAAAAATTAGCTGATAGCTAATAGCTGACGGCTGAATGCTTACTATAAAACTACTTTCTACACCATGGAAAAACAAATATTTTGGGTGACAAAATAACGATGAATATTACACAACATATTGAAAGAGGCGCTCAATTTTTCCCTCAAAAAACAGCTTTAATTTTTGAAGAAAAAGCTTTTACTTACGGCGAACTAAATGAGTTAGCAAATCGTGTAACTAATGGTTTGCGACATTTGGGAATAAAATGTGGCGATCGCGTAGCTTTGTTGTTGCCAAATATTCCTGAATTTGTCATTACTTATTTAGCAATTCTCAAACTTGGTGCCGTGGTTGTTTCTGTTAATTCAATGCTGAAAAGTGATGAAGTTTGCTTCATCCTTAATGATAGTGAAGCAGTAGCAGTTGTGACAACAGCATCTTTGAGGGAGCAAATACCCGACCGGGATCTAACTTTTCTGAAGAACGTTTTAATTGCTGAGGGTGAAACAGATACAAATATCAGCTTGTCTACTCTGATGGAAAAAGAGAGTTCTGATTTCAAGGCAGTTTCCATGGAACCGACTACCCCTGCTGCTATTGTTTACACTTCTGGCACCACTGGTTTTCCTAAAGGGGCAACCCTGTCTCATGGGAATATCTGTTCTAATATGCACTCAGTTAAGCATTGTTGTAATACTGACTCTGATGATAAATTGTTGCTTTTTTTACCCCTTTTCCACTGTTTCGGTCAGAATTTTATTCTCAATGGTGGGTTAAACGCTTGCGCAACAATTATTTTGCAGCGACGGTTTAAGCAAGAAGATGTATTGAGAGCTGTTCAAAATCATGGCGTTACCATGTTTTTTGGAGTTCCGACAGTGTTTTTACGCTTGCTGGAAACTGGTGTATCGCAGTCAGATTTTAACTCCGTACGCTATTATTTTAGTGCTGCTGCTAAAATGTCTGTAGAACTTGTGTGTCAGTGGCAAGAATTTTGTGGTAAACTGATATATGAGGGTTATGGATTAACAGAAACTTCACCTTTTGCTTGTTACAATCACGATTTGAGATATAAATTGGGTTCCATTGGAATGCCAATTGAAAACGTAGAAATGAAAGTTGTAAATGAAGCTGGCAACGAGCTTGAATGTGGGGAAGTTGGAGAGCTGTTAATACGCGGTCCGAATGTCATGTTAGGATATTGGAATCGTACAACAGAAACACAGAAAGTCTTGCGTAATGGCTGGTTTCATACAGGCGATCTAGGCAGGATGGATAAGGATGGCTATTTCTATATTGTTGACCGCTTGAAGGATATGATTAATGTTTCTGGGTTCAAAGTGTATCCTTCCGAAGTAGAAAAAGTAATTCTGGAACATCCTGCTGTACTTGAGGCAGCGGTATATGGTATGAGCGATCGCCTGAAAGGGGAGGTTGTGAATGCTAATATAGTTCTCAAGTCTAGTCAATTTGTTGCTGCTGAGGATATGAAAAGTTTTTGTTCTCAGAGAATAGCAAATTATAAAGTGCCTCATACATTTCGCTTTGTTGATTCTATTCCCAAAAATTCTACAGGGAAAGTTCTCAAGCGTGTTTTGCAGCATACTTAGTACCGTAGTCGATCTTTGACATCGACTCAACACCACCAAGTCTTTGTTGGGTTTCTCCTCCAGATAAGCTCCGCTAACGAGTAGCTTAACCCAACCTACTGGACCGACACACCTTAAATTGTGCATTAGGGAGTAGGGGAGTGGGGGAGTGGGGGAGTAGGGGAGTAGAAGAGATAAAGACAACTAGAAATAAAAATCTATTGCACAGTTTTAGCTGTGTCAGTCTACTACATATTGCATTGCTGCCTAAGTTTTGACAAAAATTACTGTTTTCATCCCAACAACTGCTCAACTTCCACTTTTTTGTAAATAAATAGGAATAAATAACAATGAATCAATCTGTAGGTATCCGAGCACTTGCAGTTAATTTTCCAGAGTATGTATTAACAAACGATCACTGGAAAAAGAACTATCCAGATTTGTTACTTAAACTCGAACAAAAAAATCAAACTTTGCAACTGTTTGACAACGAATCACAACAAAATGATAATTGGGTGCAAGCTGTTAAACCTTATCGAGAAGATATTTTTCGAGGCACTTTAGAAAGAAGAGTTTTAACTGGAGATGAAACTACTATGACTCTTGAATGTGGAGCAATAGAAAAGGTGTTGCAAGCTGCAAAACTAGAAATTAATGAAGTAGACTTGCTAATTTCTTGTGCAATGTTTCCAGAAAGATTAGTAATTGGCAATGCCACTTTAATTGCGCGAGAATTAGGTTTTAGAGGTACAGCTTGGAATATGAATGCTAGTTGTGGAGGTGCTTTATTAGCCTTAGACCATGCTGTTTATGCAATCCAAAGCCAGAAAATAGACAGAATTTTAGTGTCTGTATCATGCGATTATTCTAGGCATATAGAGCATACAAATCCATTTTCTTTTACTCTTGGAGATGGAGCTGCAGCTTTTATTGTGGAAAAAGTTCAAACAGGAGAAGGATTACTTCATTCTTATTCAACGAATACCCATGAATCTTGTGATGTAGTTTATCCCAAACTTAGTGTAGATGAAAAAGGAGAAATAAAATTATTAATTGCCATCAATAAAGAAACTGTCAAATATGTCACTTCTTTATTGATTAAATATTTTCAAGAATGCTCTACAAAAGTATTATCTCAATCAGGAATTAAACTGGAAGATATAGATTTCTTTGTACTTTATCCACCTACTGCCGGGTACATTGACTTTTGTGCTTCAGAATTGAATATTCCTAAACACAAAACTATTGATATCTTTCCTCAGTATGGAAATATTTCTGTTACTTCGGTGATGGCTGCTTTATATCATACAGCCGAACAGAAAAAAATTAAAAAAGGTGATTTAGTGATGACCTATGCTCATGGTTTTTCAGGGGCTGCTGCTGCTCATCTTATGCGTTGGGGTGATGTGGCTTTAGGAGCTGTTCCTCCAACATCAGAAAGTTTGATGAAGCTCACTACAACAGTTGGAGTTTAATTTATTTTGAGAGTGAAGTTTTTGTTAAATTGTCATTGTATACATTACTTCACTCTCTAAAAGAATTTCACCAATTATTTTCAACATTCTCAGATAAGTGTTATTAAGAAAAATCAAAGGAGTATCAAAGATGTCATTTTCAAAAGAATTTGATGGAAAAGTTGCTTTAGTTACAGGAGGTTCATCCGGTATAGGTAAGGCAGCAGCTCTTGCTTTTGCTCAAGCTGGAGCCAAGGTAGTCATTGCCAGCAGAGGTGTTGAGGAAGGAGAGCAAGCAGTACACGAAATTTGTGCTAGAGGTAGTGATGCTATCTTTGTGAAGACTGATGTGTCTCAGGCTAACGAAGTAGAGGCATTAGTGAACAAGACCGTAGATACCTATGGCCGTTTAGACTGTGCATTCAACAATGCTGGTGTTGGAGTGCTACGTCCATTAATCAATTACTCAGAAGATGACTGGGATTATGTTATGAACATTAATCTTAAAGGAGTTTGGCTTTGTATGAAATACCAAATAAAACAAATGCTTCGACAGGATAGCGGTGCAATTGTCAACAACTCTTCTCTTGCAGGTGTGGTTGGTATGGCAAATATTTCTGTTTATACAGCAAGTAAAGGTGGAGTTATAGCCATGACTAAAGCTACAGCCATTGAGTATGCTAAATCAGGCATCCGCATCAATGTCATTAGTCCTGGTTTTATTGAAACACCTATATTTGAGAAGGTTCCTACAGAGCGAGTCGATCAATTTTTAGAAGGTCTTTCTCTTCCTCCAATGGGGCGTTTTGCTGATTCTGATGAAGTAAGTGGAGCAGTTTTATTTTTATCTTTAGGTCGATCATCTTTCATTACAGGACAGAATTTAATAATTGACGGAGGATATACTGCTCAATAAATTAGTTCTTCTTCTTTTTCTTTTATCATTGCGTGGATGATGAAAATTCTTGCAATAATGTTGTTCAGAATTAAAACTATTTCAATAATTGATAATTGATAATGGATAATTGATAATTACCTCTCCCTAAAAGGAAGAGGATTGAATCAAAGGAAAATTTTTTCTCTCTTGGTCGATTGGATATGGCGAGGAGACCTCGCCATCCCTCGACCGCTTGTTTCTCCACGGCGAGTGAGAGGCTTTAAACCTTAATTATTCGGTAATCCAATCTTTGTGAAAGGGAACTAGGAGCAGGAAAAAGAGAAGATAAAATCTAATATCATGTCCGAACGCAATCGTTTGTGTATAAAGTTGGGGAAATATCTAGCACCATATAAGGTTTTTCCTTCTCTTGTAGGAGCGATTTCCGTTCCGGAATGCTCCTAATTACCCGTTTGCGGAGCATGACCTAGGAAATCGCCCCTACTTCTTCCTTCTTCCTTCTTCCTTCTTCCTTACCTTCTCTATACAATATCGATGCTACCGGACATGATCTAAATGAGTTTTAGCCGATCATAAATAACAGGAGTATTAAAGATGTTATTCTCAAAAGAATTTGATGGAAAAGTTGCTTTAGTTACAGGAGGTTCATCCGGTATAGGTAAGGCAGCAGCTCTTGCTTTTGCTCAAGCTGGAGCCAAGGTAGTCATTGCCAGCAGAGGTGTTGAGGAAGGAGAACAAGCAGTACACGAAATTTGTGCTAGAGGTAGTGATGCTATTTTTGTCAAGACTGATGTGTCTCAGGCTAGGGAAGTAGAAGCATTAGTGAACAAAACTGTAGATATTTATGGCCGTTTAGATTGTGCATTCAACAATGCTGGTATTTCACAAATACATCCAATCACTGATTCTTCTGAAGAAGATTGGGATTGTATTATCAATATTAATCTCAAGGGAACATGGCTTTCTATGAAGTATGAGATTGCACAAATGCTTAAACAGGGTAGCGGTGCAATTGTCAACAACTCTTCTATTGCAGGTGTAATAGGCATACCCAACCTTTCTATTTACTCAGCAAGCAAGGGTGGGGTGATAGCTATGGCCAGAGCTGCAGCAATTGAGTACGCAAAATCAGGCATCCGTATCAATGTTGTGAATCCTAGCTTCATTAGAACTCCAATATTAAATAAATTTCCTACCAAACAACTCAATAAGTTCTTAGAAGAGCATCCTCATCCTATAGGTCGTATTGGTACTCCTGAAGAGGTTGGGGAAACTGCAGTGTGGCTTTGTTCAGATCGTGCTTCCTTCATTACAGGAGAGAATTTAATAATTGACGGAGGATACACTGCCCAATAATATCATGTCCGGTTGAATACTTATTATTAAGATAGTAGGGGAGTAGGGGAGTAGGGGAGCGGGGAGTAGGGGAGTAGAGGAGTAGGGAAGTAGGGGAGAATGATAACCCTGTAAGGACGTTGCATGCAACGTCCCTACTTTGTGGTCTACTCAAATGAAAAGCGCTGTAAACTAACTGGATTTTATTCAGGTTAATAGATTTCCAGATTTATTGAAACAAAAGGAATATTGAAAGATGTCATTATCAAAAGAATTTGATGGCAAAATTGCATTAATTACAGGTGGCACATCAGGCATAGGAAAAGCAACAGCTCTCGCTTTTGCACAGGCTGGAGCTAAGATAGTCATAGCTGGTAGGCGAGCTACTGAAGGAGAAAAGGCAGTACAAGAAATTTGCGCCAGAGGTGGTGATGCTATTTTTGTCAAGACTGATGTGTCTCAACCTAATGAAGTGAAAGCACTAATCAATAAAACAGTAGAATCTTACGGTCGGCTCGACTGCGCCTTTAACAATGTGGGTAATGGGTTAAACCGTCCGCTAACCGAGCATACAGAAGATGATTGGGATTATATAATCAACGCAAATCTAAAAGGTATGTGGCTTTCTCTGAAATATGAACTTCCGATAATGCTCGAACAAGGAAGTGGCGCAATTGTTAATATGTCATCTGTTGGTGGTGTTGTGACTATCATGCCTGGTATGTCTGTGTATTCGGCAGCTAAAGCTGGAATTATTGGTTTAACTAGAGCAGCAGCAATTGAATATGCTAAATCTAATATTCGGATTAATACAATTAGTCCCGGAGCTATAAAAACTGATGCTTTGGAGAATAATTTTACCCCCGACCAACTTACTTTGATCGATGGGTTGCATCCTGTTGGGCGAATCGGTAAACCAATGGAAGTTGCTGAAGCAGTAATGTGGTTATGTTCTGAAAGCACTTCCTTCGTTACAGGACATAATCTGATAATTGATGGAGGATATACTGCTCAGTAAATGAGGGAAAAATTTTCAGTAGTCCTCTCCTTGAGAAGGTGGTTAGATAAGCAATCTCTGACAATTAAAATTGCTTTACTCAGCAGCGCTTATGAGAAATATTATTGCCAATGACGCAAGTTTCACATCATCCCTCAATAGGAATTTCTATAATCAATTCCGTGCCTTGTCCCAGTTGAGAAATACACTTCAATTGTCCTCTATGTTGCTGAGTAACGATTTGGTAACTAATAAACAACCCAAGTCCAGTTCCTTGGCCGATCGGTTTAGTGGTGAAGAACGGTTCAAATACCCGTTGGCAAGCGATTTCGCTCATTCCTATCCCATTGTCAGCAATGCGAATTCTAGCAGTTTGTGCGTCTTGCACCTCAGTAGTAATGGAAATTTCGAGGCCACTTCCAATCTCCGAAGTTGTTAAAGCATCGATCGCGTTGCTGAGAATCTGTAGGAATACTTGATTTAGTTGACTGGCCCGACAGTTAACTGGGGGTAATTTTCCGTAGTTTTTGACTATAGCAATTTCTGGGCGGGAGCTATTAGCTTGGAGCCTATGTTGCAAAATCATTAAAGTATTCTCTAATCCTTCGTGGATATCTACCTCCTTCATGTCTGATTCATCAAGGCGAGAGAAGTTCCGCAAACCAAGAATAATTGTACTAATGCGATTGCTCCCTGTTTCCATGGAATCAAACAATTTTTCTAAATCGTCACCCAAAAACTCTAAATCGATCTCTTCTAATTTCTCTTCTATGGCTGAATTAGAACCCGAAGAGTTTTGTTTGTAAAGTTCGACCAGTTCAAGTAACTCGTGGAAATATTCGCGAGCATGAGTGATATTACTGGAGATAAAGGTGATGGGATTATTAATTTCGTGGGCAATTCCTCCGACCATTTGTCCCAAAGCAGACATTTTTTCCGTTTGGATCAATTGAGTTTGAGTTTCTTGCAATTTAAGCAGGGTTTGCTGTAAGTCTAGGTTTTTCTCCTGAAGTGCTTGAGTTCTGTGTTTGACTTGGGCTTCCAAATTGTAGTTGTATTCTTCTAGATTCTTGTAAAGTCTGGCGTTTTCTATGGAGATTGCAGCTTGGGTCATAAGTAGCTGGAGGACTTTTATGCGGTCTGGAGTAAATGCTCCTGTAGCCAGGCTGTTTTCTAGGAGGAGGAGAGCAATAAATTTTCCTTGCTTGAGGATCGGAGTACACAAGAGACTTTTGGGCTGGTGTTCGATCAAGTATGGATCTCCAGCGAAGGTAGTTTCTGTTTCAAGCTGATTGATGAGTACAGTTTGTTGAGTCTGTTTGACGGTGTTGATAACAGTATGGGGTAAACTTTTATTTAGGTCGTCGAAATGTGTGATGCATGAGTCAGAGTCGCCGCTCAGGCATTGAATAGGAATTTCCCAAGTGCCAGAGTTGTTCAAAACTAAAGTTCCTTTATTGGCTCCAGCATTTTCCATGAGGATGTGCATCAATTTATCAAGCAAGCTATTTAGTTCGATTTCCTCTGATATAGTTTGGGAGGCTTTAATAATAGTATAAAAGTCGAGGTTTTTGCTAGTTTTGCTGGTAATTGAAGATATAGTTTTTGTGAGATCAATTTTTGTGATTTCTGGTGTTTGGGTGCGAATAATTAGCTTGGAGTGGCGTTCTTCTAGGTCTTTGATTTTGGCAGTAGCACCCCAATTAATATAGCAGTAATAGGCGTCCGTCATGTAGGCTTTGGCTACTTTTTCTCTACCAAGAGACAGATAAAATTCTGCCACTCTTTCGTTGGCGATCGCTTCTTCGTGGATGTAACCATTTTCTGATGCTCCAGAAATTGCTCTTTCGTAGTAGGTTGCTGCTGTTTCATTTTCACCTAAAACTCTAGCCATTTCTGCTTCTACCAGCTCGTATTTGTGTTGGAAGTTCATCGGGGCGTGCTGTGCCCATTTTTTCATTTGTTTTTGGTTGGATTTGACTTGCTTTAAGTATTGTTTTTGTTCTTTCGGGGGTACAGTGGAGTAGTTGGCGAGCAGCGCTAGGGAGTAGTAGAAGTTGTATTGAGCAAAATACATTGTACCTTTCAAACTCTCTTGATACTTTT
The DNA here is from genome assembly GCF_014132355.1 of Okeania sp. KiyG1. GTDB lineage: Bacteria > Cyanobacteriota > Cyanobacteriia > Cyanobacteriales > Microcoleaceae > Okeania. The sequence continues at coordinate 72,922 of NZ_BLZO01000059.1, forward strand.
CTCCAAATGTAGCAACTTTTACTGCTTGTAAAGTATCTTTAAATAAATAAAAATCATCAATTTTATCAGGCTAATTTCTAAGATACCCGCCTGATTATTAGCCTGGATAAAACTGTCAGCATAATTTTGATCGAGCTTGGCCAAAATACCTAATTTTCTCTCACTTGAATCACTCAAAAGATATTGGACACAATCATTCCATGCGCTAGCGACATTTATGTAGTATTTTTTTTGACTGCTGATAATTATAGTTAGATAATCTTTTTGAATTTTCGCTGTTTCTTCCAAATTTTTACCTCGAAATAAAATATTGGCACAATAAGTAATAGCACATTCACAAGCATATTGAATATCCCCATTTAACCACCCATATTGAAACGATTCTACTAATTCTGATTCTGTTTCTTTGAGATGTTTTTTCCAGATTTTAATAAAAAGATTAAACATCAGATAAACTTTTGCTTTATATTCTTTGGCATTATATTTATTTAATAACTCTATAGATAAAACTCCGAAATTGTATCCGGTCTCAAAATCTCCTATAGCTGAACATAAAATAATGCTATAACTTCCAAATACATAAGCAGATAGAGGTGAATTTCCATGTTTTAAACATAGATCCACCATTTTAAATATTAGTAATGGAAACAGGTTAGGATTAACACCAAAAGCAACAGGAATAGCAGAAATTGCTATTTTTATCGCTGCTAGCTTGTAGGGGTCATTCATTTCTGGCAAATTAGCTAAATTATCGACTGAGTAGCGACTAAGGGAAAATTTGATGGATAAATATTCTTTGATGATCGTTAATTTACTAATTTTTTTTGGGAAGGTAAGTTGAAATTTTTCCAATACATTCAAAGAAGTATCAAGTGCTTGTTTACTTTGGTTTTGAGAGGTATGAAATTCTATTAATAATTCATAAACTTTGACTTGTTCAAGTAATTTTGTAGTTCTGGCAAATATAAATTCTGACAATTTTTGCGCCCGCTCAAAATTAGTGTTGAGATACTCAACTTCTAGTGTTTCTACATAGAGTTCTCTTGTCAATTCATAATGACTCTCCCAACTATTTGTGGGTAACAACTCTAACCCTAGATTCAAATATCTACCCGCCGCCTCATAAGCTGTAGCTCCTTTGGCTTTTTTCCCCGCCCATAAATTTAATTTTAACAACCCTTCTTTTAACTCTGTTTCTGTGATTAAATCTCGCCCTATATTCAACTGATTTACCACATCAAATATATTCTCTTCTATTTGTTCAGAGGGAATACTTTTCCACAACAACTTACCGATTTTTAGATGAATTTTTTTCTATTTTCTTCGGGAATAAGTGAATATGCTGCTTGCTGCACTCTGTCATGCAAAAAACGATAACTTACCTTAGATTTATCAAATAATAATTCTTCGGCATTGTCGTTTTCTGAAAATAATAAGGGAATTTTATAATCCTGAGTTAGTGGTAATATTAAACCTGCTTGTAAAGCATTCCATAAATCTTGTGCTGTCTGAGTCGCAGATTTTTCGTTAACAACTGCTAATACATCCAAACTAAATTTATTACCAATACAAGCTGCTAGTTTTAAAAGTTTTTGGGTAGTTGTTGATAGTTTTTCAATATTCCTAGCAACTAATTCTACTACTCCTAAATCTGCTATTCCAAAACTTTGAATCTGCTCAATATCCCAAATCCAAGATCCAACTGTAAAATCAAATGTTAATAATTTTTCTGTATACAATGTTTTGAGGAGTTGAGTTAAGAAAAACGGATTACCTTGAGTTTTACTGTATAGTAGGTCTGATAATTGAATGAGTCGCTCATTAGTTGTAGTAGCTTCTTCTGATAATGTTTCTGCTACTAATTGTCTGAGATGATTTATTTTTAGAGGTTCTAATATAATTTTATTAACTGTTGTGCTGGTTTTTTGGATTTTTTCTATGGTTTGGATGGTCGGATGTACTGGGCTAACTTCGTTGTCTCGATAAGCTCCGATCAATAATAAGTGTTGGGTTTCGCTGTCCGTCATTAATTGTTCGATCAGGTTTAATGATGCTAGGTCAGCCCACTGTAAGTCATCGAGAAATAAAACTAATGGATGCTCTGGTTGAGCAAAGACACGGACAAATTTTCCGAATAGTTGATTGAAACGGTTTTGTGATTCAGTTGCTCCTAACTGCGCTGCTTTTTCTTGTTTACCGATGATTAATTCTAATTCTGGGATGATATCAATGATGATTTGACTATTTTCTCCTAATGCGGTTAATAGTTTCTGCTTCCATTCGGTAACTTTTAGTGTAGTTTCCGTAAGTAACTGGCGAATTAGCTGTTGAAAAGCTTGGCTGATAGCAGCATAAGGAATATCTCGTTTTAATTGATCGAATTTGCCACCAACAAAATAGCCTCTGGCTTTAACTATGGGTTTATGTACTTCATTAACAACTTTGGTTTTACCGATCCCGGAGTAACCTGTAACTAGAATGATTTCTTTATTGCATTGATTAATATTATTGCCATCCTTATTATTGCCATCCTTACTGACACGACCAAAAGCTTCTAAGAGGAGGTTGACTTCTTTTGTCCTACCATAGAGTTTCTGGGGTATGTTAAATTGACCTTTTTTGTCCTTCTTTCCTGGAGTAAAAGCTTGAATTCTGTTAATGGTTTGTAGTTTACTCAAGCAATATTCAAGGTCTGCTTTTAATCCGAGGGCGCTTTGATAGCGGTCTTCAGCGTTTTTTGATAGCATTTTCATCACTATTAAGGATATAGCAATGGGAATTTCTGGGTTAATTTGGTGTGGGGGAATAGGGGTTTTAGCTATGTGGGAATGGATGATTTCCATTGGGTCATTGCTATGGAAGGGAAGCTGTTTAGTGAGCATTTGATAGAAGGTGACACCCAAGGAGTAGAAGTCACTGCGATAGTCTATGCAGCGGTTCATGCGTCCAGTTTGTTCTGGAGATATATAAGCTAGAGTGCCTTCTATATAATTTGGGTTGATGATGCTCTGAGTTTCTGTTTCTAGACGGGTGGCAATGCTGAAGTCGATGATTTTTGTTTTTTGTGTGGTGGTTTGGATCAGGATGTTGTGGGGTTTAATATCTTTGTGGATGATTTGTTGTTGATGTATTTTATCTAGGGTTTCACTAAGTTGGATGGCTATATTGAGAAATTGGAAAATTGCGATCGATGAGTCTGTTATATATTGTTTGAGAGATAGGGAGTTGAAGTATTCGAGGACGAGGATGAGGCGATATTCTTGGTGGATCAGGTCTATGGATTTGACAATTCCTTCAAAGTTGAGGTTTTTGAGGATATTGTATTCATGTCTAATACGCGCAATTTCTTCTGGAGCTGGGTATTCAGAAGTTTGCGTTTTGAGGACAACTCGGGTAGAATCAGACTGACGTAATGCCCTATATAATATGTTATTGTTGCCTTGGTATAAGGTTTGTAAATTTGAATAGCCAGGGAGAGTTAGCATAGTTTTTATTTTTTGGAGATTGTTCAGCAAGAACATTGAAAGGTAGGGGAGAAAAAAAGAGTGAATTATGTCTAGTAGTCTAGTACCTAAAAAGTACTAATGTTAAGTTTATTTTAATTTTATTTCATCAACTTGTCGATCGTCAAGAAAAAATCTCAGATAGAGAAAGAAATCAGTAATGAAAGATGCTTCAATAATTGATAATTGATAATGGATAATTGATAATTACCTCTCCCTAAAAGGAAGAGGATTGAATCAAAGGAAAATTTTTTCTCTCTTGGTCGATTGGATATGGCGAGGTTTCCTCGCCATCCCTCGACCGCTTGTTTCTCCTTAAAAGGAGAGGCTTTAAACCTTAATTATTCGGTAAAATTTTGCCTCTATTACACCATAAATACTATTTTATGCATCAGTAAATATATCGTTTTATGTTAAATATAGCAATCAGGAATGAGTTGTGAGAATTGAGATATTCCTTAAAAGTATAGAATATAGCAATTATTATATTCATATGATATGTTTTTTTCGTATCTGCTCAATAAATGGGGGCGGACTATCAGTTTAGGAATGATTTTACGCCATTTGAGGCTTGCCATTTACAGATTTACCCCGGATTATTGAGCGGTTACTTTTTTTTCTTCTTCTCTGTTCCCAGATCCCAGATCCCAGATCCGGTGTTCCCTAAAAGTTTTCAATATCTCACAACTCAAATCATATTGCTATATTAAGACTTTGAAAAAACATATATACCCGCATCTTTAATAGTGATATCAAATCCGTTTAATTGGACATAATTCTTCAATCGTCATAACTACGCTCATCTTTATAATTATTTCTCCTCCTGACTCCTGACTCCTGACTTCCAGCCGTTTTGCTAGGGCACAACTTTCCTATCTTTCCCCCTACTCCCTACTCCCTACTCCCTACTCCCTACTC